>CAZFUG010000031.1:20305-27275 GCA_964522035.1 uncultured bacterium
AGACAGTAAAAGCTCTGCTGCAGAACAATATGATCGCTTTTCCCGGCAGAAAAAAAGCATGGCTGCATCCACGTTTTCCAGTGCACCTGGTCGATACAGCTCAACCGGTGCAACCCCGCAAAACAGATTTTCTCTCCGCTGCCGCCCTTACCCTCGAAAAAATATGGGATACAGCGGAATATCTGCCGGAACACATTGCCAGTCTGCCTGAATTTTCACATTTCTGCGAATTCTACCGACCGGAACTGCACCCTGAAATCGAATGGAATAATGATTTCAGCGCCGAAGAAGCATGGGAATTTCTTGCCCATCTTTTCTGGAATCGGTGGCAGACAGACAACGGGCAACCAGATGCGGCCGCAGAACAAGAGGAATCAGGAACCGGCGTAGGAATGGAGACTGCTGATGAGGAAGTTGACCCCGAAGAGGGTGAACATGGTGACGATGAAACCTGCGACTGAAAGACAGGCAGTCCAGGTTCCGCTCCAGCCACGGGCAAGTCTGACATGCAGATAGATTGAATAGACAAGAAAAGTTATCAGAGCCCAGGTTTCTTTTGGATCCCAGCCCCAGTATCGGCCCCAGGCCTTGTTTGCCCAGATCATGCCAAAAATCAGCCCTCCGACCGTGAACAACGGGTAACCAAGCGCGATAGCCCGATAAATCAGGTTATCGAGAATCACATTGTCGGGCAACCAGCGTTCGGCACCACGGCCCAGGGCGCCACGAAACAGCCAGGCCATGACTGCAACGACTATGACTGCCAGTATTGAAGGTATAATTACCCAGAAAACAATGTTGTGCCAACGGTCAGCATACATTGGGTGATTACTGAGGTGTCTGGCCAGAAGAATCATGCTGGCGATAAAGACAATCGGCAATCCCAGAACAACCGAATAGCAGGCAAGCTTTTCGCGGCTGTCAGAAAAATCAGTGCGACCGGAGGCGTCACCGAGAATCCGGCGCAGGCAGAACAGGTAGCTGAGAATAAAGGCGACGGCGAAGCAGGCTTCGCCAACAAAAGCCAGAGATACATGAAGGTGCAGCCAGTAGGACTGCAGAGCCGGAATCAGAGGCCGGATATCGGAAGAAAAAACCGAAGCAACACCGATCATCAGAACAGCGCCTACGCTTGTGCCTGCCTCGAGAACCGGCAGCGGCTGCGATGCTGTAAAAATCTGACCAACCAGAACGATGAGTGTCGACAGGGTCACCAGTGATTCGTACATATTTGAAAGCGGCGGGTGCCCCGCACTGTGCCAGCGCATGCCAAGGGCGATAATTGCTGCAGCTATGCCAATCCAGTTAAAGGCCCGGCCATAGGCATGCAGTTTCTGCCGCTCAAGACTGAGAGAGGCGCTGTTTAGAGCGAAAGCGGCAAGATAACAAAACATCGACAGGGTAAAAATACTGGTTTCATTCATTGGTGACTGTTTCCTGTGGTTTGTGAGTCAGCTGGCACTGAATCCGGTCGAGATCGCCAATCAGCATGTGAGGGGGCCGGTTGCCGGCAACAGCTATTCTTACTGTACCGTCAGGGAATACGAGGACCCAATCTTCGCGATAGGCAACATAGAAGCTCATTATCATGCCAAGAGTGAAAAGCAGACAGCCAAGCCACACAACCGGCTTACCCGGATCGTGGGTCATCTGCAGAGTGCTTTCGAACTCGGCTTCGGCAGAGGTAAATGTAAAAAGAAACGGCAGACTTGAAACATGGCTGGCCAGCATCGCGCGATCTGCAGGGAAAGCCCAGGCCCGCCCGACAACTTTTTCCGATTCATCAAATGCGACAATCATTGCTGCCGGATTGTTCAATTCGCTTGAAACCGAAATGAATCTGCCGTCCATAACTCTGAAGTCGGGCATGAAGTCCTGTATGACGAAGGTAAAAGATGCCCACTCCGGCTTAAACGGTTGATTTAGAGTCAGTTCGAGCGTCTGCGGAAAGCTGGCGGCGGGCTGGTAGTCAAGCCAGCCACTGATTCCAGGCAGATGTTCGACAGTCAGACGAATTTTTGAATAATATTTGTTCCAGCTGGCCTGATAGAAGGTGAATTCGTTAAAACTTACCGGCTGATTCACCTTGATGACCGTTGCATCTGACTGAGCTGCAGGGGCAATAAAACGAACCCGCGAGTTCCAGCTTCTGACGCCCTGCTGATGCCCCGCATCATTTTCGTAATATTCAACCCACAGTTCATCGAAAGCAATAGAGAATGCCGGACTGGCCATGCCTTCGGCATACTTTTTGTGCAGACTTTCGACCTGCTGGCGCATCTGTTCAAGGCGGGGATCGTTAGGAGAAAAGGTTCTGATGTTACGGGCCACGCGGCTGATGCGATCTGCATCCCGGCCAGCACGGAGAGCTTCAAGAGGAGGAACGACGACGTTTTCGCCTTTACGACCGTGCAGAGAGGTTTCGACGCCGAGAAAAACCCCGATCAGGCCCCCGGCAAGAACTGCGAGAAGTCCGATATGAATGAACATACCACCCAGCAATGACATGCGCCCGGAAGCGCGCAGACCGATCAAAACTCCGTCGTCATCGGTTTTAAAATCGGCATACTGGTTCTGCCAGTCAGCGGCAAGATCGTCAGAAAAGGAACGACCGGCTGGAAAAGCCATTATCTCGGCCTTTTCAACATTTTCGAGTCTTTTAAAAAGCCGTTTTGAAGTGCTTTTCCAGCGGGTGAGAATACAGACAAACGTCGACAATGAAAGCAGCCACAGACAAGCCTGATAAATGACACTGCGAAACATGTCGTCGAAGCCAAGTGCGAGAATCCAGTGACCGACGGTCGGGTAACGCTGCAGATAGACTGCCGCCTCGAGGTTCTGGGGCACGAAGGTGCCGAGCATCGAGAGCAGAGTCAGAAAGGTGATCAGAGCAACAGCAGATTTAAGTGAAACAAGAAGTTTGAGTATTGTTCTCATGACATGCGGATTATAGGTTAAAACTTCTCAGAAAAGCAATACCCTGCATCCAAACTGCTCACATGGGTTTCTGATAATCGAGAAGAGCGACGGTTACATCATCACCCCAGGGCACCGCACCTGAAAATTCTTTAACAGCACGGTAGATTCCGGCAAAAAATTCTTCGCGGCTGCAGCTCAGACCAAGACTTTTAACCAGGGCTTCCAGGCGGTCGTAACCGAACTGTTCGCCCCTGTCATTCATCGCTTCGACAACCCCATCGCTGAACATTACCAGGCGGCACCGGGGCGGCAGTTTTATCTTTTCGATCTTGTATGTCTTTCTTCTGGCCACCCCAAGCGGGTAACCAATCAATCTGATGAATTCGACACTGCCATCGTCTCTGATGAGAAGAGGAAAAGCCTGACCGGCGTTGCTGCAGGTAAGAATCCCGTTCTTATCGATATGTCCGGCAAAACAGGTCATCATTTTAACCCGCCGCAGGTGTTCAAGCATCAACTGGTTGAACCTGACAAAGAGCTCATCGGGCATTCTGACACCGCTGTCGAACAATGCGGCAAAACCGGCCCTCGCCATTGAAACGACCAGAGCCGCCGAAACCGAATGCCCTGACACATCGCCGGCGATAAAAGTCATTTCGTCGGCGTTGACAAAGGCATCGTAATAATCGCCGCCAACGTCATCGGCAGGCACTGTTCTACCGGAGAATACAGCGCCGGGGGCAGAAATATCGCCGGCGGGAAGAATGCAGGTCTGAACGAAATGGGCAACTTCAAGTTCTTTAAGGCTTTCAAGAGAACTGTTAAACGTCTCACCGAGCTGCTCCCATTCGTCATTTGTCGTTATCGAAATTCTATATGAATGATTGCGGCTGGCAAAAGCCCTGACTCCATTCATAACTTCGTCTGCCGGAACCATGATGCCGTAATAAATGCGGATAATTACAAAAACAAATGTCGCCGCAATCAGAAAACCGGCGAACAGCATCTTGTCGCGCAGCAGAGAAAGTTCATTCTCTATTTCAGACAATGGCAGAGTCGCTGCCAAAACGTAGCCGTCAAAGCGTCTTGCAACGTAGGCAGCCAGCAGATGGGGCCTGCCATTGATCAGCACTTCTTCAACGTGGGTTTTTCTCGGCGGCTGCATCAGAGCGAGAAGTCGATTGGCCCGCTTCCACATGTCAAGCCATGGATAATTTACATTGAAGAGACGATCGGTGATAGCAAAATAGCTGACACCGGCAGGCCATCTGTCAGAACTTGAGAACAGCCTGTCGAAGAACCTTCCGGAAACATTATACTGCCCTGAAAAAAGTATGAGGCAATGGGCTGCCCGACCGTTTCTGTCTTTAATCAGATCGACGAAATTGATCGACTGGTTGGCGCCAAAGCCAAAATCGAAAAAATCACCGAGGCTCTGGTAGATTCTGGCAACCGGGTTTTCGCCGTCTCCTTCTATCAACGAAGACATTACCATGCTTGAAACGCCATCTTTAACAGCAGCGGAGTCACCATCGATTCTGCTGTTATGCATTTTAATAAGGTCTTTTGCGGTGAACCCGGCAAAACCGGTATAGGCAGACTTGCCCTGAGATGGCATCAGTGATACGAACTCGTTGATATCAAGGTTTTCAGTGGGCGTCTCCAGGGCATAAGAAGCCTCAAGATCAAATGGCACCCACCCCCAGGCAAAAAACTGCTCCAGGGCCTTCTCACGATAAGCCCGCGGATAAAAGGCCATGCGTCTGACAGCGTAGGTCGAAGCTGCATAGGGTCTGACAAACTGCCCCTCAGCGTTGATAAGCATGCAGGCATCGAACATGCCGTCGATTTCGAGTTTGACCGATCTGTCGATAAATGCCTGCAGGTTTTCCGGGCGCCGATCGATAAGCTGCACCAGGTCGCGGAAAATTTTGCGGTTTTGTCTGAAGGTCTGCTGAAAGCTTGAGTCGATTTGAATCAGATGCTGCTGCAGACGATCTGAAGCCGCAATTTTCAAAGACTGGCGACGTGACGAGATGAAGGCATTCCAGTAAAAGCCTATGGCAATGGCTGGCAGGGCCATACTGATGATGACAACAAAAGCCAGCAGGGTATAAAGAGATAACCTGAATTCCGGCTCTGCCTTCAACATTGAATTCAACATGACCGGCAACCAGAAAAAAAACAGAGCCATGGCCCAGAATGGCAGGGGAACAGTTACTTCAGCAGCGTCGGCATAAAAAATATGACCATCGGGGCTTAACCTGAGCATAAGATTCTTGCCATTGCATACCAGCTGAACCAGCCCGCTGGCTCCGGTTCGTTCTCTGACTGCAGCTGTTAACAATGCCGGGTCGATGCCCGGCAGCGGGCACGATCGTCTCACCTCATTCAGATTGAGGTAGCCAAAGCGGTTTCTATCTACATTCAGCCTGGTAAAAAGAGCCGCTGCAAGCATCCGCTCATTAACAAAAGCATTATGAAAAAGAAGCAGCATGCCATCAGCCTTAGTTTCAGGCGTTTCCCTGCGGGTGAACCAGACAGCATAACTTCGGTGACTGCTGATGTTGATGCGCCTCAACTGCCCTGGCTTTGCCTCGAGTCTCTCGAAACCGACGCCACCATTAAGCATCTTTACCAGCCGGTTTTTATCATGACCTTCGGTTCTGTATTTGCGAAACTTATCGCAGGCGATCCTGGAAAACAGGAATCGGAATTCCTCGCATTCTTCCCTGCTGCAGTTAAGAGGTTCATGTCCCTTATAAAACACCACTTCGCATGAGCCCTCTGGCAGATGCCAGTCAGACTTCCAGGTATTGATCAGGTCATCGAAAGGTTTTGCCGGTTCATTGCCAGAGCGCTGAAAAAGATCGTAAAAAATGCCGACAAAAATTTTTTCAAAGGTAAATGAAGAATGAAAACGGTCCAGCTGCCTGCGGATCTGTAACCCGGAAGCCTGGCGCGAATTCTGCATGTCACGGTTCCAGAACACATAGATAACAGCAAGGTTGGCTGCAAAGCCAAGAATCAGAAGCAGCAGGTAAACATGGCGTGAACTGGCACTTTTCATTGTTTTTCACCCGCTTCTGACTGCCGGCATAGAACTATGACGCTCTGGTCATCATTTTTGGGACCCCATTCGGCGGCGCGCGCCAGAATTTTTTCTACGGCAGCTCCGGCCGGCATTCCGGCAATTTCGGCACAGATTGCCGCAAAACCATCGAAGCCGAGCATCTGGTTCTGGGCATCTGTTGTTTCAACGATTCCATCAGTGTAAAGAACGAGACTGCTGCCCTTTTCAAGAACCCTGCTGTCACCGAAAACCGTTGCTTTCTGCCTGATACCGAGAGGCATGCCGGCAAGCTTCAGAATCTCGGTGCTTCCGTCTTTTCTGACGACAATCGGGTAAGGATGCCCGGCCGAAGCGTATTCGAGATGGCCGGTTGCCGGGTCAAAAAAGCCCAGCCAGCAGGTCATATACAATCGCTTTGCCCCGTAGCTGAAATGAAGGCGGCTTATCTCGGAAAGAAGATTTACGGCACTCTGAGCCTTTTCGGCATTCAGAGCCAGCCAGACTTTAATAGAAGCCTGAACCATTGCCGGAGCTATACCATGCCCGGTAGCATCTCCGATCACGAGCAGAATTCTCCCGTCAGGTAATTTCAGCCAGTCGTAATGATCGCCACCCAGCTCGGTGGCTGTGTCACACCGGCCGAACAGATGCCAGTCCTCACCGCTGAGAGGTTCTTCCGGCCATAAGGTTTCCTGAACGCTTCGTGCAACCTGGAGCTCCTGAAGGTTGCTCATGGTTCGATTCAGGCTGCCGAGCATGGCGTCAAATTCAGACACGGTCGCTCCTGAAAACTGCGTACGGAAATTTCCCGCAGCCATTGAAGCCAGAGCTTCGCGCAGTCGGCTTACCGGCTGCAGAAGGAGCGAAGATGTAACCCGGGCCGAAAAAAGAGCCAGAAATATAACCAGAACTGCAAGAATCTGCAGATTACGCTTCAGCACATCAATTTTTCGGGCAACGACCTCGTATGGCTTCGCC
>CAZFUG010000032.1:0-6847 GCA_964522035.1 uncultured bacterium
GGGTTTCGCCAGAGCAACTGATTCAGCGAGTCAGTGAACTGATCTGGTATCTAGATGAGCCTCAGGCCGACCCGGCACCGGTCAATGCAATGTTCATTGCAGAACAGGCACGTAGAGATGGTATCAAAGTTCTGCTTTCGGGTGCGGGTGGTGATGATATTTTCACCGGCTACCGCCGGCACCTGGCGATGAAAACTGAATCGCTCTGGGGCTGGCTGCCACGGCCACTGCGAAGCCTGGCCGGGCGCATCGCCTCGTCACATGCAGATGTAAGGAATCCATGGGCCAGGCGTCTGGTCAAAGTTCTCAGAAACGCGCATCTAAGCGACAAAGAAAGACTGCTGGCATACTATCAGTGGTCGTCTGAAGATCTGCGAAAAGGCCTCTTTTCCGCCGAAAAACGTGAGGAGGCTTTTGCAACAGCGTTTGCACAGCCTCTGCTCGACGCCATGAAAGAAATTCCGTCTGAAAATGACCCGATAAATCAGATGCTGTTTCTTGACAGCCGCTTTTTTCTGCCTGACCACAATCTCAACTATACCGACAAAACCTGCATGCGATATGGTGTCGAAGCCAGAGTCCCCCTGCTCGACCCCGATCTGGTCGCATTTGCCAGCAAAATTCCGACTGGTTTCAAGCAGACCTTTGCAAACGGCAAAGCCATTTTTAAAAAAGCCATGGAACCATTTCTGCCCCACCAGGTCATTTACAGGCCAAAAACCGCCTTTGGTGCGCCACTGCGGCGATGGGTAAGAAATGACCTGCGCAGGATCATCAGCGATCTGCTTTCGCCCGAGGTATTGCAGCATCGCGGTATTTTTGCGCCAGAAGCCGTCAGCAGGCTGATAATAGATGATCAGGAAGGGCGTATCGACGGCAGCTACACGATTTTTTCGCTTCTCTGTATTGAAATATGGTGTCGGCTGTTTATCGACCGAACCAGTTACCATAGCATCAAGATTTAAGCCAGGAGCCGCAAACACATGAAACAGATTCTGCAAAGCCTTAAAACCGGTCAGATTGAACTTGCCGAATTGCCGGTGCCAAAAGTTAAAGCCGGTTCGCTGCTGATAAAAACCAGTCGCACCCTGATTTCGCTCGGAACCGAGCGCATGCTGCTGAATTTCGGCAAGGCCGGCTGGGTCGACAAAGCACGCCAGCAGCCAGACAAGGTTAAACAGGTTCTGCAGAAAGTGAAAACCGACGGCCTGATGCCGACGGTCAATGCTGTTTTCAACAAACTCGACCAGCCCCTTGCACTTGGTTACTCAAACGCCGGAATTGTTCTAGAAGTCGGAGCCGGGGTAACAGGTTTCAAAAAAGGTGACCGGGTGGTATCGAATGGCAATCACGCTGAAGTTGTCTGCATTCCGGCCAATCTCTGCGCCAGAATACCTGAAGAAGTCGATGATACGAGTGCCAGCTTCACGGTAGTTTCTGCAATCGCCCTTGAAGGCGTAAGACTTATCAATCCGACACTCGGCGAAAGTGTCGCTGTTATCGGTCTTGGCCTGATCGGCCTGCTTACCTGTCAGATGCTGCAGGCAAACGGCTGCCGGGTCATCGGTTTCGACTTCGACCGCAGCAAGGTCGATCTCGCCCGCGAATACGGCGTTGCGGCTTACGATATTTCGCGCGGCAACAGTCCGGTCGATCTGGCAATGAATTTTTCGCGTGGTTATGGCGTCGATGGTGTCATCATCACGGCGGCCACCTCAAGCAACGATCCGGTTCAGCAGGCGCCGCAGATGTGCCGCAAGCGCGGCAGAGTCGTTCTTGTAGGTGTCTGTGGCCTCAATATTTCGCGTGATGACTTTTACAAAAAAGAAATTTCGTTCCAGGTTTCCTGCTCTTACGGCCCCGGGCGTTATGCCAGTGAATATGAAGAAAAGGGCCTTGACTACCCCATAGGCTTTGTAAGGTGGACCGAACAGCGCAACTTTGTCGCGGTTCTCGATCTCATGGCAGCCGGAAAGCTGCGCACCGCCGAACTGGTCAGCCGAGAAATTCCTTTCAATGAAGCCGAAGCTGCTTATGAGATGGTTTCAGAAGCAAAAGACATTCTTGGCCTTGTTCTAACCTATGACGGCAATGTCGACCTGGAACAGAAATCTGTATCCCTGCAGGAAATCGCACATCATTCACCTGTTGCCTGCGACAAGGCAGTCATAGGCTTTATCGGTGCCGGCAATTATGCCGGTGGCATGCTGATACCGTCGTTTGCCAAGGCGGGTGCAGTATTAAAGACGATTGCCAGCGCCGGCGGCGTTTCAGGCAGCCATATTGGCAGCAAACACGGCTTTTCAATCAGTACTACCGATACGGGCCGAATTTTCAATGATCCTGAAATCAATACGGTTGTTATTGCCACAAGACATGGCTCGCATGCACGTTTTGTCATTGAAGCTCTCAACAGCGGCAAGCACGTTTTCGTCGAAAAGCCTCTGTGTCTCAATTTTGCCGAACTCGAAGAAATCAAAGCCGCCTGGAAAAAAGCGGCTGAAAAAAAACCTCTTCATCTGATGGTCGGCTTCAACCGCAGGTTTTCGCCGCTGACTGCGGCGGCTGCTGAAAGTCTGAGAGGCGGCAACGCGCCATGCAGCATCATTATCACGGCAAATGCCGGGCAGATACCGGTAGAACACTGGGCACACGATATGGCAGCCGGCGGCGGCAGAATCATTGGTGAAGGCTGCCATTTTATCGATCTGATAAGATATCTTGCAGGCCAGCCGATTGTTTCGCTGCAGACGACGACGATGAGCAACCCGCTGTCACAGGATAAAATGCCTGACACCATGACCATCACCATGACCATGCGCGATGGCTCGATCGGCACCGTCCACTATTTTGCCAATGGCAGCAAGGATTTTCCGAAGGAAAGGATCGAAGTCTTCTCGGGCGGGCGCATTCTTCAGATCGACAATTTTAAAAATCTGCACTATTTCGGCTGGGCAGGAGCAAAAAACCAGTCACTTTGGGCACAGGACAAAGGACAGGATGCATGCGCTGCCGCGTTTGTCAGGGCAATTGAAAAAGGCCTGGAATGCCCCATTGGCATTGACGAACTCGTCGAAGTTGCAGGTATGACTTTACAGGCTGGCGGGATTGAACTAGACTGAATACGAAAGGCTTATGAAACTTCAAAAATGACTTTCAGCAGAGTTTTTCATACAATACGCCATCTGTTGCCGGTTCAGATATACGGTCGGCCGCTTTTTGCGCTGCGCCGGCTGTTCTCTTCATCCGGTAATCCGGGCAGGCTTTCGCAGCTCGCTGCCGAGCTAAAAAACCGACTGCTGCTGCAACCGCCAGAAAAACTCGAACTCAAGTTTCTCAATCGATCACATCAGTTTAAAACAGCAGAGATGCAGTGGCAGACAGGGCACTTCAGTGATCGCCCTGAAAAGCTCTGGGTTTATAACCTGAATTACTTTGCCTGGCTGCATGATGGCCAGACCGAAACACATTCGCCTCAGAACCTTTTTCTGATCCTCGACTGGATTGAAAAGAACAATTCGCCCAGAGCCGAAACCTGGGAACCATACCCTCTGTCGCGGCGGATTACCGAGTGGGTCAGATGGTGTCGAGAGCATCCGTCACTCGACGAAGATGCCGAAGACTGCATTGTCAGCTCAATCACTCTGCAGTGTCAGCGACTCCGCAATGACCTTGAATACCATATTCAGGCCAATCATCTTCTCGAAAACCTCAAAGCCCTCTTCGTCGCCACGGTTTTTCTGGCAGAATACGAAGAAGGAGTCACCCCGGAAAGCGAGTCATTGATAGATTTCTGCATTGACGAGCTGGTTGAGCAGATACGACTGCAGATCATGCAGGATGGTGGTCATTTCGAGCGCAGTCCGATGTATCACGTCGAAATGCTGCATGCAATAGAAGCTGTAAGGGCCGCCAACCGTAAACTGCTGGAGCTCGACGGCATCAGCCAGAATCTCAGCCGCAAGATTGCAAGAATGGCAATGCTCTGCGGCGACCGAATTCCGCTGATGCGCGACTGGCTGGCAGTCATGACTCACCCCGACGGAAAAATTTCCCAGTTCAACGACTCGGCGCTTAAAACAGGCATCAGTCGTGACTGGAAAACCATGAATTATCTTCTCGAGCATTCCGGTTTCTTTGTGCGCCACACACCTGACTGCTATTTTGTGCTCAGCTGTGGCGAACCATCGCCGGCTTTTCAGCCCGGGCACAGTCACTGCGACATTCTTTCATACGAACTTTCTCTCAACGGCGAACGCTGTATAATCGATACCGGCTGCGGCTCATACCAGAATGCCGAGATCCGACAGGCATGCCGAAGAACAGAAGCCCACAATCTGCCAATGATCGAGCACGCAGAGCAGTCAGACATCTGGGGAACTTTCAGAATAGGAAGAAGAGCAAGAGTAACGCACCGCAGCTATGATTCAGAGCACGGCATGCTTGTCGTTGAGTTTATCGATCAGTATGGGCAGCATTACCGCCGCGAGGTGATTTTTTCGCAGCAGCAAATCAAGATTCGTGACCGCCTGACACAGCGGCGGGTGACCGGCACCTTCATTTCGCTTCTGCATCTTGCACCTGGCGCAATAATCATACCCGAAAACCGCCCATCCACAACCAGTTTCAGCATTGGCAGAACCATATTAAGCATCACCACAGAAGCGAACCTGCGCACAGCACCTTATATCTGGTATCCGGCCTTTGGCATGCCGGTAAATGCCGAAAAAATAGTCCTAAGCAATCCACAGGCCGAGGCCATCGATTATGTCATCTCCTGGCAGACCGCTTAAAGTTCTCATCATCACACAGTTCTACTACCCTGATGTCACAGCCTGCGCTTTCAGAATGCAGGAAACAGCGACTCTTCTCGCCGAAATGGGCTGCGAAGTGCATGTAATCGCAGGCGAACCCCATAAGGGTCAGATCGACGGACAGAGCATCGACGATGGCAAAGTAAGAGTCAGCCGTGTTCCGCTGATTAAATACGAAGGTCGTGGCAAATGGAATTACATTGCCCATTACCTGTCGTTCATGTTTGGCGCGATCAAGGCAGCGGGCAGGCACCAAGGGCATTTCGACGTCATCTGGGCCTCGAGCCCACCGCTGTTCACCGGCATTTCAGGCCTGATCACCGCCTGGTTCAAAAAAACCCCTCTATGTCTCGACATCCGTGATATCTGGCCCGAATCAGCGGTAGTTGCCGGCCAGATCAAAGAGGGCAGTTTTCTCTTCAGAGCGGCAAAAGTGATTGAATACATTCTTTACCGGGCTGCCGATCAGATAACCTGTGTAGCCGGGCCCATGGCCGACTATATCAGCCGTGTTTCGGGAGGGCGACGCCCCGAAGTCATTTACAATGCCATTCCGGCAACCATGGTTGCCGACGGTGCCATGCCGGTAGACCCTGAACCTCGACCGATGACAGTTCTTTACATCGGCAACATGGGTTACTGTCAGAACCTCAGTCTGGTGGTCGAAGCTGCACGCAAGCTTGCAGCGGCGGGAGAAACCAGTATCAGATTTCAGCTGGTTGGCAGCGGCATCGAAAAGCCTATGATCGAAAAGGCCGTCAAAGATGCCGGATTGAGCAATATCGAAATCCTCGGACTGGTTTCAAAAGAGCGGGCCATCGAAATGATCCGCAATGCACATGCTCTGATGCTGCACCTAAAAGACGATGGGACCATGGACAAAACCATTCCGTCAAAGGTTTTCGATTATATGGCAGGCGGCAGACCCATTCTTTATGGCCTGAAGGGTGAAGCCAGCGATATTCTCGGCTCAATTCGCGGCAACCTTTATTACGACCCGGCCGACCCGTCACAACTGGCCAGCTGCTGCCTCGATCTGCTGAAAAACTATCGAGAACTGGCTTTGGCAGCCACTGAAAATCTAAAAGTGGTCAGACAACGTTTTCTGCGGGAAGTAATGACCGACAAGCTGCTCAATATTTTTAAAAATCTTTCTTAACTCTCTTGATTAGTAGGTTTTGCGGTGCTATCCTCAACCCCATTCCCAACGTAAAATATGCGTCCGGGAAAATCTGCAGAAAGAGGAGTATTCGCTGTCGAACAGCTGATCGAAGCTTGGAATCGGGCGAACAATCGTCGTATGTTGCTTGTAAAAACTGTGGTAAAAAATTCAAACATTGAAGGTCTCGGTCTTTTCGCTGCTGAAGATATGCCTGCCAACACTCAGGTATGGGCTTATCATCATGATTTTGACAAGGTTCTCACTGAAGACAAGCTTTCGGAAATGCCTGAATGGCAGAAGGAATTTTTCTGTAAATATTGCTTTTCCAGCGATAACCTTCTTTATTACTGCATCGATGATGCACGTTTCATGAACCATTCTCAAAAGCCCAACCTCGTCGACCGCCCGGAAGGCACCTTTACCGCCCGCCAGATCAAAGCTGGTGAAGAGCTGGTATGCGACTATGCCGGCATGGGTCATACCGAAAAAGACATTGCTTTCAACACTGGCTGGCTCCGCTGAGTCTAACTCGACTCCCGATCAACCGGCCTTCGCTGCGCGCCCTGTCTGCAGCATAAAATAAAACCGGCCTGTAGAATCATATCTGCAGGCCGGTTTTATTTTTCAAACACTACTTCGCTGAAGTTGTGTCGCTGTCATAAAGAACTTCTTCACTGACCGCCGGCTCAATTTTAATACTGGCCGGAGCTTTTCTCTGCATGGGCTTGAAGCTGCCATTGGCATTGTAAAATGCCGCAAGCCGATCATACCATTCACGGTTGCTTTCGTGGTTAAGAATGAAATCAAAGGTTCCGACCGCCCGGCAGACCCTGACAAAATCACTCAAAAAAGCAAACACTGCATTTGCCGA
>CAZFUG010000032.1:6857-27262 GCA_964522035.1 uncultured bacterium
GGTCGAGAATATTCACCGCACCTCTTGAGTAAGCGTTTCTAACCAGTTCAAGCGTTTTTGAAGCGTATTCAGCGCGGGTTTTTGCCAGAGCGATGCTTGAGAAAGAAGCTCGGGCATCTTCAAGAGAGGCACGGGTATTCAATTCAAGCCGCTGCATCAGGTATTCCTTTTCGGCCGAAAGCTTTTCAAGTTTCGCTTCAGCCTCTTTGATGGCAGCTTTGCGATCACCACCCTCATACAGAGGTATAGAGATATTCAAAGCCACATGCCAGTCGTTTTTGTCAGGGTAATTGAAGACACTGCTGAAAGGCGCAGGCATGGCAGGCTTGACCGCACCGATACCAGATTCCCTGACAGTTCGGCTGAAATTGCTCTGCAAAGCAACTGTCGGGTGACTGTAACGATTTTTCGCAGATTTTTTTGAGCGGTCCATGGCCTCGATGCCGCGACTGATCTGCTGAATCTCAGGCGAGAACACAAAGGTATCGCCGACCAGAAAGTCACGAAACAGTTTGTAACCCAGCTGGTTATCGATATATGGCGCCACTTTTTCATAATCGAGAAAGAATACCTCTGAGAAAATGTCGCAGTCGGCGGTGGTGAATTCTTCTTCCTGAGAAGCCGCAAGTGCCTGATTGAGAGCCATTTCAGCCTTGCGACGCATGGCTGTTGCATCAATCAACGCCTGTCTGGCTCCTGCCATCTGGATTTCCCAGCGGTAGACCTCAGCCGGACCAGAGGTACCAACCTGCTCTCTGAATCTGGCTATTTCTAGATTGGCCCTGGTAACTTCGAGATTATCGCGCTGAATATTCTGCAGAGTTCTGGTTTTAAGAACATTGAGATAGGCAATGGCCGCATCTTTTATGATATCGAGCATCAGGGCCCTCTCCTCTTCGCGGCGGGCACTCTGAAAGAGTTTTTGAATATCGATATTGGCACGGGCCTGTTCGCTGTAAAGAACCATCATCAGATCTGCGCCGATCTGGGTTGTATGCTGGCCAGGCGTCATAATGCTTTCAGCCCTGTCGTCATCAAGCATTGTCTGGCGGCCAAAAGCGCTGATTTTAGGTCGCAGATTCGATCTTGCCCGGTCAACGCCACGCTCACCGGCAACCAGCTCCTGCTTTTTGGCGATCAGCTGCAGGTTGCGCAGTAATGCAGTTTCGATTACCTGGGTGATCGAAAGCTTTCTTTCGATATTGTCAGGTTCTTCGTTGAGCAGAACCGCGTCGGTCATCTGGCTCCAGGTCGGGTAAACCCCGATTTCCCGGGCGGTCTGCATATTGATCGTCAGACGCTCGGTATGCGAAAAATCAACCTGAAAAGTCGAAGGGTCGTCATTCATCAGCAGGCGCTGAAAATTCAGGGCAATGCGGCGGGCAAGCTTCTGGGTGTCGATTTCCATGGCGATACTGCAAAGAACGCCGCTTTCAACAGGAGCTCTACCGATCATGGCCATGCTCGGAATTTTCATGGCATTGATTCTGCCGATCAGCTGTTTCTGCTGTTCAATTGGCATATCAAGCATCGGCGCAACATAAACAGCTTCGGCATCGGCAAGTTTTGCCAATGTTTCGGCAAGATTGCTGCCGACAGGTATGACAACCAGTTTCACTTCGCGCTCTTCTGCCTGGCGACGCAGATACTCGGTCAGCCCGGCAATGCCATCGAGCATATATGAGCTGATAAGCAGATGCATGCTCGAAAATTTGCGAATTTCCTGAAAGCGGTCGATATGGCGGCCGATATCGATGCCGGCATCGATATAAGTCAGATTAGGCGTGCCGCTAGTGCCATCAGTCTTTTTCAGGCCCTGCATAGTGGCATTGATGACATGGGCAGCCAGCACCGGCTTTTTCAATTTATCATGCGCAGCGGCTATCTGAGATGCAACCGGGCCAATTGCAAGAATTGCGTCGGCATCAGATGCCGTAAGCAAAGCTTCGAATTTTTGCCTGATCGCTGAATTATTCCAGTTACCGTCATGAATATTTTTCTCAGCAAAATTGATCTGGTCGCCTTCCGGAAGAAGTTTTCCGATCTCTTCACCGATCATTTCGAGCAACGTCGAAGAGTTCGGTGTGCGACCATCGATAATGACACCCACATTAATTGTGCGGGCAAAAGCGGTGTAAGGGCAGAAAACGGCACCAAGGGCCAAAGCCAGTATGCCAAAAATCTTCAGAATTTTCATAATTCCTCCAGACTCAGTTTCGAAAAGATGTTATCAGAGCTTTGTCTATGAAACAATATCAATAGCCCCGCCACTATATTACAAAATATTACCAATTACAACCCTCTACATATGCGACAGGCAATCACATAAAGCTACTGAATACAACCTTAATTTTTTCTGGCCTTGCCACAAAAATTTTGCCAGGCTGGAAGCATTCTGATATTTTGGTATCGAAATACCAGAATATCAATGGAGCCTTAAAATGAGCGCATATCTCGGCATGTCTGAAGCGGTAAGTCTCGGAATTCACTCAATGCTGCTGCTGGCGAAAAAACCGTCTGGTGACCTGAATCTTGCAGCAATGGCAACCGCGCTTAATGCTTCCGAAGCTCATCTGGCGAAAGTAATGCAACGTCTGCGAAGAAGTGGCATGATATCAGCTCTACGTGGCCCCGGTGGTGGCTACCGACTTCTTCTTCCATCCGGCGAAGTTTCTCTGCTGCAGATTTATGAAGCAATCGACGGGCCATTCAAATTCGAAGAAAACCACTGCCGATGTCCGGTTTCTCCGTGTAAAATTAACAAATTACTTCACGAAATGTCATGCCGTTTTTTTGATTACCTGAAGAATAACACTCTCGCAAGCATCATCGATGAATCCAAAAAAGGGGTCGAGCAGCAATGAAACTCATTCACAGGCTTGCATTTCTTGCAGGAGTTCCGCTTCTGGCGTTTTTCTGGCAGAGTTACGGTCAGATAAGCATGGCGATGCAGGATATCGAAAACTCCCGCAAAGTTCAGCAGACGACCAGATTTTTCAGAAGCTGTTCCGATCTGACTCACCAACTGCAAAAAGAACGTGGTTATTCGATTCTTTTTCTAAAAAAAGCTGCCAGAGAAGATGAAGTCTCGGCACATCGTCAGACCAGTGACCGCCTTCTGGGCGATCTGCTTCTATCCGAGAAGGAAATGCAGAGCTCGCTGCGTGAACTTTCAGACAGCATAAGCAGTTTCAGAAGCAGAATTTCAGGCAGCTCGGACGCCGAAACCGTTGCAAGAGAATATACTGACGCAATCAGCAGTCTGCTCGACCAGCAGAATGAATACTTCCGCAAATATGTCTCTTCATCTCAACTTGCCGGGCAATTTATCTCTATCGTAACCCTCGAAGCCGCCAAAGAAAGCCTCGGTCAGCTGCGTGCACTGATTTCTGCAATTCTGCTCGATGACAAACCGGTTTCAGAAAGCATTTTCCAGAAGCTTATCGATTATCGGGCGATGTTTTCCGCCGGCATCACTTCAAGAATTCTGCAGCTGGAAAATTCATCAGGCGAGAAGCTGCAGCAGATTTCCGAAGGGGCTGAATGGAAAAAAATCAATCAGGCAATCAGCCTGATCTTCTCAAAAGCTGCCGCAGGAGGCTTTTCACAGAACGGCAAAGAATATTTTCTGATGGTCAGCGACCTGATCGAGAAAATGCAGGCTGTTATTCAGTCTGAACTCGCCGCGGCTGAGAAAAAGGCTGTTTTTTCGACTTCTGAAGCGGTTACGCACCTGAATTTTTCTATTTTTCTCATTCTCGCGGCGACCTTTGTTACAGGCCTGATTTCGGTACGTCTGGCACGCAACATTTCAGGGCCGGTCGGGCGTGTGGTTGCGCTGGCAGAAGCTGTCAGCCGCGGCGATCTTTCCGGCCGTCTCGGCATCGATTCCGCTGACGAAGTTGGCCGTATGGCAGGAGCTCTCGACTTCATGTCTGACGAACTCGAACAGAAGGCCCGACAGGCAGAAAAAATCGCAGACGGAGACCTGCGCGTTGAATTCAAGGTATCTTCACCTGACGATATTCTCGGAAGCGCCATGCAGAAGATGGTTGGCGGTCTGAATGATCTTATCGAAAATATCCGTGACGGCATTACTCTGCTCAACTCCATGGCAAGCCAGATTTCCGAGGCCAGCCAGTCGCTCTACGAAGGGGCTTCAGATTCGGCTGCCTCTCTTGAGCAGGTATCGGCATCGATGACCGAAATCGACTCGCGCACCAAAAATACCGCCCAGAATGCGGCTTCGGCTCTCGACATCGCCACCAGAACCAGAGAATCGGCAGTTACCGGCACCCAGAACATGAGCGAACTGATTCAGGCAGTCAACACCATCAGCGAATCGGGCAAACAGATCACCCGCATTTCGAAGATCATCGAAGACATCGCATTTCAGACGAACCTGCTGTCGCTGAATGCTGCAGTTGAAGCCGCAAGAGCCGGAAAACACGGCAAGGGTTTCGCAGTCGTCGCCGACGAAGTGCGTCGTCTGGCCGGGCGCAGTTCTTCTGCTGCTAAAGAAACGGCAGAACTGATTGCCAGTTCCATGACCAGCATCGAAATCGGCACCAAAATTGCCTCGATGACCTCAGATTCGCTCGACAAGATCAAAAACGGTGCCGAAGAAACCGCCAATCTGCTCAGCGAAATAGCTGCCGCCAGTCAGGAACAGGCGCATGGCATTTCCCAGATAACCATCGGCATGAACCAGATCGATAAAGTAACCCAGAAAAACTCGGCACATGCCGAACAGACCGCTTCGGCCGCCGAAGAGCTGGCGCATCAGGTGCAACTGCTTGGCTCAGCGGTAAACCGCTTCAAATCTGTTGAAACGGCGAAAAAAGTCTCTCTGCACATTGCTACCGGCGGTCGTGATTCAGACCCCCTCAAGTGGACCGAAGCACTGCTGACCGGGATTCCGCAGATAGACAAACAGCACCGCAAACTGGTTGCACTTGCCAATGACCTGCACCATGCTCTCAAAGATGGCAAAGCCCAGGAAGTAATGCAGCAGATTCTCGACGAGCTTGTCGATTACACCAAAAGCCACTTCAGCTTTGAAGAGGGCATGATGCGCAAATACCGCTACCCGGAATGCGACACCCATATAAAAGCGCACCAGCAGTTGATAAAGCAGATTACCGACATTTACGATAACTTTCGCAACAAACGTGGCTGTATCGGTCTTGAAACCTTCGTGTTTCTTAAAGACTGGCTGGTCAACCACATCATGCGCACCGACAAAAAATATGCCCCGCATATTCAGGAACGTTGCGGCAAGGGTTTCGGCAGTGATCTGAGCTGAAACTTTCGGTCTTGACTGTCGGGCTGCCGGGTAATATAAATCAGACAAACAATCTGTGAGGTCTGAAAATGAACGACACCTATTTTTCAAGAATTGCCGAAGAGCTCAAAATAAACCCGATCCAGGTCATGTCGACGGCTCAACTGCTCGAAGAAGGCGGCACGGTGCCGTTCATCGCGCGCTACCGCAAAGAAAGAACCGGCTCACTCGATGAGGTTGCAATCACCACCATTCGCGACCGGCTCGAACAGTTTGCTGAATATGACAAGCGCCGCGAAGCCATAGTTAAATCTCTTGCTGAACGCAATCTGCTCAGCGATGAGCTGAACGGTAAAATAGCCGCAACCACAACTCTGGCAGAGCTTGAAGACCTATACCTGCCATTTCGGCCCAAAAAGCGAACCAGAGCGACCATCGCCAGGGAAAAGGGCCTCGAACCCCTCGCTCTGGCACTGCTTGAACAGCAGCCCACTTTCGTGCCCGATCGCGAAGCCACTGCTTACATAAATGCCGACAAAGGTGTGGCCTCTGCCGAAGAAGCTCTGCAGGGAGCCCGCGACATTATCGCCGAGATGATCAGCGAAAACGCCGACATCAGAGCTTCATTGCGTGAGTTGTTTGCGCTTGAAGCGGTGCTGGTTTCGAAGGTTGTCAAAGACAAGGAAACAGAAGGCGCAAAGTTCCGCGATTACTTCGACTGGCAGGAACCGGCCGGCAAAGCCGCCGGGCATCGACTGCTGGCGATAATGCGCGGCGAAAACGAGGAATTTCTCAAGGTCAGCATTCAGCCAGACCATGACAAGGCCGCGAAAATGGTTTCGCGGCATTTCCGCAAAGAGTTCTGCCCGGCCTGGGAACAGGTGCGCGAGGCAGCTGAAGATGCCTATAAACGTCTGCTGGCATCTTCGATCGAGAATGAATTCCGCAAACAGCTGCGCGAAAAGGCAGAAGAAGAAGCAATCAGGGTTTTTGCCGCCAACCTGCGCGAACTGCTGATGGCACCCCCGCTTGGCCAGAAATCGGTCATTGCCATCGACCCCGGCTTCAGAACCGGCTGCAAGGTCGTCTGCCTCGATCCGCAGGGCAAACTGCTAGAAAACAGCGTCATCTTCATATCACAGTCTGACCAGGCCCGTGAAGCCTCCGGGATTCTGATAAAGCAGCTCATCAGCCGGCACAAAATCGAAGCAATCGCCATCGGCAACGGCACTGCCAGCCGCGAAACCGAAGCATTCGTCAGAAGTCTCAAATTACCGGCAAATATCACAGTGGTAATGGTCAACGAAAGTGGCGCTTCGATCTACAGCGCCTCCGAGGTAGCCCGCAGCGAGTTTCCCGATCATGACGTAACGGTACGAGGCGCGGTCTCGATCGGCAGACGCCTGATGGACCCGCTGGCTGAGCTGGTAAAGATCGACCCGAAATCGATCGGAGTCGGTCAGTATCAGCATGATGTCGATCAGAGCAGGCTGAAAAAAGGCCTCGACGATGTGGTCATGAGCTGCGTTAACGGAGTCGGTGTCGAAGTAAACACTGCCAGCCCGCAGATTTTGAGCTATGTTGCCGGGCTCGGGCCCCAGCTTGCCAAAAATATCATCAGCTGGCGCGAAGAAAACGGCCCGTTTAAAAATCGCCGACAGCTGATGAAGGTGCCCAGACTTGGACCCAAGGCTTTTGAGCAGGCCGCAGGCTTTTTGAGAGTACGCAACAGCGACAACCCGCTTGACCGCAGCGCCGTTCACCCGGAAAGTTATAAAATAGTTGAAAAAATGGCCCAGGATCTTGGCTGCAGCATTGAAGAACTGTTGAGAGATGCTCAACTCCGCAAACAGATCAAGCTGCAAAATTATGTTACCGAAGAAGTCGGGTTGCCCACCCTCAACGACATCATGAAAGAGCTTGCCCGGCCCGGGCTTGACCCGCGCGAAAAGTTCGAAGCGTTCTCATTCACTGAAGGAGTCAACGAGATCAAAGATCTTGCCGTCGGCATGAAGCTGCCAGGAATTGTGACCAACGTCACCGCCTTTGGTGCCTTCGTCGACATCGGCGTTCACCAGGACGGCCTCGTGCATGTGAGCCAGCTCTCTGACAAATTCATCAAAGACCCTTCAGAAGTGGTTAAAGTGCAGCAAAAAGTTATGGTCAGAGTGCTCGAGGTCGACATTCCCCGCAAGCGCATTTCATTGAGCATGAAAAGTGAGAAAAAACCGGCAGAAAAGTGGTAACCACTGCAGCCGGAGCAGGCAACACTCAGGAAAAATCAGGTCTTTCGGGCAGACTCTCGATTCTGCCGGTTTCTTCACTGCTTACCGGCAGGGGTGCCGGGCGAAAAAACAGGGCAAAACTGGCACTTACATGCCCGCCGATCAGAATAATGCACGACGAAAGGTAGATCCAGAGCATAAAAGCGACAACCGCCCCCAGTGATCCATAAATAAGGCTGTAACTGTCGGTGCCGAACGCAAGATACCAGACGAAGCCACGTCTGGTAAGCTGCAGTGCCAGAAAAGAAAAAACCGTGCCGATAAAAGATTCGCTCCAGTTGACAGCAACCGATGGAACATACTTGTAAAGAAGAAGAAGCAGGCCAAACATTGTGGTCATGGGCAGGTAATCGATCATAAAATGATGCAGCCGCGTCATATCGGCAAACACCGGCCCGAGATAGTCTGGAAAAAGCCTTGGCAAAACATCGACGAGAGTATTCATTATAAGAGTCAGAATCAGAAAAATCACCATGATACCGATCATCATCAGACCGATGAGGCGGTCGATCAGAAAGTGCCGGCTTTCGGCGCTGGTCCAGGCCATGTTGATGTTCTGGGCAAAGCCGGCAAAAACGAGCGTCGCCGACCAGAGCAGCACGGCGGTACCGGCGAGCCCGACGGCGCCGCTGGCATTGATAAGGTGCTGAATATTGCCGACAACGATGGTTTCTGAACCGGGCAGGTATTCATCGACAAACTTCAAAATCTGCCCCTGAACCTCGGCGCTCTGCAGAAACGACGAATTGAAAGCGATCAGAAAAAGAATCAATGGAAAAAATGAAAGAATCGCATAATATGCGATGGCAGCAGCCGCTTCGGTTACCCGGGTGTCACAGACCCGGTCGAAGACGTGCATAAAAAAATTCAGTATTGTCCGCATAAATACACTATCTGCATCAGTTTCAGCATTAATAACATAAATACCCGTGCTTGGCAATTAAACGAATTTTTGCGCAATGGGTTGCAAAAGGGGTTATCATAACAGGCAAATCTGGTGATATGGGTAGAGGTAGTCATGAAAATGTTCTTCAGGCTGATAAAAAAACTGGCAACTGCTGCAGCTGTTATCTGGCTGTCGACAACAATTACAACCGCCGCTGACAGCGACAATCAGCCGCCCCTGCCCGGGCAGATCCGCATTCATTACCAGCGCGCCGACGGCAATTATAAAGACTTCGGACTCTGGCTGTGGGATGAAGTTCAGAAACCATCTTCAGACTGGCCGGCCGGCGCAGCGCCATTTACCGGCAAAGACACATTCGGCGCCTTTGCCGACATAGATCTTCTTGAAAACGCTGCCCAGATCGGATTTATAGTGATCAATCGGGTAACGGGCGAAAAAGAGGCAGGCAACAAAACCATGAAAACCGGCAACTGCAGTGAAATCTGGGTTAAAGAAGGCGACGACAATATCTACACTTCACCCGAACTCAAACTGAAACCCGTGATAAAATTTGCCAGGGTTCAAGATGCCGGCAAAATCGCCGTACATTTCAACACCATTGTCGGGCTTGATCTGAGCCAGCTGAAAACAGCACTGGGGCTCAAAGATCGTTATGGCAAAGCTGTCAAGATAAGTTCTGTCACAGCGGCAGCTTCAGACTCGGTGCTCATCAGTGCCGACTTTTCAGCCGAAAACGCCCCGCTGAGTATTGAGTTCGATGGGCAGAAGCTGGCTACAAAAGTAGACTGGCGTCTTATCGACCGTATTTATGCCTGTGACGAAAAAGACCTTGGCTGTAGACTGGCTGATGACACCGCAGTTATCAAACTGTGGGCGCCGCTGGCGGATTCTGTCAGAATCTTTTTTTACGACGCGAAAGACCAGACAAAAGAGATCCTGGCAAAAAAGCTTGAACGGGGCAGGAATGGCGTCTGGCAGATTACCGTCAGAGCCTCTGACATGCCGGCAAACTCGGCACTTGAGGGCACATTTTATCAGTTCGAAGTTACCAATCACGGCTGCGCACCTAAACGGGTTCTTGACCCCTATGCCCGTTCAATGGCTGCAGTGACCATCGACGCGGCAGGTCAGTCTGCAGGCAGCAGCGGTGATTTTGTCGGCAAAGCAGCGGTTGTTTCCCCGGAAAAATATGGGCCGAAACTCGATCACCCGAAAATTGCCGGCTATCAGAAGCGCGAAGACGCTGTAATATACGAGGTCCATATTCGCGACTTTACCGCTGACCCGACAATCGAAAAAGATCTGCAGCACCGCTGGGGCAGCTTCAGAGCTTTCATCGACAAACTGCCATATATCAGATCGCTTGGCGTTACGCATATTCAACTGCTGCCGGTCATGGCCTGGTATTTTGGCGATGAAACCCGCATGGCTGAGCGCGAACTCGAATACAAATCAAGGCACAACAACTACAACTGGGGCTACGACCCGCAGAATTATTTTTCGCCGGACGGCGCCTATTCAGAAAAACCAGAAGACCCGGCGGCCCGTATCGCTGAGTTTAAAGAACTGGTCGCCGCCATTCATGCCGCCGGTATGGGGGTGGTTCTCGATGTAGTCTACACGCACATGGCCAAAGCCAGCTTTCTCAATGACATCGTGCCGGATTATTATTTTTTCAGTGATGCCAATGGCAGTTTTCTCGGGGATTTCGGTAACAATCTTGCTACCAACCGCAGAATGTCGGCGCGCCTGCTTATCGATTCGGTAACCTACTGGTTCAAGGAATTTAAAATCGATGGCATGCGTTTCGACATGATGGGCGATGCGACCCACGAGGCAATTCAGGCTGCCTATGATGCCGCAGCCGCCATCAATCCGCAGGCGCTGTTTCTGGGTGAGGGCTGGCGCACTTTCAAAGGGCATATCGAAGACCCGGCTCTGGCCGGGAAAGCTGCTGATCAGGACTGGATGGACAAAACCGACAATGTCGGCGTTTTCAGTGATGAATTCAGAAATGAGCTCAAGTCTGGCTTTGGCTGTGAAGGCGAACCAATGTTTCTGACCGGTGGCCCGCGCAGCATCAGAAAAATCTTTGCCAATCTCAGGGCGCAGCCGGGCAATACCCCTGCCGATGCCCCCGGTGATATGATTCAATATATCGAAGCGCATGATAATCTGCCGCTCTACGATGTCATTGCGCAATCGATAAAAAAAGACCCGGAAATACCTGCCAATGATGAAGAAATTCACCGCCGCATCAGAATCGGTAATGCCATGGTTCTGACCGCCCAGGGAACTGCTTTTCTGCACGCCGGCCAGGAATTTGGGCGCAGTAAACAATGGCTGGCTGACAGCACACCCGAGCAGAAGTTTCATTATCTCGTAGACGCTGACAAAAAGCCGTTCAAACACCCATATTTCATCCATGATTCATATGATTCTTCTGATGCGATCAATATGTTCAACTGGAGCAAAGCGGCAGACGCGCAAAAATACCCATTGAATGCACAAACCGTTGCCTATACCCGTGGCCTGATAGCATTGCGACGCTCGTCTGACGCTTTCAGACTGGGCAGTAAAAAGCTGGTCGACGAAAATATCAGCCTGATCTCCGCTCCTGAAATAAAAGATGAAGACTTGGCCATCGCCTGGAGCTGCAAAGCAACCGACGGTGAAATCTACTGGGTATTCGTGAACGCTGACAATCAGGCAAGAGAGCTTACAACCGGCCTGAATTTGTCTGAAGGCGAGGTTGTCGTTGACCGTGAGCAGGCCGGAATTGAACCGATCAAGAAGCCGGCCGGCTGCAGAATCGATGGCACGAAAATCAGCCTTGAACCACTTACGGTGGTAATTATCCGCAGGAAGGCTTAAAACCCGTTGTCAGAAGCAGAGCGGCGTCTGTAATCAGATGCCGTGCGCTTCTGAGCCGCTGAGAATGTATTTATCGAGCTCTTTCTTGAGAACTTCGAAAACGTGCGGAACCGCGAAAACATCGCCCTCTTCATCTTTTGTTGCGGCAATATCGGCCATTTTCGAATCGCCTGATTTTTTGCCGATTGTTGCAGCCATCTTTTTACTGCGTCGTTCTTCGGCAAGGGCCGGCAGGAACTGTTCATAAGGGGTAAAAGACGGCAGCTTCTCAATATGCTGGTTCAGGTAGCCATTTGCCACCATAACTGCCGGAAGAACCAGGTCTCCAGACGGAATAGAGCGGTTATGGTGTTTTGCCATGATTGGTGCGAGAAACTCCGGCATGCCCATTTTGGGAACAAGAATCTGGCCAAGCTCCTGATGATCGATGCCAAAAACTTCGATTTCAGCCTCGCAGATCGTTTTCTTGTCATTGCGCACCATGCGGGTGACGCGGGCATATTCATCGCTGTCGTAATAGCAGAGCATCAGAGCGCCAAGATCATGCAGAAGACCTGCCGACAGCATTTTGCCGACAAGAATCTGATCGCCACCAAGCAGTTTACCGATATGCGCGGTCAGATGCGAGCATCGACGCATGTGGGCCAGCTTATCGCGCTGGTTGGCAAAGAATTTCGCGAAGCCTTCGAAGGTTTCCTGCAGGATAATCTGCCTGATGCCTTCAATTCCGAGGAATGCCACTACCGATTTCAGACTGTCAAATGGCATACGCCGCATAAAAAACGCGCTGTTCGAGATTTTCAACATGCGCATTGTCAGCTTGGGATCATTGCGTGTGACTTCTTCGATCTCTTCAAATTTTACATCGGGGTTACGCAGCATCTGCATAAGTTTGTGGGCAGACGACTGCAGCGGCGACATCTTCTTGAGCTGCTCAAGAATTCTCTGAACGTGGCGCTCCCCCTCGACACGATTCTCGGCCTCATGCACCTCTTTAAAGCGTTTAACTTCGTGCATTTCGA
Organism: uncultured bacterium; assembly: GCA_964522035.1. GTDB lineage: Bacteria > Muiribacteriota > Ozemobacteria > Ozemobacterales > Ozemobacteraceae > Rifleibacterium. Next base: position 19,230 of record CAZFUG010000032.1, read on the forward strand.
TGGCAACCTGATTATCTTCGCGGGCAACCACAAGCAGTCTGCCGGTCGCGGCCAGATCGGCCATGGTTTGAGAGAATGATGGATGCAGCGATGCCGATTCAGAAAGCGAAAGAATAACGTAATCAAATTTTTTGATGAGAATACGCAAGGCTTCGGCAACCTTGTGGTCAGAACGGATCTCTTCAATGACAATCATCTCGATGACATTGCCACCGTGATCCTTTAGTTGAAAGGGGTGCTGCATTCTTTTTTACCTGATTCAATTTCCTCGATCGATTAATGGCTACATTCTGTCCCAATAAGGTTAAATTTTGCAACAAAAAAAACAAGCAGAATTATTCTTATTGTCGTAACAGGTAAAAATGTGGCAACAGCCCGGGCAAATTCTTCAGTTTATCAACTCTGCTGCTCTGCCGTAAGGCTCAGACTGGTCTGCAGAAGGCGGGCTGCATCGAGAATGATCGCGATCGATCCATCACCAAGAATCGAGGCGCCGGAGAATTCAGGAACGTCGTGATAGATTTTACCAAGGGATTTGATTACGGTTTTATGCTCGCCAATGACCGTATCAACGACAAACCCGATGCGCTGCCCTTTGACGTGCGAAATAACGATCTGCTCGATGGCAGGCGCTTCGCCGTCAATTTTAAAAAGCTCCCGCAGTCTGATATAAGGAACCAGGCTGCCGCGCACATTGGCAAGATTGCCACCGGTTGTGCTTTTCTGAGTCTCTTCGCGGCGCAGCTCAAAACATTCTTCGACCACGCTGAGCGGTAGAACAAACGAGCGATTATCGATAGAAACAAGCAGTCCGTCAATAATAGCAAGGGTCAGGGGCAGAATAACATCGATCTGGGTGCCATTGCCGGGGGTAGAAAAAACTTCCACCGAGCCGCGCAATTCTTCGATGGTCTTTTTTACGACATCCATGCCGACGCCGCGGCCGGAAACATTGGTAACTTCGGCAGCCGTAGAAAAGCCGGGCATGAAGATCAGCGCAAATACTTCTCGATCGCTCATCTGAGCGGTTGGTGATATTATTTCGCGCTCGATGGCCCTTTTCATGATTTTTTCTCTGTCGAGGCCGGCTCCGTCGTCACGGACGTGAATCACCACATTGCCTGAAGAGTGTTCGGCAGAGAGGTGAATGGTGCCTTTGCGAGGTTTGCCAGCCGCTTCGCGCACTTCGGGCCGCTCAATGCCGTGATCGGCGCAATTGCGGATCATGTGCATCAAAGGCTCGTCAAGCTTGTCGATTACCGTTTTGTCGATTTCGGTATCAGTACCGCTCATGGTAAGTTCAATTTCTTTGTGCAGATCGGTCGACAAGTCATGAACCAGGCGTCGGAACTTGGTAAAAGTGGATTCAACCGGCAGCATACGCACACTCAGGGCGTTATCACGCAGGCTGTTGGTCAGAAGACTCACCGCTTCTGATATTGCCTCGAGGTCGAATTCCTGAAGAATCTGTTCGAGTTCGTTCGGCTGGGCTTTTCTGATGATCCCGGATACCTGAGAAAGCCGTTCCTGAACCGTCACCAGCTCACCGATCAGGTTAAAAAGCCGGTCCAGTTTGTCAGAAGCGACTCTGATCGTCGATATCTTCTCGACTTTAACCTTACGTGCCAGCGCCTCTTTCTGGCGATTCTGCTCTGCCAGAGCAGCAGCGACTTTATCAGAAGAAAGCAGGCCTTCTTCAACCAGTTCCTGACCAATTGGTTTATGTTTTTTGAGGCCCTTATCGAGTGCCTCAGGGGTCAGATCGCCTCTTTTAACGAGAATCTCACCGATTGGCTCGACAGTTTCCGCGTCAGAAACCGGGCTCACAGCCTCTTCGTCAGGCAGTATTTCGACCCGCGTATTTTCGCCGCCGACAAGAAGCAGCAATTCTTTGATTTCTTCTACGGGCAGACCGGTACGCAAAAGGGTATCGATACTGATTTTTTTCATGCTGTCATTCTCGTTCTTCAGGTGTCCGGTGTTTTACCGGGGTGTCTCTGATTCTGAATTTTTTTGTTTTATCGGCATTACCAGGCCAATTCTAGCAAAAACCTTGTCAAAGCGTGCAGGCCCGTTCATAGACCCCGGCCCCTTTTCTTCGGCAGATATTTTTATTCTATACGATACCGGCAGCGAGGGCAAGGCCGCACTCTTATGCTGCATCTCAGCGACGAGTCTGCTCAGGCGTTCATTCAGACTCATCGGGCGCTGCATCGCCTGCATAATTTTTTCGGGATCAAAATCAGCTTCGTCAACTTCGCCTGAATCGTCGTACATCTCTTCGACTTCGTGCATCATTTCTACAGCAAGATCGAGCAGTTCTTCAGGCAGCGAACTTTGAGCAATCCTGGCATTGCGAAAAACCGTTTCAAGCTTTGACATGAATTCCGCAGCGCTTTCCTTGTTCTGGATGGTGAGAAGATAGTAAAGCTGGGTCATTTTCTGCCCGGCGGCGGCAACCATCTTTTCGGGGTCGCTGCCAGAACGCCCGGTAAGATCTTTGACCGTGGCTTTAATGAGCTTCAGCGTTTTTTCGTAACCATAGGCATCGGAAGAAGTTTTAACGGTTGCCTGTCTGCGGGCGTCGGCAAATTTTTGCAGAATGCTTTCAACCTGCTCCTTATCAACGGCCTCGCCCCCATAATGAGCTTCTATGAGCGATGAAATACAGTCATGGGCACACAGCGCCAGATGAATGATTTCGGGGGTGACTTTTGCCTGCCCCTGGCGCAGATAATCGCATTCACTCTCAAGCGTGTGAGCGAAATGGGCCACATCGGTCAAATCGACCATGGCAGCAGAACCTTTTATTGTATGCATAACCCTGAACATTCTATCTATTTCTGTCATGTCTTCAGGGTTTTTGTTCAGATGCAGCAGTGCCTGCTCGAGTTCGAGAAGGAACTCTGCAGCAGACTCACGAAATACGCTTTTAAGATCGTTAGACATATATCCCCCGTCAGTCGTCGAATAGTGTGATTTCGCCACCCTCTTCGTGATCCACGCCCTGAGAAACCTCCTGCCTGAAAAGACCTTCTTCCTCAATTGTAACATCTCTGAGTTTCTTCTGGGTCTTTTTAACAAAAACATCGTATGTATCAGTATGAAAATTGATTACCCTGGTCCAGGGTCCGCCAAAATCGTAGGCAAGCAGAGGAATTTTTTCCATCTGCAGAAAATTGATGAGAAATTCGACGTTGCGCTGACCGGGAGTTAAACTATCTGAGTTGCCTATGGCCAGTACATTGCCGCCGCCAAAGGCCTTGGCGTGCAGTCTGGTGCGTCTGGCTCCGAGTTTGATCATTTCATTGATCAGCACTTCCATGGCATGAATGCCATAGCGGGTGCTGGCGTCGAAATGTTCCATATCTGCCTTATGTACAAGCAGGATATGATTCATTCCCGCCACCCGTGCTTCAGGATCAAACAGGCAGGCAGAAACGCATGAACCCAGCAGAGTATTTAAAATAGTCGGTTCCCTGCAGGCATGCAACTGGCCGATATTGACGTGAATTTTTGGCAGTGTCAGCTTTGACATATATGCAAAACCTCTCTGGCAATGCGGTCAAGTGGCAAAACCTGATCGGCAGCACCAAGTTTGATTGCTTCGAAAGGCATACCAAAAACGACTGAGGTTCTTTCATCCTGTGCAATGGTTGCCGCCCCGGCTTCTTTCATTTCGAGCAGGCCTTTGGCGCCGTCGTCTCCCATTCCGGTCATGATGACGCCAACGGCATTCTTGCCAAGGTAGCGGGCAGAAGAGCGAAAAAGAACGTCAACAGAGGGACGGTGGCGCGAAACCAGCGGGCCATCTCTAACCTCCACAAAAAATCTTGCCCCGCTCGACTTTACAAGCAGATGCTTGTTACCAGGGGCGATCAGAGCCTGACCACGCAGCAGACTGTCGCCATTTTCTGCTTCTTTTACCGAAACCTGGCACAACTCGTTCAGGCGGCGGGCAAATGAAGCGGTGAACTTTTCGGGCATGTGCTGAACAATTACCACTGCCGGGCAATCGATCGGCAGGTCAGACAGAAAAACCCGCAATGCTTCGGTTCCGCCGGTAGAGGCTCCGACGACCACGACTTTCTCCGTAGTTTTAACTGTTGCAAGATTGGCACGCTTCAGAATGACATCGGCCGAATTTTTTTTCAGCCGCTCCGGATCGATGGGTTTGTGCAGCTTCGCACCGGCTGCCGCTTTAACCACGTCACAGATGCGAACCCGGGATTCTTCAAGAAACTGCCTGGTTCCAAGCTGAGGCTTTGAAACAATGTCTACCGCACCCAGTTCGAGAGCCCGCATCGATGTTTCACAACCGTCTGAAACAAGGCTGCTGCAGATAACGACCGGCACCGGGTGCTGCGTCATAAGTTTCTGCAGAAAGGTCAAACCATCCATGCGTGGCATTTCAATATCGAGAACGATTACATCCGGTATTTCTTCTGCGATTTTCTCGGCCGCAATAAAAGGGTTGGCTGCAACCCCCATCACTGAAATTTCAGGGTCTTCGGAGAGAAGGTCTTTCATCACCTGCCTGACGACAGCTGAATCATCGACAATAAGCACCCTGACAGGCTTATCTGCATTACTCATCATTGCGCCTCGTTTCTAGAGCTTGCGGTAAACCATCGGAGCAACGCTCCTGAATGGCACCTGCATCCCGGCAAGAGCCTCTGAGTGCCCAAGAAAAAGATAGCCCCCGGGGCAAAGTTTATGGGCAAACTTGTTCAACAGCACTTCCTGCGTATCCCTGTCAAAATAAATAATTACATTTCTGCAGAAAATTACGTGAAAAACCTCATCTACCTGTTCATCGATATTCATCAGGTTGATGCGGTCGAAAGTAATCAGATTGCGAATCTGCGACACAAAGCGAACCTGCTGCTTCGAACTGTCCTTGCTGCGCATCAGGTATTTGCGACGCATCTCGAGGGGAACGGGTGCAATTTTCGCCTCACTGTAAATCGCCATGATTGCGGTCTGAAGGACTCTCTGCGAAATATCGCTGGCAAAGATCGAAAACCTGAAACCAGGCTGGTGCTCAGCATAATCACTGAGCACCATGGCCATGGTATAAGGTTCTTCGCCGCTTGAACAACCGGCACTCCAGATTTTTAAAGGGGTTCCGTAATCACCGACAGAATACGCACTCCGCAGTTCCGGGAGCGTCTGTTCAACCAGATAATTGAAATGCTCCGCCTCCCTGAAAAAATCTGTCTTGTTGGTCGAAACCAGATCGATCATCTCGCGGGCTTCGCGGTCATGACCTTCCTGACTGAACAGATATTCACAGTATTCACGATAATCGGCCATCTGCAGCTGAACCAGCCTGCGACGCAGCCTTCCTTCAAGCATCAGCTTCTTGTTGATTGGCAGCTTGATGCCCCAGGTTTCCTGGACAAAACGGCTCAGCTGACGAAAATCAGCCTCGGTCATTTTAACCAGGCCCTCAGCTGCCGACGGCTTTTTCGCGAAATTATCCATGTGTCAATCCTGGTATTTATCTGGCTCCACCAAGTCTTTGCCAACCGAGGCGGCTTCTTTGACCATCATCATCTCGCTGGAAGAAAAGACCTTGTCGATATCGAGAATCATCAGAAAATTCTCGCCAATTTTTCCCATGCCTTTGAGAAATTCGACTTTCAGACGCGAGCCGATTTTCGGGGGTGGCTCGATACTTGACGGGTCGAGCTCGACAACCTCCTGAACCGAGTCAGCCAGAGCCCCGATGGTCGTGAGTTCATTCTCGACAAGGGCCTCAACCACGACAATACATGTATTCACCGATTTTTCGGTCATACTCATGCCGAATTTAAGGCGCATATCGACGACCGGAACGACGCTGCCGCGCAGATTGATTACTCCACGCATGAATTCGGGGGTACGCGGAACCTTGGTAATGGGCGGATAGTCGAGAATTTCTCTGACCTTGGCGACATCGACCGCATAAACTTCGCTTCCAAGTTTGAAAGCCAGGTACTGCACAGTTGTACCCACACCTTTATTTTCGCTGGACATTTTTTCCTCCTGGGTCAATGCGCAGGTGAGCGCCAAAGCGCTCACCTGCGTTCTGGGATCAGTATTTTTCGAAGTCAGAATCGTGCTTGTCGATGTCATCGCCAAGATTCAGATTAACACCTTTTTTCGAAGAACTGCTGACGCCTTTGGCTATCTGCTGTTTCGAAAGGTTCTCAGGTTTGGCCGGTTTGGAATGGTCAGCAGCAGGAGCCTGTCGATGAACCGGCTTGCGGTCGACCTTCACTCCATGCATATTTGCAGCACCCTGAATTTTGAAGAAGGCGATTACTGAACGCATCTGTTCAGACTGCGAAGACATTTCCTCGGCTGTCGAGGCAAGCTCTTCAGAGGCTCCGGCATTCTGCTGAATGATCGAGTCGAGCTGCTGAATTGCTTTGTTGATCTGATCGGCACCGGTGTTCTGCTCGCGTGACGCGATGCTGATTTCCTGAATCAGATCAGCGGTTTTCTGAATGTCGGGAACGATCTGAGCGAGCATTTCTCCGGCCTTACCGGCGATCTTCACGCTCGAAGCCGACAGGTTACGAATTTCACCGGCGGCCAGCTGGCTGCGTTCTGCCAGTTTTCTGACTTCAGATGCGACAACTGCGAAGCCCTTGCCGTGTTCACCGGCACGGGCCGCTTCAATTGCGGCGTTCAGAGCCAGAAGGTTTGTCTGTCTCGCGATTTCTTCGATGATCGCAATCTTCGACGCGATTTCGTTCATTGCAGCCACCGTTTCGGCAACGGCCTTACCACCGGCTCTGGCATCTTCTGCGGCTTTCTTGGCGATTTTTTCGGTCTGCGCAGCATTGTCAGCGTTCTGCTGAATGTTCGAGCTCATTTCTTCCATTGAAGAAGAAACTTCTTCAGCGGCGCTGGCCTGATCGTTTGCACCACTCGAAAGCTGTTCTGCACTTGCAGACAGTTCATTACTGCCGTTGGCGACGTTGTCAGAAGCCGTCTTGATTTCGAGAGCGACGTTGGTCAGGTTTTTCACACAGGCATTGAGGTTATTTTTGATATCGTTGAAGTCGCCATTGTAGCTGTCGGTGATTTCGGGCGGAATTTCGCCGCGGGAAATCTTGTCGACGTAGTCAGCAGCAACTCTGAGCGGATTGATGACCGCATCGAGGGTTTTATTGACGCCTTCGACGATAACACGATAGTCACCCTGATGTTTTGCTGCATCGGCACGGGTCGCAAGCTTACCTTCAACAGCCGCTTTAGCAAGCATATTGGCGTCGACAACCAGGGCATTAATGTTATCGATACAGTTATTCAGATTAGTCTTGATAACATTAAAGTCACCGTTGTAATTGTCGGTGATCTTGTTCGGAAGAGCACCGCGCGAAATCTTATCAACATAATCAGCTGCAACGTTCAACGGCCCAATTACCGCATCGAGAGTCTTGTTGACGCCATCAACGATAGCTCTGAAATCACCTTTGTGTTTGGTGGCATCAGCGCGGGTCGCAAGTTTACCGTCAACGGCGGCCTTAACCAGCATGTTGGCATCCGTGACCAGAGCCTTGATGTTGACGCGAACCTGTTCGATGGTGTCGTTGATGAAACGCTTCTTGCCTGGGAACTGTTCGAGCGGCGCATCCATGTTGCCTTCGCCGAATTCTTTAACGCAGGCCATGGCTTTCTTCTTGACCGCGATGTGGCCGAAGACCATGTCATTGACGCCTTTCGCCATTGCCTGATAGGCACCGGCGAACCTGCTGATATCGATCTTGACGTCGATGTCGCCCTTGTCGTGTTCGTCTGACATTTTGTTCATTTCATCGATCAGACCATTAAGGTTGTCGATACAGTTGTTGAGGTTGATCTTGATTTCGTTGAAGTCACCGTTGTAGTTGTCGGTGATTTTCTTCGGAATATCGCCTTTCGAGATGCGGTCGACATACTCGGCTGAAACGTTCAACGGCCCGATTACCGCATCGAGGGTCTTGTTGACGCCATCAACGATAGCTCTGAAGTCACCCTTGTGTTTCGTGGCATCGGCG
>CAZFUG010000033.1:0-26593 GCA_964522035.1 uncultured bacterium
CGATGAATACCTGAAAAATTTTCCGGCCGGGGTGATGTTTCTGCATATGCAGCTGTATAGAATCAGGGCGCTGAACCAGATGGGCAAATTCGATCAGGCCCGCAGCGAACTCGAAAAGGCCGGCAGGCTCTATGGCGAGCAACAGATACAGATTATCAACAGCGAAGACCGGTTGATCGATCTGATCAGTTTTGCTGACGCGGTTGCAGCCGAAAACCTGTTTACCGCCCCGGAATAGTTTAAGGGAGAGAATTGAGAAAAGACCTGATCAACGGGCCGCTGAGAATCTTTGCCAGCCCCAGCCCGCGCCGGGTGCGCGACGTCTTTTTTCCCTTCGCCCGCAGCTCTTCGAGAAACACTTCTTCAATTACCATACCTGCGAGAAAACCACTGCTGCTGCCATCTGAAAAAACCACCGGAGCGCCGCTGTAACCTTCAAACACTTCGAAGTCAACGTAAAACACCGGGTTGGTCGAACTCGGCAGCACCGGAAAACTCGACACCACTCCGTCTCTGACAAAGGCAAAACCAGCCTCACTGCTCGCTTCACCATATGGATACCCCGGAATCAGCACCCTGACGCCGCTGCCAAACCCGGCGCGACCAAGGCGCGTATCGTCTACGGCAAAATCATTCGCCAGAATGCAGCAGTCGGCTTCACCCGGCAGTGCGACCTTCAGGGCGGCAAGGTCGAACTCGCTGTTGAGAACATAAAGCGGCGTTTTGCCGTCTCTGATTTTTATCTGCACCGGCGTTGCAAAAAAAATGCCGCGGGTCTGGCGCCGCATGGTGATTTGCGCATATTCACCCCTGATGCTGCAGAAAACATGCCCCGCCGTAACCAGCCAGGCCTGATTTGAAGCGCCACCTCTGCCCTGCATCAGAAAAGCTGTGCCAAAAACCGCTTCACCCGAACTGTCGGTGCCACTCACCCGCATTACCGAGCGCAATACGGCGTCGAAACCCGAATCGGCAAAGACAGCCGGACCACAAGACAGAAGCATGAGAACTATAAAAATCAACCCGCCACAGAAGCTCTTTATCAGTCGCTCACCCTGATAAAAACTGCAGTTGGCAGGCCGGTTAAAAGCAGTTAACCAGCTCTTAATTTTACAGGCATCAATAAATAAAGTTTTTTTCAAGCTATGCGGTGATCTGATTTTCATTGTCTGTAAAACTCTCTCTCTTTTCACTTTTTATCGATAATAAAACAGCTTTTAAAACCCGCGGCGGGATTGATCTGGTTCATCCGTGTTCATCAGTGTTTATCAGTGGCCGGCTAATGAACAGACCGGCAATGACGTTGTCGGCAATCGCCAGACCCCGATCTGTGAGGCGAACCCGCCCTGAATCAGATTTTTCAAGATTACCGGCGGCAATCTGCCGCGTCAATTCTTCGACAAATTCAGCAGGCTGACTGCCAAATCTGTTTTCGAGTGCGGCCAGATCGAGACCGTCAGTAACCAGACGCAGACTCAGCATGACGAATTCATTGCGCCGGTCGACCGGGCTCAGAGTCTCGACATGCGGCGGCGCAGACGCAAGCCACCGGTCTAAATCAGCCGGATTGGTGACTCTGCGGTTTTTATGGCATGAAACGGCAGAAGGCCCGAGCCCGAAATAATCACCGGCCAGCCAGTAATTCAGATTATGCCGACAGCGCCTGCCCGGCCGGGCATAATTCGAAATTTCATAATGTTCAAAACCATTATTTTTAAGGGTTTCGCGCACGGCAAAAAGCTCTTCCGGGCCGGTTTCATCAGGGTCTGGCAATTCACCGCTCAATATCCGGCGCTGCAGCGGCGAACCATCTTCGACGGTGAGAAAATAGGCCGAAACATGCTGCACAGCAAAGCGCCGCAACAGCACATCCAGGTCATCTGCAAGCGAAGAACAGCCCGGAACACCGAGAATCAGGTCGATACTGACGTTGTTTAACCGACTGCAGGCAATTTCAAGCGCCCGATTGACCGAATCGAGACGGGCACGACGGCCGAGCAACGCTAACTCGTCGTCTTTCAGGCGTTGAATGCCCATGCTGAGTCTGATTCCGTCGATGCCGGCCAGATAATCAACGATTTCGGCGGTCAATGTTTCGGGGTTGGTTTCGAGCGTGATTTCTTCGGGCCAGCCGTCAGAGAACCAGCTTTCCAGCAGCGAAAACAGCTTTCTGATACCTGGCAGACCCAATGTTGTCGGGTTGCCACCGCCGGTGAAAACCGTTTTTATCTGGCCATGCCAGCCTGTTCTGGCCGCTTCAGATTCCTGTTGAAGCCGGAACAGATACTGCTCAACCGAACCGGCACCTGGAAGCGTCGAATAAAAGCCGCAGTAATCACAGCGACTGAAGCAGAACGGCACATGCACGTAAAGACCGGTGTCAACAGACTGGTTTTCAGACATGGCCGGTTCCGGGTGGCGGAGTTATGCCAAAGCGCTTCTGCAGTGTCTCGACAAAGCGTCGATCTGCTGATTCGCTTAAAATCGACAAAGGCGAGTAACCATAACTGGCCGTCTGCCTGAGAAAAACCAGAATCAGCAGAACGGTGAGCAGAATGTTCGGCCAGGCATTGATTTCCCACTGATGTGCCCAGACCAGTCCATGATCTGAAAATGGAAACAGGTAATAAACCGGCCACTGATAACCATCCGGCCCCCGGGCACCGATAAGATCGCAGAGCAGATGCAGGTGAAAAACACCCGCTATCCACAGGCACAGGCGGGCATTTTTCCGCCACAGCCAGGCCAGAACGACCAGCAGAAGGCAGAATGGCAGGCAATGGCCGAACTTGTGATGGTAGAGGGTAAACCACTCGGCTTCACCGCCGCGCGCAAGATCGATCAATGCGCCGAATGCATCGACATCCGGAATAACCGAGACAGCAGCGACCGCAGTCACTTCAGCCCTGGGTCGACCCGGGCGTAGACCGGCACACCAGCCAATGAGAGCGTGGGTAATGAGATTCATGCTTGTTTCCTGAGCATTACCTGATAGATTTATGTTAGCATTAAAAAAAACATTTTTGGGGGCATGCGAGATGATTTTTGCACAGATCAGCGTCGGAAAAATGGAAAACTATTCATATCTTTTCGCCGATCCGGTGAGTCATGAAGGCCTGCTGATCGACCCGGCTTTCGACCACGACAAGATTCTGGCGATGATTCGCGACAATGACATCAACCTGACCCATATCGTTCTGACGCATCACCATTTCGATCACATCAACGCTACCACTCAGATAAAGGCACACACCGGTGCCGAAGTTATCTGTCACCGCGAAACGGCACCGCTGCTTCACGGCAGCGCTTCATACGACCGATTGATTGATGATGGCTTCAGCTTCAAAATCGGCAGCAGCATCAAGGCGGTCTGCCTGCATACCCCTGGTCATGCGCCGGGCTCTCTTTGTGTCGTGGTCAACGATATGTATCTGGTAACCGCCGACACCCTGTTTATTGGTGACTGCGGGCGTGCCGATCTGCCTGGCAGCGACCCGGCCGCGCTGTTTGCAAGTCTGCAGCGGCTTAAATCACTGCCCGATCATCTGATCGTCTGCCCGGGCCATAACTATGGCCCGGCCCCGACCCGCAGTCTCGGTGAAGAAAAACGCAGCAACCGCACCCTGCTCGCCGCCAATCTCGAAGAATTCTACAAACTGCCCTAATCAATTGTCACATGCAAGTTCAATAATTGGCAATTTATAATACAAATGTGGCAGTGAACCGGTCACTGCCACATTTGTATTGATGCATCCAGAAATTCTGGCGTTATTTTTTCACCACTCGTAGGGAGCGCCCTGCTTGAGGGCCCAGTAGGCTGCATCTGTCCAGCTCTTTTCAAAATCAGCTTCGCTGATTTTGAAAACCTCGTTGAGGGCTGTGCCAAATTCACTGCCTTTGCTGACCAGTTCGATCAGCTTCATCATGTCACGACAGCCCTTTTCGAGATTGCCTGATTTTTTAACGAGAAATGCTGTCATCAGATAAGCCTGAGCGGTGGCGGTTTCGAAAACCGCCGGCGAAGTGTAACCTTCGGCAAAAATGCTGTTGACCATGTTGGCCGAAGCCAGTTTGGCAACCTTCGACTCAAGACTCTTCTGGGCAACGAGCATGCGGTAACGCTGTGCCGTTGAACTGCCGGCGAGAATTTCAGCCAGACCGATCTGCATCCAGGCGGTTTTGTCCTTATTGGTTTTTGCTTCAGGAATCAGGATCTGAATGATAAGTCTTGTCAGTTCACCGGCAAGCAGGTGCCCCGGGTATTCTTCAATCAGGGTTCCGAGTTCTTCATCGCCCAGTGAATCGAAGTTGGCGAGAATGATATTGCGGATCATCTCTGAATCATAATAGGCCGAGGTAACCGTCAGAGCTGTATTCTGTGGTTCGTAAAGGGCGATGGTCGGGCCAAGGCCTTCAGCCGAAAGAAAATTGACGAAAATCGGCACGCTCAGAGTTCCGATGCGTGAGGCGATGCGCTCATACATTTTTGTCAGTTCAGAAGCGATCATGGTGCGGCCAGAAGGGTCAAGACCGGGACCGAGCGTGATCTGAAACATGCCATCGCCAGAAACCGGCATTGAACCGCCAGAGGCGGCCTGAACCCCGACCGGCTGTACTGCCATCGGGTTGCTCTGTGGCAAAGGTGACGGGCTGTTGGTCACTTCAGGCACCGGCATTGCAGTGAATCCTGGGATTCCTGCCGAAGCGAGCCGGTTATTGATTTCTGCGAACAGGGCAATATCATCGCCGAGAGCCGGGAAACCGGCCAGAAATTTAAGCATGTCGAGCCGGTTGGGGTTCTGCTGAAAGCCTTTACGCAGCCATTCAAGAGCTTTGACGTTATCGCCGGTCTTGAAATGATAAAAAGATTCAAGATAACAGATCATGCTGCGTTCAGACGATCTGGCCCGCCATTCATCGAGGGCGGTTCTGGCTTCAGGCATACGATCACTGAGCAGCAGCAGGGAAATGTAGGTCGGATAAGCTTCGGGGTCGGTAAAAGGACGGCTGGCAGCGGCATCGTTGAGAATGACATTGAGTTCATTGGCCCGGCCGCCCTGCAGCGCAAAAAGCCCGGCTGCCAGACTTACCGACGGCAGGTTGTAACCACGTCTGAAGGCGCGAGCAAGACGTTTTGATGCCTTATCGCTTTCTTCGCGCTGCAGCAGATATCCAACCCAGAGAAGTTCGATCTCGGGGTTGCCCGGGTCGCGAACGCCGGCCTCCTGAAGCGCCTGGCCGGCTTCTTTTATTTTGTGCAGTTCAAGCATGATACGTGCCTGAGTAATATAGGCATCAGGCGAGGTCGGGTTGGCCTTGCTGAACTGATCTACCAGCGACAGAGCCTTATTCCACTGGTCGACATCATAAAGGGCCCGAAAATAGTTGCCGGCAGAGGTGCCTGGGTGTGGATCGTTGATCATCGCCTTAACAAAAAGCAGAATCGGGTTGTGCGGTGCTTTGGCAAGCCCCTGCTCGGCCAGATTCAGAGCATCGCGGTTGCGACCGAGATACCAGGCACAAAGAGCCGTCAGCGATGAGCCCTCAGGGCCCGGGTATTTCTTTTCGTATTCTTCAGAAAGAGCCAGTGCCAGATAGATCTGCCCACGCTCGATCGCTTTCATCACCGAATCAAAATGCAGTTTCGGGTTTGCCAGCCTTTCGAGCAGCTTCGGCAGTGCCTCTGAAATTTCGCCAAAATGATCGGCAAGCTTCGTCTGATCGACCGGAATCGGTCGCGGCCGCGCCGGCAGGCGCGAAAGATAACGTTGTGCCACCTTATTGACCAGACTGAGGGCGCTGGCTTTACGCAGCCACTCAGACGCAAGCATCGGTCGACCGGCCTGCAGTTCGATAACGCCCAGCAGATTCAGCAGATTCTGGCTGCGATTGCCATCGAAATACAGACGCAGAGCATACAGTCTGGCAGCATCGAGCTGCCCCGAGGCCATGGTTTCGCGCGCCAGACGATAAAGCTCTTTGGCTGTAAGCAGATTTGGCTTGTCAAAAGCCTCCTGCGGAGTGGCCGAAATATTGCCGGCAGGTTGCGCCGACAGAGAGGCGGTGAACGCCAGAAAACACAGAATCAAGCACAAAGCTGCCCTGAGATGTCTTTTCATATTCTGGTTATATCCAATAGCAAAAGATATGAATCAGCAGAAACGGCCGAAATCGGTATCAACTAACGAATACAGCACTGGCAGGATGATTGAGTCCGGGAGAACTCACCAGGGTCTGCGGTTGCGACCCATGTGCCGCCGTTTTTCTTCTTCCTTGAGACGGCGCGCCTCTTCCTGGACACGGCGTGAAAAGTCTTTGGCCAGCTGCTCACGTTCCTGGTTAGAACGGGCCACAACCGGGTTTTCTCGAATGGCTTTCAGTTCTCCACCGTCAAGCCAGATACCACCGCAGCCATAGCATTCATCAATGTAAATGCCTGAACCTTCTCGATACTCATGGCGGCGCATTTTGCACTCGCATTTCATGCAACTGAGCTTGTCGCGGTTTTCAGTATCCCGCGGGGTATTGAAAGACAGGAGTTTCTGCATAACCGGGCTGTCATCAGCCTCACCCTCTTCATCGATACGAAAAAGTTCGGCCGCATCGAGCCAGATACCGCCACAGCCCTGAGTGCAGGCTTCGACTTCAGTTTCGTTAATCTGTACAATTGCGAGCGCCTTGCCACATGCCGGGCATTTATATCCTTCATTTCTTTCCATGGTATCCTCCGATCAATAAAGTTTTCTGGGACGGTCCCATCTTACATACCAGCCAAGCAGATCATTGATGGCATAAACATCGAAATATTCCGGGTCAAATTTTTTGCCGGTTGGCTGACAGCCGTTCGACCATGCTACCATCGCAGCATGTTCCTTGTTTCTCGGGCTTTTGATGACCTTGCAGAATTCTTCATAGCCACCAGGGCCACCAACGTCTTCGGGCGGGCAGGCCCTTGCGCCATCGACGCAGCTGATTTCGCAGTCATCTTCGCGCAGTTTGTAATCAGAATTTTCAAGTTTCAGCTCATGTTCCCATGAATCGCCGAAATCATAGACATAAAGGCACTTGTCACCCTTCTTCTTCAAATGCTCATTGAGGCGTTCGGCCCCTTCAAGAAAGGTGTTTTCATCATCGAACTCATCGTCGATATTTTCGACATAGCGTTTGCGGCCGAAGTTGAATTCATGCAGGTGTGAGTCTTTCCAGCCCATGACGATCTGAATTACGTCGTGCAGCCGGTCGAGCGAAATTTCTGCCGGTACAATGAACTGGCGCCAGACAACAGGCTCGATCTCACGCATTTCGATTCTGAGAAGGTAATATTTCTGTTTCATCAGGCCTTTCCTTTCGATGAGCGGGGAAAAGGCAGACGCATCTCACTGCCCTGCCTCATTCATTATACACTACCATCCCGGGCAATCAACCTTAAAAACAACCGACCGGCAATTACAGCTTAGAAACATCAACGCTTATAAGAGTTCAACCGGCTGCTTATTAGAACAGCTTTGGCCGGTCAGGCGTGTTATAATTGGGCTGAAAATAGATTTTTGCCAGGAGAGCGTCATGAAAATAAAAAGCGTCTGGTCATATTCAGCCATTCTGGTGGTTTTTGCATTATTTGGTCTAATAACTGAAGCCAACGCGGGAAAACTGCGCGACCGCATCAAAGAAGTCATCAGAAAACGCATCGATGAAAAGGCAATGCAGCAGCCAGTCAGTTCTACCCGTCACGAGTTTGAATTTGAAGGGCGCACCCGCACATATTATCTCTATCTGCCCACCAGCTGGAACAAAAAAGACCCGATTCCGGTCGTTTTTCTCTTTCATGGCGGTGCCGGCGGTGCCAGAGGCGCCCTGCATTATTACGAACTCGAAGCAAAAGCTGAAGAAGCCGGTTTTATGCTCGTGGCACCAGACGGTACCGGTGAAACCGAAAATATTCTGCTCACCTGGAACGTCAGCTTCGGGTTTGGCTATGCCCAGAAAAACAAGATCAACGACACCGGCTTCATTGCAGCACTGCTTGATAAATTGAGCAAAGAATTTCCGATCGATGCGAAGCGCATTTACGCCACCGGCCTGTCGAATGGCGCGATGTTCTGCCACTGGCTGGCTGCGCAACCCGAAAACCGCTTTGCTGCGATCGCCCCGGTTGTCGGCACTGTCGGCGGCAAGGAACAGCACGAAAAAGACATGCATCTGCCGCCGACCCCGCAAACTCCTGTATCGGTCTGCATCATTCAGGGCCTGCTCGATGAACATGTACTGATCGGGGGCGGAACACAGAAGAAGTCAGTCACAGAAGCCCGCGAACTGCTTTCGGCTTCAGCCACCATCGACTTCTGGGTGCAGGCCAACGACTGCGATAAAACCGCCAGCACCACCTTCGATCAGAATCTTCTGAGCACCGTGCATCACCACGCCAACGGCCGCGACGGCAGCGAAGTGACCGCTTATATAGTTCACAACCTCGGCCATGCCTGGCCCGGCTCGACAAGAACCCCGCGTAAAGGCTCAGACAAGCCACCGCAGCAGTTCAAAGCCAACGACATCATCTGGGAGTTCTTCAAAAACCACCCACGCCCTTGAATTTTCTGCTTAAAGGCAACAATTGACTGATTAAAGAGGGCTAAGGCCGAGCTCGGCGGCTTTGTCGCGCATGCCGGTTATACAGAGTTCGACGACCTTTTCGAGCTCAAGACCAAGCATGGCGCAGCCGGCTCTGATGACCTCACGGTTGCATTTGGCGGCAAAAGCCTTGTCTTTGAACTTTTTGATGACGCTTTTAACTTCCATGTCGGCAATGCGGGTCGGTCGCATCAGAGCCGCCGCATGAACAATGCCGGTCAATTCATCAACGGTATAAAGGCTTTTTTCAAGATTGCTTTCTGGCTTTACATCGTTCATTATGCCCCAGCCATGCGACATGACCGCCCTGATGACCGTTTCAGAAACGCCGTGCGGCGCAAGAATTTCGCGCACATGCCCGCAGTGTTCTTCGGGAAACTTCTGGTAATCAACGTCATGCACGTAGCCAACCGCTTCATAAAGTTCGACATCTTCGCCGAAATGACGCCCCATCTGCCGCATGGCGACACTTACCGCAAGAGCATGCGTCAGCAGATGCGGTTCAGTCACATTTTCTGCGATAAGTTTACGGGCCAGTTCGAGGTTAAGATCATTTGCCATGGCAGTCTCCCGAATCATTTTGCTTTAATTTGCCGCAAATTTAATTGCCGGTCAAGGTAAAAACCAGCCGAGCGACCGGCAACGCCTTTCGATCTCGATTCGCGGCGTATTCCGACAGAATGACTGCGGGGTCAGGCTTAACCGGCGCATCATATAAAACTCTGCCGTTAAAAATAACTTTGACCGGCCGCGCCAGGTCGAAATGCCCGGGTGTGACAGCCAACAACAGTTTTGCGACCCTTGAACCGCTAATTATGACCTCATTGCCATTCTTTTCAGCCCTGACTGCAGCCGAAGGCACATCGCGCCTGAACAGAAACCATCCTTCTGGTTGCGGCAGAATACCTGGCAGGCGCAGTCGCCTGCCGAGCCGATTGACGACAAATTCGAATGACTGGCCACACCTGGCAGACTCTTTCGCTGCCTTGAGGCTGAACGAATCACTGATTTCGCAGCCACCGGCCCGGCACAGCACGTCGCCGCAGCGCAGTCCAATCGCCTCAGCATAGCCACCGCGGTCAATCCGGTTGACGGTGATGCCTTCCTTGCCGCGAATGCCGGAGAAACCCCAGTTGATCGTCTCGTCGGTCAGAATGCAGTTGTGATCGACATGCCAGTCGGCGGCGGGCCAGTGGCCAATTTCGGCTATCTGCAGCCAGCGACAGGCCCCGAACGCCGCATCGCCGGTTTCCCAGAAGATTCTGTCAGGATTAGTATTGCGCTGCCGGCGCCGCAGATATTGCCCGATCAGGGGCATTTCGCTGGCCTGATAGGCAAAGTCATGGCCACCCTGCAGCTGGCGGTAGAAAATATCGACTCCGGCACGGCGAGCCATTGCAATGACCGGCGCCATCTGCCTGGTCGGGTAATATTCGTCGTTGTCGGTAGTCACCGCATAAACCGGTGTCATTGCCAGATTCGGTGCATACAACGGCAGTTTGCCGTCGAGACTGCCAACCCCCATGTGACCATTCAAAGCGGCAATCGCCGCGAAGTCGTCTGGAATCAGCATTGCATGCAGAAAACTGCCAGATGCCCCATCAGAAAAGCCCCCGAGAAATACCCGGTTGTCGTCGATATTCACATGGTGCTTTACCGTTCTTATCAGGTGTCTGACACTGGCCATACCGGTATTGTCCCACCAGGTGGCTCCTTCCTGGCCAAACGGAAACAGCAGCACCCAGCCCTGCGCCCGCGCCAAAGTGAACCACGGCGATTCTCTGATCGCTTCGACCGGGTTTTCGTAGATACTCTGGCGCGAAACTCCGCCATGCAGAGCTACCAGCATCGGCAAGGATCGATAAGAAGATGTCTGAGGCGGCAAATAGAGGCCCCACGGCCGGTTCACCCCATCGGTTCCGATGATATTGTTCAACAGCAGAATTTCATCTTCTGATGTTTCTGTTTTTGTATCTGCAAGGTGATTTTTCAAACCGGCAAGCTGCTGACTCAACAGTTTCCTGCGCCGCAGTGGCCGGCCGATGATAAAATCGCGTAATGCCTGCCAGTCAGGTGCCATAGCCGCAGCATCTTCAACCTCTGCCCGCGCCGGTTGCCCGTCTCTGGCGTCCACCTGGGCAAGCGAAACAAAACCACGCTGCAGCAACAGATCGATACTGGTCTGCCATTCATCAGCCCTCGCCCCGGCCGCTGCAAGCAAAAAAATCACTACCAGAATAAATCTCAAATTTTCCCTCCTGCCAAGGCTTATCGATTACTGAATCAACTGTACCAAACCGCTTCGACGCCCAGGTTTACAGCCAGGCGCACAAAAATAATTCGGCCTTTAATGTGCATTATTGATAGTTGTAAATAAAGTCGGTTCTTGCGTTGGTAAGGCACGGGGAGAAGTCGGGATTGCTTTTTCGTAAGCTTGTGAGCGAAGCGAATCGCTGGAGAAAAAGCAACCCGACTGATAGACCGGGCCGCCGAACCGGTCAACCAGATTTTAATTTTACAGGTATCAATAAACAAATGCTGCCACAGGCAGTGTAACACCCGGCACCTCTGCCAGCAAGAACAGCGAGTAATTGATCATTTGCGGGGCAGGTGTTATCATTGGCGACAAATCAACTTTGTGGAGAAACAGATGCAGAAATTTGCCATTGCCATCGGGCTGCTGCTTTCTCTTCTCTTTCTGACCGGCAGCAGCGTCAATGCCGAAACCGCCATGCTCCGGCAAAAAAATTGGCTGGAGAACGCGCCGCACAAAGTTGATAACGCCGGATGCATGCCGAAACCAGTGAATATTTATAATCCGAAAGCCAGCTGAAAATGCCAGAAAACGGGAAAACTCTTATTGCCGCCATGAGCGGCGGTGTCGATTCTTCGGTGGCCGCAGCCATGTTTCTTGAACGCGGTTACAAGGTAATCGGCGTAACCCTTAAAATGAAAACCTGCGACGACAGCAAAGAAAAAACCAAATCCTGCTGTGGTCTCGATGACAACATTCAGGCGCGAATGGTCGCCGAAAAACTCGGGATTCCGCACCGTTTCGTGGCGGTCAGAGAAGAATTTGCCGAACAGATTCTCAAATACGCCTGGAACGAATATAAAAGCGGCAGAACTCCGAATCCTTGTGTTCTCTGCAACCACTTTCTCAAATTCGGCGCGGTTTTGAGCCGTTTTGCCGCTGAACTCGGTGCTGACGGCATCATTACCGGGCATTATGCGGTTATCAACCGCGAAATACCCGGCAAAGCCAGATTATTCAAGGGTTCTGACACTGAAAAAGACCAGACCTATTTTCTTTCGGCCCTGACCCAGGACCAGCTGAACCACTGCTATATGCCGCTCGGCGAAATGACCAAACCCGAAGTGCGCGCCATGGCAGCACGCCTTGGTCTGCCGAATGCCGCCAAAAAAGAGAGTCAGGATGCCTGCTTCGGCTACAAGGGCGAAACTTTTGCACTTACCCTCTCACGCTATTTCAATGAGAATCCCCGACCTGGCGAAATCGTCGACGAAAACGGTCAGATTCTCGGCCGGCACGAAGGGATTCAGTTTTTTACCATCGGCCAGCGCAAAGGGCTGGGCATCGCTCTCGGCAAACCTGCCTACGTCGTAGACATAGACGCCGCCAGCCGCAGAGTCAAAGTCAGCACCGACTATAACCTGCTGCTGACCGACAAGTTCACCGCCAGCAACATGAACTGGCTCGATTTTGAACACGACAGTCTTGAATGCGAGATTATGACGCGATACCGCCAGCCGTTGCAGGCGGCAACCGTTACCCGCCAAGGCGATACCGCCGTGGTCAAACTGGCAAAACCTCTCGCTTCAGTGACTCCCGGACAGCGACTGGCTATCTATAAAAATGGGCAGCTGCTAGGCGGTGGCTGGATCGAAAAAAGCTGACGACAGTCGCTCAAACTCAGGCTCAGAACTCACCATTTCGAATCGCGCCAGGTTTCTGGCCGCAGAAAAACGGCCAATGCCATGATTTCCAGGCGACCGGCCCACATCAGAAATGTATATATGGCCTTGGTAAGCCAGTGCAGCTCATAAAAGCTGCCCATCGGGCCAATTTTGCCAAAACCGGGGCCAATGTTGCCAAGAGTTACGATTGCGCCGGTATAACCGACGATTAGGTTGCTCTCGAGCAGTGCAGCCAATGTTCCGCCAACCGCAAAAAACAGCATGTAAAGCACAATAAAAGAATACACCGGCTGAATTTCAGCTTCCTTGAAGATTCTCTTCTCAAGCTTTACCGTAACCACAACCTGTGGATAAATGGTTTTCAGAAGCACTTTTCCGAGATAGCGCAGCATCAGAAGAATACGTACCACCTTCATGCCGCCGCCGGCCGAACCGGAGCAGCCACCGATGAACATCAGCGCGAGAAGAACTACCTTGGCACTGTCTGACCAGAGTTCGAAATCAACGGTAGCGGCGCCTGTAGTCGTTATAATACTTATATTCTGAAAAAGAGCGATTCTGATGGTATCGATAATAGTTGCGCCACCCGCGCCATTTTTCGAGAGTATGAACGTGAGAAGCACCGTGGCAGCTGCGATAATGGCAGCGTAGAGACGCAGCTCGGGATTGCGGAGAAACGAGGCGAAATTTCCCCTGATCGCTTTGACCTGCAGAGTGAAGTTGGCACCGGCAAGAAACATGAAAATGATGATGACCCATTCCATATTAGCGTTCTGATAGCCCATTATGCTCTGGGGGTGCGGTGAAAAACCGCCGGCAGCCATCGTCGCGAAAGAATTGGCAAACGAGTCGATCAGCGGCATTCCGAGAAAATAAAGAATAAAAGACTGAAGCACGGTCAGAAAGAAATACCAGCCCCAGAGGTGCCGGGCCGTATCACTGATTCTCGGGGTCAGCTTCTCTTTGCTCGCCGAAGAAGTTTCGGCGAAAAACAGCTGGCGCCCCGAAATCGCCAGATGCGGAAGAACCGCCACAAAAAGCACGAGAATACCCATACCGCCGAGAAACTGCGTATAGCCGCGATAGAAAAACATCGAGCTGTTGAGAATCGAAAAATCATACAGAATCGTGGCGCCGGTGGTAGTAAAGCCGCTCATAGACTCAAAAAGGCTGTCAAAAAAGCACAGCCCGAAGCACATGTAGGGAATGGCACCGATCAGGGCTACGGCCAGCCAGCTTAGACCGACGGCAGCCATGCCTTCAATGCGGTTCAGATCGTCGAAATTCTGCTCACGGTGGGCTCGCCAGGCGATTCTGCCCGCAAGAATTCCGGACAGCATGCCCAGAAGAATCGCAAATGTCGAATCGTTCTGACCAACCATCATTGCGACAAGCAGCGGAACGGCAAGAACGGCAGAAAACCCCTGAACGATAAGGCCGACAACCGAAAGAACAATACGAAAGCGAATCATGATTCAGCGCTCTCGGCTTCTTGTGCGGCAGCAGCTTCGCGGGTAATCTGTAACAGGTAATCTGAAAGAGTTTCACCCTGATCTTTGGCGCAGAAAACCCGCAGATGATCTTTGCCCTTGATCTTGTCTTCACCACCAGGGACAAGCGTATGCCCGCCACGTCTTATGGCTGCAATGATAACGCCTTCGGGAAGCTTCAGATCCATCAGACGGCTGGGCGGGAAATCAGCCGGAACGACTATCTCGCGAATCTCGGCCTTGCCCTTTTCAAATATCGTGAAAACATCGATGCTGTCCTGAGAAATGTGCCGGCTGACGCTCTGGACCGCGTTGAACTGAGAACTTAGAGCAACATCGATGCCGAGTTTCTCAAAAAATTCGATATTTTCGATTGAATGTGCTCTGGTGATAACCTTTTTTACGTTGAGCATCTTTGCATGCATTGCCACAAAAAAGTTTCTTTCGTCATTACCGGTTACAGCTACCAGGCAATCGCAGTTTTCGACCTGCTGCGAACGTAGAAACCCGATGTCAGTTCCGTCTGCATGCATGATCATCACACGGTCAGAAAGGCGCTCGGTCAGCAACTGGCATTGCGGTAAGGATTTTTCGATGACCCTGATGCGAAAGTTTGGATATACCTCGAGAGTTTTTGCAAGAATATAGCCAACATTGCCGCCACCAACGATTACAACGTTCAGAGATTTGGCATTCGACGGGTTGAAGCGGTTCTCGATTTTACGCATACTCGCTTCGTGGCCCATGAAAATAATCTTGTCACTGCGATAGAGTGTGGTCATGCCACCAGGGATAATGACCTGGTCATCACGAAAAAGGGCAACAGCCAGAGCGCCACGCGGAATACCGAGATCCTTGAGTTTTTTGCCAATGGCGCTGTCGCCGGTTTTCAGGCGAAATTCGAGCAGTTTTAGATCTTCGTGCTCGAAAACCTTCACATCGATGGCACCCGGAATTGCCAGAATCTGCGCGATGTATTCGCCCAGAAGCTTTTCGGGCCAGATCAGGCGGTCGATAACCAGATGTTCACCAAGCTCGCCGGCGAAGGTTTCAAAATAATGCGCCTTGTTGACGAAACAGAAGGTCTCGGCTTTTCCAAGCTGTTTTGCGGCCAGGCATGAAATGACATTGACCTCATCAGAATGCGCACAGCCAATGAAAGCATCGGCTTCAGCGACCCGCGCTTCCTGCAGAACCGAAAGACTGGTCGGATTACCGTTCACCACCTGCAGATCGAGTTGCTCTAATTGCTGAACCGCGTGTGGAAGCGATTCGATGACGTGCACGTCGTGTTCAGACGCCAGTGTTTTTGCAAAAAGCAGCCCGATTTCAGTGCCGCCCGAAATGACAACTTTCATTACTTCTGCCCTTCAGGGTAATTCAGCCCATGATTATAGCGCAGAAGGCTGAATTAACCAACTATTTGAATACCGGAAAATACCCGCAGCTTCTGGCAAGCAGGCCGCGCTGCTGGAATTCAGCCATCAATGCGTCGAATTTCGCCTTGTCTTCGGGCAGAATCAGCTCGATTATCACAATTGTATCCCAGGGCTTGTCGACGAAATTGAGGTTGTGAATATCGGTGATCTCAAGTCTCTTATCGCGCATGAAGCCGACGATGTCGTAGATATGCTCGCTGCCACGATGCAATGGGCACATGATCGCCGTTTTCAGGCCAGCACGATATTCATTGCCGCCTCCGGCAGAGAGAGTCAGAAACTTAACCCGCGGCACCTGTTCAGATTTCAGGCCGGTTTTGATAACCACCAGATTCTGGTAGGTATCTACCAGCTTCGAAGGCAGTATGGCAGCGACCGGGTTGACGCTTTCGAGGTTTTCACAGACTTCTGACATGCTGCGACAGATCTTGATCTTGAGATCGAACGACAGGGTGATGAAGAACTGCCGCATCAAACGCAGCGTTTCGCTGGTAACACAGATTTCGTTGGCTTCTGACAGGTCTCTGGCACTGTTACTGACCAGACTGAATTCAGGTGTAAAATTGAATTCTTCAACGATGCCGAGCTTGCCTGAAAGCATTGTTTCAACCAGCGCCAGCCGGTCAGGCGAATGTTCGGGGGTGAAAGAGGCGAAACCCAGGTTTTTCGGACTTTTGCCCAGCTCGACACAGAAATCGTCAAAATTGTCGACGGCAACGATATCGGCACTCTGCCCGAAACGCGACAGGGCCGCATCATAAAACCAGCCGTTTCTTTCGCCGAGAACGGCGATGCGGCCCTGTTCCTGGGCGGCGCGACAGGTTGAGACAACTTCGACAAAAATGTTTTCGAGACTCTGCCGGTTAAGGCCACCGAGATTGTAGCGATCGAGGTTTTTAAACACATCAGCTTCGCGGATTGGCGCAAAACAGGCCTCAAAACCAGAAGCACGCTTAACCCCGCCAATTTCGCGGGCGAGATCGATACGCTGCCTTATCAGCTCGATAAGACCCTGATCGATCCTGTCAAGATTCTTTCTCAGTTCCTCCAGAGTTCTGCTGGTCATTTCTGTTTATCCTCTTCTGCATGGATTTGTATTGCGGACATTGGGCATCGTTCTCACGACAATATGGCATGGTTGCAAACTGGCACGGCGCCCCGGCATTTTTGAAAATCTGCGGCGCCACCTGGCGCACGGCTTTGAGCATGTCAAAAGCCAGCTGCCTGATTTCCCACTGGGCTTTGATGCAGCAGCGCTGCTCGAAAAAATTGAAAAGACTGCGGGCGTTCATCGTAAAAACAAGTTTGGTCTCGATCGCGTTGGGAAAAATGTAACGCGCATCTTCGGGAGCGACACCGGCGTTTACCATGGTACGATACGCCTCGAGCGTATGATGCATGGCCTGATCGAAAATTTTCTGCGCTTCTTCATTCTTTGCCACCGAGGGCGGCACGATATACGGAAGCGTCGGCACCTTCATGTAGTTGACGTAGCGCTGGCTTTCCTGGGAATAGGAAGCAATGCGGTGCCGCACCAGCTGATGCGACAGGGCGCGCGAAATACCGTCGGCACTGAAGGTAAAGTCGGCGTGCTCAAAGGGGGAAAGATGATTGCGCTGCCTGAGAAACCCGAGCAAGCGCTCGATTTCGTCGCCGGTCAGGTGCTCTTCGATATCATCGGCAGCCCGGGCAGAATAACAGCGCCGCGCCGCGAGAGCCACCAGGCGGTCAGGGTCGGGAGTATTGCGAAGCAGCAGCAGTGTCACAGCCTTTTCCTTTGTTTGCGAAGGTTATGCGGTCGAGCAAAAATCTGCTGCCCGACTCTTCAGGGTTCGGGCAGCAGATTCTCATACTACTGATTCAATAAGCTTATTCAGCTTTAGCTTCAGTTTTTTCAGCTTTGGCAGCCTTTTTGGTCTTCTTGGCGGCTTCGGCTTCGGCAGCTTTCTTCTGGGTTTCGAGTTTGGCTTTGAATCTTTCAACGCGGCCGGTGGTGTCAACGAAACGCTGAGTACCGGTGAAGAAAGGATGGCAGCCAGAGCAGACTTCAACCTTCAGTTCAGCTGAGGTTGACAGGGTGGCAAAAGAGTTGCCACAGGCGCAGGTAACGTTGATCAGGTTGGTTTTGGGGTGGACGTTCTGTTTCATTTCCGGGGTCTCCTGTTAAAATTCTTTCGAAGCTTCTTCAAGGCTGTCATAGGTTTTGATGATATGCTGCAGCTGAATAAGCTGGAAAATACCATAGATATAGGAATTCAGACTGATCAGAACCAGCTCTCCGCCGGCGTCGCGCAATTTCTTGAGCGTGCCGATAAAAAAGCCAAGACCTGAAGAATCTATGTAATTGGTTCTTTCGAGATCGAGAACCACTTTTACCTTGTTTTCGTCAACCAGCTTCTGAATCTGTTCTTTGGCTACCGGCAGAGTCCACATGTCGAGATCGCCAATCAGCGACAGAACTACATAACCCTTGGTAGCATCTTTTCTTTCGAAGCTCAGTTTAACCTTTTCATTCTGTTCGGTCATTTCATCCTCCACGGGGAAGTATGGCACAATCAACTGTGCCGTGGTCTGCTGCGCACAACCTCAATGGCCTTGCACACTGCCATGGTGACATTAGCCTGCCATTGAGAAGATTCTAAGTCAACATTGGTAACGGCGTTGCCAATATTGGTTACGACATATCTGGGCGGAAGCGAGTTGAGAGCCAGCGCAAGAATATCGAGCGTGCAGCGCGGGCATTTGCAGGCGGTTTCGCCGCTTTTACCGAGCATCTGCTGCGTCACCTGCCTGACGACGCTTTCCATTTTATTAATCAGTATAATTTCGTCCATTTGTTCCTCTGCTTCAGTTCAGCCAAGTTTGGTTCTGAGCGTCTTCGGATCGATATTCAGAAGCCGGGCAGCCTTGAGTTTGTTGCCGCCGGCATACTCGAGAACCTTCCTGACATACATGCGTTCCATCTCAGCCAGCGTATAGATGCGGTCTTCTTCAAGATTCTCGCTGCCAGCTGTCGAAGGCTGCCTGATCTTTTCAGGAAAATCTTCAGACTCAATCATCGAAGACTTCGAAAGAACCACAGACCGCTCGATCACATTGCGCAGCTCTCTGACATTACCCGGCCAGGCATAATTCAGCAGTGTCTGCAGCGCCTGGCGACTCACCTTGAGCTCTGGCTTGTTGTATTTGAGAGCAAACTCGGCAACAAAAGCCTCGACAATCTCTGGCACGTCTTCCATGCGCTCACGCAGCGGCGGAATATGAATCTCGACCACATTAAGGCGGTAATAGAGATCTTCACGAAAGCGGCCTCTCTTTATTTCTTCGAGCAGGTTCTTGTTGGTGGCGGCAAGAATTCTCACATCAACCTTTATGGTATTGTTGCCGCCGATCCTTTCAAATTCCTGTTCCTGAAGGACTCTGAGAAGTTTCGTCTGCGTCATCATCGACATGTCGCCAATTTCATCGAGAAACAGCGAACCGCCGTCGGCGCGTTCAAAACAGCCTTCCTGGCGGCTTACCGCGCCGGTGAAGGCCCCACGTTCATGCCCAAACATTTGACTTTCAAGGAGCTCTGAAGGTATCGCCGCGCAGTTCATTTTCAGAAACGGCTTAACCTTACGCGGACTCTGCTGCAGAATGGTTTCGGCAACCATTTCTTTACCAGTGCCGCTTTCGCCGGTAATCAAAACCGTAACATCGTTTCCAGCCACTTTCGACACCAGATCAAGAACATCTTTGATCGCGTCGCTCGAACCGATAATTTTTGCTTTCATATTCCGGCAAAACCTTAAAGAATGAGCTTGAGCCTTTTCCGGGCATTTCTGCCCCGGAACATAACCCCGGCTCAGTCGTACTGACTGATGTTAGCATAGCAACTGTTGATAGTCAAGAACTCTCAGAGGCAGCAGCAATTCTACAAACCTGTCGTTTTTGTGTACCGAAATCGGTACAACATTTTTTTATCTCAGGGACTTGCTTTTTGAAAATGTCTGCGAGAGAATGAATAAAGAGCCTGAACTTCACAGGTAAATGTGAAAAGGCCTGGATGATGTTTTTTGGAGGAACTTGTCTAATGTCTGCAAAAATCTTTGTTGGTAACCTTCCCTTCAGCGTCGACAATCGCAAACTCGAAGAAGAATTCGCCAAGTATGGCAAGGTCGTGAGTGCCAAGGTTATTCTCGACAAGAATTCAGGCCGCTCACGCGGTTACGGGTTCGTGGAATTCGCCGAAGAAGGCAGTGCCCAGGCCGCCGTCGACGGCATGAACGACCAGGCGATGGAAGGGCGCAAACTTACCGTCAGTCTCGCCAAAAATCAGGGCTGAGTCCCTGACAAAAACTGAACAAAGCCTGCAGAGTCACGTCATTTAATCAAAACAGGGAAGCCAACCATGCAGCTCAATACTGAACTGCTGCAGAAACTCAAAGCTGCGGCAGCCAGAAATTTCGACGCTTATCTGCAGAAGGCACTCAGTGCTTCAGCCGAACACGGCGCCTTCGGCATGGAAATGCTCGACCGGCTGCATGAGCAGCTTCCGCGCACCAGTTGTGGCAACTGTGGCCGCTGCTGTAATTCAGTTTCGATTTTTTCGCTTGAATATCACCGCATCATCAGAGAAATACTCGCACACTGGCAGCCCGAAAGGGTAAGAAGGTTGGTTAAATCGGCCCTGCGTTTCGACCTGAGACAAGCCGAAGCAGGTGGCGAAAAGCGGTTGCGCTGTATTTTCCGTGATGATACGACAAAAGTCTGCCTGATTCACCCGGTCAGGTCTTTTGCCTGCCGGATTTTCGGCCTTCTTAAAGAAGACGGCACCCGCGAATGCAACCAGGTCAACGATCTGGTTTTACCGGCGCGTACGGTCACCGAGAGCTTTCTGGCCGACCTGCAGAGCCGTGTGCTCGAAAATTCTGAAAGCTATGAACCCTGGCCCGGCAAGGGCCAGATTCATTTTTTTCCTTTCGAATTCTGGTTTTATCGCCACGTATTCTCGCCCGAAAGGGCATTACAGATTTATCGCGAGATTCTGGTACCGATGTCGACGCCACTGACCAGGCTCTGGCAGGAACAGGGCGTGTTGCCTGAACTGCGCGAAGATCTTTACGAAGACAACGGAGACCGCTGAATGAGCAAACTGCTGCGAGTCGTTGCCCGTGAACAGTGTATTGGCTGTTACAGCTGCATGTATGCCTGCAGCCGCACCTGGTTCAAAGCCCTGACCGTCGAAAAAGCCGCACTGCGCGTAAAAAACTATGCCGGTGCCGAGGGTGCCTTTTCGATCCGGCCGTGCTACGGCTGCCTTGAACCAGACTGTGCCAGAGTATGCCCGACCCAGGCTCTTACCCCCCGCGACGGCGGCGGCGTCAAACTCGACGCCAGCAAATGCACCAGCTGTCACCTCTGCATTGACGCCTGTATCGCTAACGCCCTGCAATGGGATCACGAAACCCGCATGCCGATTGTCTGCCACCAGTGCGGCGTCTGCGTCAAATACTGCCCGAATGGCGTAATCGACATGGTCGAAATCGACCGCAGCAGAAAGGTTGAGCCATGAGAAATTATTACATGCTCGATATCGATCTCAACACCGGCAAAAGCGAAAAAAAAGACGTTTCAGACCTTTTCAACCGTTATATCGGCGGCACCGGAGTCGCAACCGCACTGCTCGACCAGTTCGACCCGGCCACCGACCCATACGACCCTTCAGCGCCGGTAATTTTCGCAACCGGGCCATTCAGTTCGGTTTTTCCGGTTGCCACCAAAACCGTGGCGATGTTCAAATCGCCCCTCAACGGCAATATGGGCGAATCACACGCCGGCGGACGCCTCGCCATGGCCATGTATGGTGCAGGCTACCATGTCATCAGAATTCGCGGCAAAGCAGCCTTCACCTGCACTCTCGAAATTGAAGGCAACAACGTTCGCATCAATTCCGCCAGCTCGCTGAAAGGCATGTCGGCACTTGCAGTCGAACGGGTTCTGCGTGACCATTACAAATCTGACTTTAAGCGTTCGATCGTCAGAATCGGCCCGGCCGGCGAACGTCTCTCGCCCATAGCCGCCGCAACCGTCGACTCTTCGCGCCATTTTGGCCGACTCGGCCTCGGCGGCGTTCTCGGCAGCAAAAACGTCAAAGCCATCGTCATCAGTGGCGGCAACTACTGGAAAATCGACAGCATCGGTGCTTTCAACGCCTATTATACAAAGCTTTACAAAGCGGTCGTCGAATCTGACCAGATGAAGAAATACCATGACCTCGGCACCCCGATTAATGTTATTCCGCTCAGCAAAATCAACGGCCTGCCGACTCGAAATTTTTCACAGGGCTATTTTGAAAATGCCGAAGGCATCAGCGGCGAAACCTTCGCCGAACGACACCTCTCACAGCAGATCGCCTGCGCTCACTGCCAGTGCGGTTGTATTCACATGGCCACGCTGCGTGAAAGCTTCAATGAAGCCGAACACATGTATAAAACCTTCAAAGTGTCGTATGACCACGAACTGATCTTTGCCTGGGGCTCGAATCTCTCGATCGGCGACAGCGAAGACGTGCTGCGACTGCTTTATTATGTTGAAAAGCAGGGTTGGGATGCCATCAGCATGGGCGTCATTCTTGCCTGGGCAGTCGAAGCCTTTCAGAAAGGCCTTATAAACACAACCCATACCGACGGTATTGTTCTCAACTTCGGTGACGCCACCAGTTACATGAAAATTCTCGAACGTATCGGTCACCGCCACAATGAGTTCTACAGCGACCTCGAAAAGGGCTCGGTTTTCTGTGCCGAAAAATACGGCGGCAAAGATTTTGCGATTGCCTTCGGCAAAAACGAGGCGCCCGGCTACATGACCGGCCTGCATTCATTTCTTGGCTACGGCACCGGTGTTCGCCATTCGCATCTCGACAGTGCCGGCTACTCTATCGACCAGAAAAAAATCAACAGCAGCAAAACCGACACCGACTGGACAAAAGAAATGTATAAGGAAGCGGTCTGGCGCATGGCCCTGAACTCTCTGGTCATCTGCCTCTTCGCCCGCAACATTTACACGCCGGCTGTCGTCAGTGAAGGCCTGAAACTGCTCGGCATGGAACATTTCGACGAAGCCGAGTTAAATAAAGCGGCCCGCATGATTCATGCCCTGAAGATACGGCAGAAAATGAACTTCGGTTTCAAATTCTCAGACCTCTACCTGCCTGCCCGCCTCGAAAAGGCGGTTACCACCTGCGGTCACGTCACCCAGGCACAGTTCGACGAACAGGTAAAAGTCTATCAGGCGCTCGCTGAAGAAGATCTGAAACTTCTCAACCACGGAACCGAAGCCCTCTGACGGCTAATTAGAATCAATTTGTCTGACCCCGAGCCGGTCCTGACCGGCCGAAGGGGCGTTATTTCCGCACAGGCCGGAATCCTGTATTATTACAGACATGAACAAACCATTTCTCGCCTTTATCTTAAGTCTGTTTCTGGTGACCGGTATTGCTCTGCTGCATGCAGATTCATTGCAGCAGCAGGTAATGTGCCCGGTCTGCCACATCGAATTCACCGCCTTTCTCACAGCCAGTTCCTCAGCGCAGGTCTGCATCGATGGCCGCCCGGTCGATGGGCGAACCGGGCCTTTGACCGAATGCCCGCTCTGTCGCGGCGTTTTTGGCGATCTGCAACCGAACACGGCAGAAACGGCCACTCTCAAGCAGTTTGTCTGGTCAGCAGAATTTCAGGCAGTAAAAGACGCTGACCCGGCAATCAGATATGCAACGCTGCTACAGAAGCTTGAACGTGATGACAGCGCCACAGCACAGGCATGGCTGCAGGCCGCCTGGGCAACAGAAGGCAATCCTGAGCTGCAGAAAAAAGCTTTTGCAAACAGTCTGAAGTTTTTCGAAGACGCCCTGACTTCTGAAAAACCCGAAAAAGAGAAACTTTTCGAGCTTTCGATCAGAAAAGCCGAAATTCTGCGCCAACTCGCCAGGTTCGCCGAAGCACAGGCCTGGCTTGAAAAGATGCAGAGCAATAAAGATCTTAAACACGGCTGGTTTCCGATGATCATAAATCATTGCCTGAAGCTGGTTGCTGCCAAAGATGCAAAACCTGCACCCCTGCCTGACGGCAATGCACTGCACGCGGCAGTTGCTGAAGCGAATGCCGAAAAAACAGCCCGGCTCAGCACTGATAAAACCATGCTCGAAGAAATCAACGGCGCCGGCCAGACTCCGCTGCTGCAGGCGTTAGCCGCCAGAAACAGCGAACTCGCAGAATTGCTTCTCAAAGCCGGTGCCGATACCCGGCAAAGTGATCTCAGCGGCAATTCAGCACTGCACTATGCCGTCAGCAGCAGAGATATCAGACTGCTGAAGCTTGTTCTACCGGCAACCGCCAACCCCGATCCGGTCAACAGCGAAGGAAAAACACCGCTGCTGCTCGCGGCAGAAAGCGGCACCGTAGATATGATCGAAGCTCTTCTGCAGGCCGGCGCTGACTATAACAGCAAAGATAGGCGTGGCAACACACTTCTGCACGTTCTCAGCCTCAAACCCGGTTACGGCCGTGAAGCTCTGGTGAAAAAACTCGCCAGCAGGGTTCGTGATGTCAACATCCGCAATTTCGACGATTATACGCCCCTGCATCTCGCGGCAAAGACAGGTAATATCGCGGCGGTGCGTTCACTTCTCGATGCCGGAGCAAAAATCGATGCCAGACTTCCTGACGGGTCAACAGTTCTGTTTTTCTGCAAACCCGTCAGCAGTTCTTCATTGATCGGCCTCGGCGCCGATATTAACGCCACCAACAACGCCGGGCACACCGCCGTAGTTCA
This sequence comes from uncultured bacterium, assembly GCA_964522035.1. Classification (GTDB taxonomy): domain Bacteria; phylum Muiribacteriota; class Ozemobacteria; order Ozemobacterales; family Ozemobacteraceae; genus Rifleibacterium. The sequence goes on from CAZFUG010000033.1 coordinate 24,311, forward strand.
TGCCCGCCTGCAAGGCGACAAAGAACGTCTGACCTTCTTGAAACGCACCGGGCGTTTCGGCACCACGCCGCGCAAATTTCATCTGCGCGGCCGTGAAACCAATATTTTCAAGGCTGTCAAAGACGGCGCGCTCGAAGACATAAGAGAAATTCTTGCCAAAGACCCAAAGCAACTCGAATTTCGCGAAAAAAATCTTTCTGAAACACCCCTGCACGCGGCCGCAGCCACCGGAAACCCCGAAACGGTAAAACTGCTTGTCGAACTTGGTGCCAACGTTAACAGCACCAATGAATTCATGCGCACTCCAATGCATTACGCCGCGGCCGGTGGCCATCTTGAAGTGGTCAAAGCCCTGCATGATTCCGGGGCCAACCTTCAGGCAGTCGATTTTCGCGGTTCAACACCCCTGCACGACGCTGCAGCCGCAAAGCATCGCAAGGTATATATCTATCTTCTCGAACTCGACGCCAGCGACACAACCCGTGACAATGCCGGAAAAAGCCCCGCCGAACTCTTCAACGAACCCTGACAGCCCCGGCAAATTTTAATTGCAATGGCAGAAGGGCAAAAAATCTAGTATAATTCGGCTTTGAAGTTATACCTTAAAACTGTTGTGAGGTTCTGAATGAAGAAAGCTGCAGCTTTTCTGACTCTGATAGCTCTGCTCGCCCTGAGCGGCGGCACCGTTTATCTGCACCAGCGCGAAGCTTCGCCGAATTTAAAAGATCTGCAACCGGCAATCGACAATCTTAAGACCCTGGTTCCCGAAACCATGCAGATGCCTGCCCTTGCCGGTCTCGGTGTGTTTATTTTTCTGATTCTGATTCTCTCTCTCGCAGTTCTTTTCGAGCGCCGGCAGCCTGCCATAACAAATACCGCCGCAACGCCGCCGGTCATTCAGGCTGACCCGAAGCATCTCGAAGAGATCAGACAACTGCAGAGCAGCCTTAGCGAAAGCGAAACGGCCGGGGCACTTCTCAAACGCCAGATTACCGATCTGACCAGCGAAACTTCCAGCCTCAAGGCCAGACTTGAAGCTTTGGCCGCCGGCTCTGTCGACAGCAAAGAACTCGAAGCCGCCAATCAGCGCGCCAAAGACCTTGAAGCCGGGCTGAAAAATGCCGAAGCGGCAAAAGCTCAAGTTGAAGCCAGTCTGCAGAAAATCAGCGGCGAACTGCAGGCCGCCACTGACGAAACAAAGCGTCTCAAGGCCGAAGCTGCAGTTCTCAGCAGCAAAATCGAAAGTTTCGAAAACGACATGAAGACGACCAAAAAAGATGCCGACCGGGCTGCAGCACAGCTTAAAAATGCTCAGACCGATCTGACCAGAAAAACCGAAGAGATTACCGAATGCCGCAAACAGATCGAAGCACTCACCGCCGATCTCAAAGCTGCCCAGGCAAATCTCAAGGGGGGCAGAGAGGCGATTCCGCCGGCAGCCTACCAGATTCTTTACCTTTTCCAGAAAGAAGGCCGCCTCATCGATCTGCTCAGCGAAGATATCTCAGGTCTCGATGACGAAACCCTCGGCGGCGCTATCAGGCCGATTCACGAAGGCTGTCGCAGACTTCTCGAAGACCGCCTGATTCTAGAACGCGTTCTCAACGAAGAAGAAGGTTCTGTCGTCACACTCGACGAAGTTGACCCCGAAGCGGTCAAGCTTTCTGGTCGCGTGCCCGCAACCGGCCCATACAAGGGCGAACTGATACACCGTGGCTGGCGCCTTAAAGAATGCAACCTGCCGGAACTGGTCGACGGCTGGAAAGGCAATGTAATTGCCCCGGCCGAAATCGAAATCAGCTGAGGAGAACAGAAGTATGGCAAAAGCAAAATACATCGTTGGCATCGACCTCGGAACCACCAATATCGTTCTCAGCTATGCCCCGCTTGCAGCCGTTGAAGGCGAAGAACCGGCTCAGATTACCCTGCTGCCGATCGTTCAGGAACTCGCCAAAGGCGCCATTGAAAAGCTTGAAGTGCTGCCCTCTTTCATTTTCGAAAGACTCAAAGAGAAACCTGTTCTCAGCTGGGAAGACGATTCGCAGTATATCGTCGGCGATTACGCCCGCGAACGCGGCGCAGAAGTACCTGATCGCCTGATTTCATCGGCAAAATCATGGCTGTGCAACCCGCGCATCGACCGCACTCAGCCGGTTCTGCCCTGGAACTCACCCGAAGAAAATGCGAAGATTTCGCCGCTCGCCGCCATGGCCATCTTTCTGCGCCACGTCAGGCATGCCTGGGCTGAAGAATTCGCCAAAGAAAAGCTTGAAGACCAGAAGG
>CAZFUG010000034.1:0-19468 GCA_964522035.1 uncultured bacterium
TCACCGTCTTTACCCATGGTGTTAACATTGGCACCGCCGTTGAGCAGGGTTTTCGCCAATTCCATGGCGCCCCAGTGTGTTACCAGCGTCAGCGGCGTGGTGAAGTTCTCCCATGACTGGTATTCTGTAGAAATGCCATTTTTGATGAGAAGGCTTATCAAATCGGGGTTTTTGCCCCAGATGCCCCTGCCGATCAGGTAGCCCTCATGTTCTTCGACAGTTTCTGTCAGGGTTGCTCCGTATTGCAGAAGCAGCTGCAGCCCCTCCAGATTCCCTTTTTCGCAGCAGATAATGACGGCAGTGCGCCCCTGCCTGGTTCTTGCATCAGGCTTTACACCCTTTTCAAGGAGCAGGCGGATAAGATTGTTGTTCGCGCCCATCGCTGCATAGATGAGCGCATTGCCGCCGTCTACCGTTACGCGAAAGATATCTGCCCCTTCACGGTAGAGCTCCATTGCAGCCTCTTCTCTGCCGCGCTGCAGTGCTTCGAAAAATTCAGAAACCCCGGCAGAATCAACCGGTTCTGCTCCGATTAACCGCTTTATTCCAGATTTGATGAGTCTTATCATTGCCCGCTGCCTAATTGGTCAGATTAATCTCAAGGCAAAAAATCCTAGCATCTGGCTTTAAAAAAGACAATATTGCGAAAAAGGTCACGGTGTGGGCGGGCTTTCTTGGGCTAATACAGGATTTGCTGCTTGAAACTTTTGAACGCGAGTTCCTGATTGCTACGCCGAAAATTTGCAGTACCAATAACTTTAGATTATATTAGTAGTAGCCCTGCTGTATATGAATATCGGCTTCATGCCGTGTACACCAAAATGAGGTCTGATTCCATGAAAACCATAGACCTGAATCTTTCAGATTATACTCTGGCGCAAAAGCTGCAATTGCTTGAAACCCTGTGGGATGACATCACCAGAGCAGGCAGCTTCGATTCGCCAGAATGGCATGACGCTGTTTTAAAAGACCGTCAGAAGGCCTACGATACAGACAAACTGACATCCTCAGACTGGCAGCAGGCAAAGAAGCGCATCAAGAAAAATCTTGCATGCGAGTAGAAATCCTCAATTCTGCAGAAGACGACCTCGAGGAAGGCTTCCGTTTTTACGAAGCCCAGTCGGTAGGCCTTGGTGCCTATTTTCTTGATTCGCTTTTCTCCGATATAGATTCGCTTGCATTTTTTGCGGGCATCCATCAGAAGCATTCTGGTTATTATCGCCTTTTGGCAAAGAAGTTTCCTTTTGCCGTTTATTACACTATCAAAGAAAACGTGGTCCTGGTTTACGCAGTCCTCGACTGCCGTCGAAAACCCTGCTGGATACACAACAAGCTCATGAAATACTGATCGAGCTTTTTTCTGTAAAAACAAGGGCCGTAACTTCCGAACCTTTGGCAATAAGACGTCAGATGTTGTTTTATCAGTAAGCTTTCAGGTTGATTTTCTTGCGCTGACTCTCCAATCGTGGTTAAATTGACGCGAGAAAGATACGTGGCAGCAGAGAAGCTGCACGGAGCGTAAAAAAGCCAGAATGGCGTCAATACAGGAGTGAGTGAATTCAGCCATGGATCAAGCCACACACAACAAAATTGTTTCATTTATCTGGGGAATTGCGGATGACGTCTTGCGTGACCTGTTCAAGCGCGGCAAATACCCCGATGTAATATTGCCAATGTGCGTGATACGCCGCATGGATGCTGTTCTGGAACCCACAAAAAAAGCGGTTCTGGAAACAAAGAAAATGCTCGATGAAAATGGCATTACCGAGCAGCGGGCGGCGCTTTCTGATGCTGCCGGCCAGGCTTTTTACAATACCTCAAAATTCACCCTGCGCGACCTGAAATCACGTGGCAATCAGCAGCAGCTCCTGGCCGATTTCGAAGATTACCTCGACGGTTTTTCAGCCAATGTGCAGGACATTCTCGATAACTTCAAATTCCGCAATCAGTTGTCTACCCTTTCAAAGGCTGACGCGATCGGCACCCTTATCGGCAAGTTTCTCGACCCCGAGATCGATCTTTCCCCGGCCGGCATCGACAATCATGCCATGGGCACGGTTTTTGAAGAGTTGGTGCGAAAGTTCAACGAAGATAACAACGAAGAAGCCGGCGAACACTGGACGCCACGAGATGCCGTAAGATTGATGGCAAGTCTGGTTTTTCAGCCAATCGAAGACAAGCTTAAATCCGGCACCTATCTGCTTTATGACTGTGCCTGTGGCACCGGCGGCATGCTGACCGTAGCCGAAGAAACCCTTTCGGCCATAGGTGCCCGTCATGGGCAGCAGCTGATCGGCGAGCTCTACGGCCAGGAAATCAACCCCGAAACCTATGCGGTATGCAAAGCCGATATGCTGCTCAAAGGCAAAGGCGAAAATGCTGATCATATAGTTGGCGGCGCCGAGTGGTCGACCATTTCGCATGACGCTTTCCCGGCACGTGAGTTTGACTTCATGATCGCCAATCCCCCTTACGGCAAAAGCTGGAAGAAAGACCTGGTTTCAATGGGCGGCAAAGACAGAATCAATGACCCCCGCTTCAAGGTTTTTCACAATGACGAGGAAATGTCTCTCGTAACCCGTTCCAGTGACGGGCAGATGCTGTTTCTCGCAAACATGGCGTCAAAGATGAATGATAAGTCGGCGCTGGGCAGCAGAATTGCCGAAGTTCATAATGGTTCCTCTCTGTTTACCGGTGACGCCGGGCAGGGTGAGAGCAATATCCGCAGATGGATCATCGAAAACGACTGGCTTGAAGCGATCATAGCTCTGCCTCTGAACCTTTTCTACAACACCGGTATCGCAACTTATATCTGGGTTTTGACAAACCGCAAGCCAGAACATCGCAAGGGAAAAGTGCAGCTGATCGATGCCAGCAAATGGTTCAAGCCTCTGCGCAAAAATCTCGGCAAGAAAAACTGCGAGCTATCTGCAGAAGACATAGACCGCATCATGCAGACCTTCCTCGCTTGCAAAGAAACCCCTGAATCGAAAATCTTTGCAAATGCCGCATTCGGCTACTGGAAAGTGACAGTCGAGCGCCCTCTGCGCCTGCACAGTCAGCTGACCCTGCCGCGTATCGAGACTCTTCGCTTTTCTTCCGGTGATGAAGAAATCAGATCGGTTCTGTATGAAGAATTTGGCGATGCTCTTTTCAGTAACTTCGAAGATATCGCCGATTCACTACAGAAGCGCCTGGATGAATGGGGCGAAGATGATGACGAGGATGAAGACGAAGAGAGCGAATCAAAGAAAAAAGGCCTGCCGGAAAAGAAAAAGAAGAAGCTGCTCGACCCCAGAACCTGGGAACGTGACGGTCGTCTGGTCGAAGTCGCTCTCAGCCTGCGATCTGCGCTGGGAGAAGCGTTGTTTTCCGACCACAACGAGTTTCGCGATAAAGTAGAGCTGTTCCTGAAAGAAAATGAAGTTAAAATCGCTGCAGCTGATTTGAAGCTTATTTACAAGGCAGTCAGCTGGCGCGATGAATCGGCTCCACCGGTAATTGCCAAAATTCATAAAGCCGGCAAAGGCAAAGGGGCAAAAATCGAATCTGACCCGTTTCATGGCCTGTATTCAGTTGCTGACTCCAAAGGTCAGACGGTTTTTGTTGAATATGAACCTGATAGCGAACTGCGTGATACCGAGCAGGTTCCTTTGCTTGAAGAGGGCGGCATAGAAGCATTCATTCGCCGTGAAGTGCTGCCTTATACCCCGGACGCATGGGTTAAGGCCGATGCAACAAAAATCGGTTACGAAGTCAGTTTCACCCGGCATTTCTATCAGCCACAGCCATTACGCACTCTCGATGAGATAAGAGCCGATATTCTCGCCGTTGAAAAGGAGGCTGATGGTTTGCTCGACGTGCTTCTGAAGGGAGAAAAGTCATGAAAGCCAGCACCTCTGAAGTGACTTCCTCTGATATGGTGCCGAACAAGGCTTATCTGGCATTTCCAATTCGGAATGCAATGCTTACCGAATGGTATGTGAAATACAAACCGTTCCTGCCGAGCGAAGAAGAGCTGCCAGAAGAAACCTTGCGCGAGCAGCCAACATTCGAAAGTGGGCCATCTGAACAGCCTGATAAGAGACAGAAGAAAGGAAGGTCACGCAGATGAAAGAGATTCTTGGAAAAGCGAGAACAGTACGCGAGCTACTCAAGGAAGTTAAATACTCGATCGATTATTATCAGCGGGAATATAAATGGCATGAGAAGCAGATATGTGAATTGATCAACGATCTCAGTAATAAGTTCCTTGAAGAGTATCGGCCTGACCATCCCAGAACAAAGGTTGCCCACTACCCCCATTATTTTCTCGGCTCGATCATAATCAGCAAAAAAGAGAATCTCAGCTATATTGTCGATGGCCAGCAGCGACTGACCAGTCTGACCCTTTTACTTATATTTCTCAGAAACCTTCAAGATGGCCGGGCTGAGCGGGTTAATGTCGATGAGCTCATTTTTTCTGAAAAATTTGGCGAAAAATCTTTCAATCTGCATGTTCCAGAGCGCACTGCAGCCATGGAAGCTCTCTATAAAGGCGAGAAAATCGATCTGAATGGCCATGTAGAATCAGTGCAGAACCTGATAAGGCGCTATCGCGACCTGGAAACCCATTTCCCGGAGGAATTGCGGGATGCGGCTCTGCCATACTTTATAGACTGGCTGCTTGAGAACGTGCATCTTGTCGAGATTACCGCATATTCAGATGACGATGCCTATACCATCTTTGAAACCATGAATGATCGTGGGCTTTCTTTGAGCCCGACCGATATGCTCAAAGGTTATCTTCTTGCCAACATCGATGAAAATAAGCGGATTGCTGCCAACAAATGCTGGCGTGATCGAATAAAACTGCTTAATGAAGCCGGCAAGGAAGTAGAATCAGATTGTTTCAAGGCATGGTTTCGCAGTCAGTATGCCACGAAGATTCGTGAACGCAAAAAGGGTGCGAAGTCAGAGGATTTTGACCGCATTGGTACTGAATTTCATCGATGGCTGCGCGACGCTGCCGAGTCAGTTGGCCTTGAAAAAAGTGCTGATTTTTATCGCTTTATCAGCACTGATTTTGAATTCTACAGCCGGCAATATTTAAAACTCATAGAGGCTTCCCAAAAGCCTGTTGCCGGTCTGGAACACGTTCTTTACAATGCCCAGCAGGGGTTCACTCTTCAATACATGCTTTTGCTTGCGCCATTGAAACCCGGTGATTCTGAAACCGTGGCAAACCAAAAAATCAGTCTGGTTGCGCAATATCTCGACATTCTGCTTGCCTGGCGATTGTGGAACTCCCGCACTATCGCTTATTCGACCATGCAATATGCCATGTTTCTGGTAATGCGTGATATTCGTGGCCTGAGCTGCAAAGCACTTGCAAAAAAGCTCTACAACAAACTCAAAGAAGAGCGCGAAACATTTTCGAGCAACGATCGACTTCGGTTGCATCAGCAGAACCGGTATGCTCTGCACCGCATTCTGGCGAGAATGACCGACTTTATCGAGACCAGTTCAGGCATGGCATCAAGATACTTTGAATATGTAAGCGAAGGCAGGTCTCGCTACGAGGTTGAGCATATCTGGGCTGACCATCCCGAACGCTTTACAGATGAGTTTCGTCATGCAGCTGATTTTTCTGAGCATCGTAATCGCATAGGTGGTTTGTTGCTGCTACCAAAGAGTTTTAATGCCAGCTACAGCGATCTGCCCTACAAGAAAAAACTGCCGCACTATGTAGAGCAGAATCTGCTGGCGCGTTCTCTCCATCCGCAGTGTTACGAACGAAACCCTCGCTTCAAACGCTTTATTGCGCAGAGTGGTCTGCCCTTCAAGCCATACAGCGACTTTAAAAAGGCTGACCTTGAGGCCCGCTGCCAGTTGTATCAGCAGATAGCCGAACAGATCTGGAACCCGGAAAACCTCCTTCAGGAGATCGAATAATGATCACTGGCCTTAAACCATATTCTGAGTATAAAGATTCCGGATTGCCATGGCTTGAGAAAATGCCAAGCCATTGGGTTATCAAAAGAGGCAAATCTGTTTTTGATCGTGTAGATATTCGTTCAAAAACGGGAAAAGAAGAGTTGCTCACTGTTTCTTCATCAAAAGGTGTAATTCCCAGAAAAACAGCTTATGTGACGATGTTTAAGGCTGAATCCTACCTTGGTTACAAACTTTGTTGGCCAGGCGATCTTGTTATTAATAGTCTTTGGGCTTGGGGCGGAGGCCTTGGGGTTTCGCAGCACCACGGAATTGTCAGTTCGGCTTATGGCATTTATAGAATCCGAAATAATGTTGTACTGCTTCCAGAATTCGTTCATGAGCTTGTTAGATCTGCCGCTTTCAATTGGGAACTTCATGTTCGCTCAAAGGGAATATGGACTTCTCGTCTTCAATTAACTGACCAATCTTTTTTTGAAGCGCCAATTCTGATACCAACTCCAGATGAGCAGAAGGCGATCGTAAAGTTTCTGAACTGGGCGAATGGGCGTTTGGAGAAGGCAATCAGGGCCAAACGCAAAATCATTGCCCTGCTGAACGAGCAGAAACAGGCAATCATCCACCGCGCTGTCACCAGAGGCCTAGACCCCAACGTGCCACTCAAACCCTCCGGCATTCCATGGCTCGGCGACATCCCGCAGCACTGGGAAGTTAGGAGGCTTAAAAGCTTGGCCACTAAATTTGGAAGTGGTGTTACTCCACGTGGTGGTGCTTCAGTCTATCAAGATGAAGGAATTCCGTTACTCCGCAGCCAAAATGTTCATTTTGACGGGCTTCGTCTTGAGAAGGTTGCAAGAATTACGAATGAAACGCACTTAAAAATGGCAAACACCCACGTAAAACCTGGGGATGTTTTACTGAATATTACTGGTGCATCAATTGGAAGAGTTTGTGCAGTGCCTCAAGTTTTTTTTGAGGCAAACGTAAATCAGCATGTTTGCATTATTCGTCCGATTCCTTCATATTGCATCGCAGAGTATCTGGCTGTCTATTTGGCAACTGAAGCAGCGCAAACAGCAATTTACATGGCACAAAATGGTTCATCCAGGGAAGGGATCGCGGTTTCAGCTATTAAGGCCTTGCCAATAGTTTTACCACCGACGGCAGAGCAACAAAAACTAGTTAAAAAAATTCAAGACGAATCAAGCGTAGTTTGTTCTGCGATACCAAAACAAGAACAAGAGATTGCTTTCCTCCAAGAATTTCGCACTCGGCTATTTGCCGATTTGGTGACCGGCAAGCTCGATGTTCGCGAAGCGGCGGCGAAGTTGCCAACAGAAGAAGCCGTTGAATCTGAAGAAATTTTTGAAGACAGCGAAAGAATTGAAGAGGAGCTTGAAAATGAGCAGTAATGAAAACAGCATTGTTTTTCAAAAACGTGATTTCAAGGGCAGTCGCTTCAGATGCCTGCTGCTCACAAATTGTGAGAAAAAGACTGTTGCCGGTTTTATTTCTGACATGGTTAAACCTTACGCCAAAGTAAGCCCAGCAGATGTCTGGCTTCCGCGCGGATTTATTGAGCCAGAGGAGGCAAAATTAGGTGAAACACCCATCTTTCTGGAGGAAAAATTAAGAAAAGAGCTTACAGACTGGTGGTTGGATGTTCCTGAACGGGCAAATACTCCAAACTGGGATCTTGCAAGCACCTGTTTAATAGATGACAAGCCCGGTCTGATCATTTTTGAAGCAAAGGCTCATAAAAATGAATTCATCGATGATCGATGCGGAGCGACCAATCAGAGGAATTATCAGCGAATACAAGCAGCACTCAACGAGGCTAATGTGGCTTTGTGTGCTTTAACGCCAGGTTTTTCACTATCTGCTGATAGTTTTTACCAGCTCAGCAATCGCTTTGCCTTTGCATGGAAACTAGCCTCAATGGGAGTTCCAGTGGTTCTTGTTTATCTTGGTTTTATTAATGCGAACGAGATGAAAGATCCCTTTAGTAGCGACATTGAATGGCAAAACCACGTGTTGAGCCGTTCAAAAGATATAATCCCAGAGAAAGCATGGAACCAGACCTTTAATGTCAATGGTGTCAAACTTACCGTGCTTATCCGTGCAGCTTGCGTTGATATAAATATGGCAATTTGTCCTGGAGCAGAAGCATGACCACAGATATCAGTGAAAAGGGGCTTGAAACGCTGATAATGCGTTGCATGACCGGTGTCGATGGTCTGGGAACGACGCCGGCAACTGCTGCAATCACTTTTGCCAAGCCTGCAGACCCTTTTGGCGGAACCGGATACATTGCCGGCAGCAATAAAGACTTCGACCGCACCTATGCCCTCGATGTGCCGCAGCTTTTTGCCTTTCTCAAAGCAACGCAGCCTGATGAATTCAAGAAACTGGCCATGGCCGATGAAAATAACCCGAAAGACATTAACCGACTGAAGTTTCTTGACCGGGTTTCGAAAGAGATCGGCAGGCGCGGCGTAATCGATGTGCTGCGCAAGGGATTATCGCATGGCCCGGCCCATTTTCTGATGTTCTATGCCACGCCTTCTGCCGGTAACGCAAAGGCGGCGGCGCTGCATGCGCAAAATCGGTTTTCAATGACCCGCCAGCTTGCCTACAGCAACGATCAAACCCGTCGAGCCCTCGATCTGTGCCTCTTTATCAATGGCATGCCGATAGCCACCTTTGAACTGAAGAACAAACTTACCAAACAGACTGTCGAAGATGCGGTTTTTCAGTATAAACGTGATCGCGACCCGCGTGAGCGCCTGTTTGAATTTGGCCGCTGCGTCGTTCATTTCGCGGTGGATGATGGCGAAGTTCGCATGTGCACTGAGCTGAAAGGAAAAGCCTCGTGGTTTCTTCCCTTTAATAAGGGCTATAATGATGGAGCCGGCAACCCGCCAAATCCGAACGGCATAAAAACCGATTACCTCTGGAAAGAGATACTTACACCTGCCGGTCTGACCGATATTCTCGAAAATTACGCCCAGATAACCGAAGAGAAAGACAAAAAAAGCGGAAAGAAGAAACGCCGCCAGGTCTGGCCCAGATTTCATCAGCTCGATGTGGTGCGAAAAGCTCTTGCCAGCATTTGTGAGCATGGTGCCGGAAAAAGGTATCTGATACAACATTCAGCCGGCAGCGGCAAGTCGAACTCGATTGCCTGGCTGGCACACCAGTTGATCGGTGTTAAACGCGATGATAAAGAGGTGTTTGACTCTGTAATTGTCGTTACCGACAGGCGCATTCTCGATGATCAGATCCAGAAGACGATAAAGCAGTTCATGCAGGTCGGCGCAACAGTCGGGCATGCCGAAAGCTCTGCTGATCTGCGCAGTTTCATTTCCCAGGGCAAAAAGATAATCGTTTCGACGGTTCAGAAGTTTCCGTTTATCCTCGATGAAATCTCGACAGAGGCAGACAAAACCTTTGCCATAATCATTGATGAGGCCCATTCGAGCCAGGGCGGCAAGACCTCAGCAGCCATGAGCGAGGCACTAAGCAACCCACAAAAAACGGATGAAGCCGAGGTCGATCCGGAAGACACGGTCAATGATGCCCTTGAAAAACGCATGGTAGCACGGAAGTTACTGCAGAATGCCAGTTACTTCGCCTTCACCGCTACCCCGAAAAACAAAACTCTTGAAATGTTCGGTGAAGCTCTGCCAATAGATGCTGAAGGCAAGGTCAGGCACAAGCCGTTTCATGTTTACACGATGAAGCAGGCGATCGATGAATGCTTCATTCTCGACGTTCTGAAAACCTATACCCCGGTGAACAGCTACTACAAGCTCATCAAAAAAACCGAAGACGACCCGGAATTCGACACAAAAAAAGCCCAGAAAAAGCTGCGGCATTACGTGGAAAGTCATGATCATGCAATCAGGCTGAAAGCAGAAATCATGGTCGATCATTTTCACGAAAAAGTTCTGGCAGCCAATAAAATCGGGGGTCAGGCCAGAGCCATGGTTGTTACCGCCAGTATCGAACGGGCAATTCAATACTATCACGCATTCAAGACATATCTTGAGCAGAAAAAAAGCCCGTATAAGGCCATCGTTGCTTTTTCCGGCGAACATGAACGCGCCGGCGAAAAGGTCTCTGAAGCTTCGCTTAACGGCTTCCCCAGCAACGATATTGCTGACCGGATTCAGAACGATCCATATCGCTTTCTGATCTGCGCCGACAAGTTTCAAACAGGCTATGATGAGCCACTTCTGCATACGATGTATGTAGACAAGCCGCTTTCAGGCATAAAGGCAGTTCAGACCCTGTCTCGCCTCAACCGTGCACACCCGCAGAAGCACGACTGTTTCATTCTTGATTTCCAGAACAATTCTGAGGCCATAACCTACGCCTTTCAGGATTATTACAGAACGACACTGCTTGCCGAAGAAACAGACCCGAACAAACTGCACGACCTCAAAAATGACCTCGATGCTGCCCAGGTTTATTCGGGCGACCAGATCAACCAGCTGGTAGAACTGTTTCTGACCGGTGCAGATCGTGACAAACTCGACCCATTTCTTGACACCTGCGTTGCAACCTACATCAACAAACTCGATGAAGATGGCCAGGTTGATTTCAAGGGCAAAGCCAAGGCTTTCTGCCGCACATACAGTTTCCTTGCATCGGTAATCCCCTATAACCGCCCGGACTGGGAAAAGCTTTCGATTCTGCTGAATCTGTTGATTCCGAAACTGCCGGCACCAAAAGAAGAGGATCTGGCAAAGGGTATTCTCGAAGCCATTGACATGGACAGCTACCGGGCCGAAAAGAAAGCTGCAATGAAAATAGCTCTTGAAGATGAAGATTCAGAAATCGCACCGATTCCGGTTGAGGCCGGCGGCGGCAAAAAAGAACCCGATCTTGATCGTTTGAGCAATATCATAAAAACTTTCAACGAGCACTTCGGAACCATGTTTTCAGACTCTGACCGTGTCGTAAAAAGAATTCGTGAAGACATCGCCCCCAAAGTGGCCGCTGACAAAGCCTACCAGAATGCGAAAGCCAATACTCCGCACACTGCAAAAATGGCTCACGACCAGGCTCTCGGCAAGGCCATGCAGGTTCTCCTGAAAGATGACACCCAGGTCTACAAACAGTTTGTAGAAAATGAAGCCTTCAAGCGCCTTGTCACAGACATGGTTTACGCAATCACAAATCAAATCTGACGGCAAAACTGAAAATCCTTGATAATCAGGCTATCAGGTCTTTTGTCTTATTTGTGCTGGACTTACTGCCTGAGTCGGGTGTCGGGTGGGCGCTGCGCGTCTGGCTGGTCTTCGTCGGTGTCATCTTCGTGAAGTTCTGGAATGGGCGCGCGCAGCGTGTCTTCATGCCCGGCTGTGGCTTTTGCGGCAGGGTTCTCGGCGGCTTTTCCCCTGAGTTGTTCGAGTTCAAGCTTCAGCTTTTTCTGCTTTTCGATTTCATCGAGCGTCTGGCAGTTCTGAAAGTAGTTCACCAGAGAAGCATCGAGGCGGCCGGCGTTGTGATTCATGCCCCACAGCATGACCATGGATGTGAAAAAGAAAACCAGGGCTATCGGCAGGATGCTGATCAGGGCCACACCCTCTGCAAATGCTGAAATCATCAGGGGGATGAGAACCAGAAACGGCCAGCCACCAACTAAAACTTTGGTTCTGGTCGGCAGTATGGAGGTGCCAGACCAGGTGACGATGGTGCCGCCATCAGGCGCTGCAGTAAATTCTACTAATGCATCAATTGTGGGTGCCTGCGGATGAAAAACCCGGACTGGTCTGTTGCTGGCGGCGCTGATCGATGTGTGGTCGACCCGAACCATAGTCATACCCGGGCCGGTATGTGATTCGGTCATCAAAAAATGCTTTACAAAGGCTTCTCTAACAACATCGGGACTGTCTGACAGATGGAATTTTTTGAACTGTTTTTTGGTGTCGCGCATGGCCTGCTCAAGAATCTCGGGTTCTATGCCGAGCCGAGCCGCAGCCGATTGCAGGTCCTCGATTGCAAAGCTGTCTTCCTGCTGCTTTTTCTGCTGACTTTTCAGTTCAAGAGCCCGTTTTAGAACCTGTTCGAATTCTTTTCTTTCCATGTCTGCCGCTTTCACAAAAGAATATCAGAAGAAGAGAATAGTCCTCTGTCACTTGAATCTGCAAAATAAACTTCCACGTCATCCCTGCGAAGTCAGTGATCTAAGGTGTTGACAATCAGATTCCCGCCTGTACCCTCTGTGGCGTAAACGCGGGACGCAGTTAATATTCGTCATTCCGGGCGTAGACCCGGAATCCAGAAGTTTAATGCTATTGCCATATACTTCTGCCGATGAAATCAAAGAGGGGGATCAGGGCTGTTTCTGCAGCTCGGCGCCGAGGAGCTTCAGTTGCCCGGCGTCGCCTTTTTCGGCGGCTTCGTAATAGCGCTTCAGCAGTTGCTGGCGGGCATCACTGGTGTTGCCTATTGCCAGAGGTTTGTCGGCGGCGAAGGGGTTGACCTGAACCGGTTCGGGGGCCAGGGCGGCAGCTGGCGGCGTCTGAACTGCGGCGGCGGTGCCGGTAGCAGTGGCCGCAGGTTTAACGAAGTGAGTGAGATGCTTGTTCAGTGAGGCGTCAAATTTCTTTTCGCCGAAAACGGCGCGGGCACCGACATGGTCAGCGTAGACGTCTTCTTTGCTGCGCGAACCGTGCGGATTCAGGAAAGACCCGTCGATGGCTTCCTTAACCAGCCCGATAACCATGGTTATACCGTAGGCGAGGTGGGCAGAACCGATCAGGCTTTTTATGTGAAGAGCGAGTTCGGCTGATTTTTTGATATGCAGAGCCTTGTCATCCTGAAAATCACTGCGGGTTATCGTTCTACCATTGTGCTGCAGGCTGATTTCGTCGATGCTGCGGTTGGCGTGTGCAAACATGCGGTCGAAACTGTCTTTATAAAAAACAACCGGCAGTTTGTGCAGAAAACTCAGTTGAAAGGCACTCTGCATCGCGGCCCGGGCTTTTGCCAGGGCGTCAGAAGCGAACGACGCTTCGGTCGCGGTCGGTATGGCCGTCAACAGCATGAACACAAGCAGAATTGTCTGAAGGTTTTTAATCATGTGTACAATTATACTGATGTTTTTAACAATCGTGAAGAGGTTGGGGAATGCATAAATAAAGCTGTTCTGCCGGGGCAATCGCAATAAAATTCTGGATTCCGGGTCTACTCCCGGAATGACGCAATTAATATTCGTCTCGCGGGAGTGACGGCTCTAGCATGGTTATTGCGGACATAAACCGTATAATCAGGCAGCGTATTACTTTGACCGGGGAAAATCTTGCTTAAACGAGGCGGGAGCGCAGGATATCATGCAGGTGCAGGAAGCCGACGACGATGTTGTCGCTGACGACCGGCAATGAGGTGATCGATTTTTCTTCCATGATTTTCAGGGCTTCCATGGCGAGGCGGTCTGGTGAGGTGTTTCTCGGCTTTGCGGTCATGACTTCGCTGATCGGCACGTCAAGGCTGCAGACGGCGCTGCGTTCGAAGTAACGGCGCAGGTCGCCGTCAGTGAAGACCCCGAGAAGATGGTCGTTAGTATCGACGATTACCAGAGCGCCGAAACCACCGCGAGACATGCGGCCAACTGCGTCTTTCAGCTTAACGTCGGGGGCGATTCTCGGAATCATATCGCCGGCATGCATGAGATCTTTGACGGTGACAAAGCGGCGGCCGAGACTGCCGGATGGATGCAGTCTCGCGAAATCCTTTTCCCTGAAACCGCGGGCTTCGATAAGAGCGCCTGCGAGTGCGTCGCCAAGCGCCATGGCAACGGTTGTTGAACTGGTGGGGGCAAGGTTCATCGGGCAGGCTTCACGCTCGACACCGGCATCGATGACGACGTCAGACATTCTCGCCAGGGTCGAGGCGGTGTTGCCGACCAGGGCGATGATGCTGGTGCCGATGCGGCGCAGAAACGGAATCAGTCTGACAATCTCTTCAGTTTCGCCCGAATTTGAAAGCAGCAGAACCGTGTCACGTTCTCTGATCATGCCGAGGTCGCCGTGCAGAGCTTCGGCAGGGTGCAGAAAGAAAGAGGCGGTGCCGGTACTCGACAGGGTCGACGAGATTTTGCGGCCGACGAGGCCTGACTTGCCCATGCCGCAGACAATCAGGCGACCAGGGCTGGTGAGTATCAGGTCCACCGCCCTGATCAGCTCATCGCCGAGCTTGTCGGCAGCCTTTTTAATGGCTTCCATTTCAAGAGTAAGAATGTCTTTTGCGGTTGTCAGCGGGCTGGAATGCATATTTTGCCACCTGCCAGAGTAAAAGATGTCAGCGCTTCTGCTGTGCCATACAATACCACTTTGCCGGGCATACGACAACCCGCGGCTTAAGAGTTCTTAAGCTTGCGCATTCGGGGGTACATTGTTATTATTATGGTATTAACGGTGCCCGAAGGGAGCCTGATATGAAAAAAAAGCTGCAAAATAGAGCCGGTCTGGCCCTGTTTTTTACTATCTGCACGATTGCGGTAATAAGTATTATCGTTTATGGCATGATCTATTTCATGCGCGGCGAGGTTTACCATTCAGAAAACTACGTTGACGCGACCGTTTCGCTGCTGCTCGCCGAAGCCGGTATCGAAGAAACCCTGTTTACGGTCAAAAGCCAGATGAACAACCCTGAAAACGCTTTTTACAAGCTGATTACCGGCCAGGACGAAGGCAGTGTCGACGTTGACCTGTCGCGCCTTTCTTCAGGTAACAAGTCAGTGCCGCCAATTGTCGACGGTGGCTCAGTAAAGGCCAGACTGACCTGGCAGCTCGATAAAAAAGCTTTTGAAGATCTGGTTTCCAAGGGTGTGCCGCGCGAGATCGCCCGCCAGGGCACTATCACCATAAATTCTCAGGGCAGCTTCCACCGCACCCGTAAACAGGTCGAAGTTAAAAAGTCTCTCAAGGCCATGCTGCTTAAGGGGCCCCTCAACGCCAATTCGGTCGGCATGGTTGCTCCGAGCCACGGTCTGTTTCTGAACAAGTCGAATCAGGACTCGTTCAAGATCGAAAGCTTTGACTTCTGGGACCCATGGGGTTTCTTTGTAAAAGGTGGCAAAACCTACATGAAGGAAGGCGTGCGCGTCGACCTGCCGAAATGGCTGATGCTGACCCGTATGCGCAATGAACTCGAGCACCCCTGGCTCGACATGGGCATCGGCTGGACCGGCTGGAACGGCGGCGCTGACCTCAGTGAAACCAAAATCGAATATACCGATACTGCCGTGACCAGGCAATATCACAAGTGGCAGGGCCTGTTCACCTGGCCATGGTGGATAAAGACCAGCGATGAGCTATATCATTCCGAGACCCGCAAAGTGCAGGAATACGAAGACAAACAGGTCAACATCTACCCGGCCGAAGTCTACCGCCGCCTTGCCAACCGCGTTGTCGACCCGACCACCAACCCTGAACATGCCAAGTATTTTGGCAATGTCAACTTTCAGGAAGCCTTTGGCCGAAATGAAGTTAACTATGACAAGGTTGTGCCCCTTTATGGCTGGGGCGACTGGCGCAAGGTCAGCAACAAGTATTCGCGCTATTTCGGTAATCCGACCAAGGCACACGATACCAGTCGTGCCGTTGAAATCAACGGTCTGACCTACATCAAGGGCGACGTGTTTCTTGAAGGCTGGATAAAAGGCAAGGGTCTGCTGGTCGTCGAAGGCAATATCTACGTCGGTGGCGACATTCTCACCCTGCAGGATGACTCAGGCCTCGATTCATGCGTCGGCGTCATCGCTCTGCGCGACAAGTCAAGCGACACCTCGGTCGAAAACCCGAAAACCGGCAAAATCATCTACAAACCGCATCATGACACCGACTGGTCGCGATTTGGCATCACTCACCCGTTCAGAAATCTCAGCCCGCGTCTCGAAGGCAGTTTTCATGCCGAAGGCGGCATGGAACTCGAAACCGATTCGCAGATGAAGAAGCTGTGCAATATGGATATCGTTGGCAACCTTTCGGTCGATTATTTCGATCGCCGCCGTATGCCCAACGATGTGCGCATCACCTACTTCAACTGGCAGGAAGTTCTCGAACGTTCGAGCTACGACTACACAGTCGACAAGAAGGTAGATTACACCAACCTTTATGAGCTGGCCATTCAGAAAGAAATTCTCAGCTGGCGCGAGGTTGATGCGACCCTTTGATCTTTTTGAAGCTTTTGCGCCGCCTTAAACCCGCAACCCTTGCTGCCAGAATTTTCTGGGGGGTTGCGGCCGCTTCTCTGATTTCTGCAGTTGCGATCTGGGGGTGGCTTTATAACAGGTTTTACGAGTCTCTCGACCGTGAAGCCTCTATTCGCATGCAGCAGATGGCGGAATCGCTGCTTTTTGAAGTGCGCCGCCTGCAGCCAGCCGAAGATGATCACGCCCTGAAAAGGGCTCTCATCAGTCACTTCTGGGGTCTCGAAGTTTCTGCCGGCATGGTTCAGAACCTCTACTGGCTCGACCTTTCCGGCCCGCGCCCGAGTTTTATCGCATCGTTTTCGAACGCGGCAGATGGTGCTGCTTCAATGTTGCCACCAACTTCAGAAGAGGCTGAAGATCTTGTTTATGATTTTATAAATGATCTCGACCGTGGTGTAATGGTTTTTCCCGACCCATACTCGCTCGGGGAAGAACGCCGCTTCAAGATCATACTCTGCCCGGTTCTCGACGCCAACGGTCTGCTCGAAAGCGTCATCGGCATTGAATCTGATATGGAATATCTGCGACTGGCAGGCGACTTCAGACGCCTGCTTGCCGAGGGCGTCGGCCTGGCGGTCGTCGTCAGTCTGCTGGTTTCTCTGCTGCTGGCCCGCAATGTTTCGGCCAAAATCGGGGTTTTTCGTGACGGGGTCGTCAGAATTACAGCCGGAAAGCAACCGGAAGACCTCAGACTTTCGATTCGCGAGCTCGACGACCTGTACCAGGCATTCATCAGCATGGCTGGCGATCTTGAACAACAGAAAGCTCATGTTCAGAAGGTTTTCAGCCGCAAGCTCGATGAACTGGCATTTACCGGCGGCGCCATCGCTCACGAAATACGCAACCCGCTTTCGGCAATCGAAATGCATTTCGGGCTGTTGAAACGCGAAATTGCAAAAGCCGGGGCAACGGGCGGCGACTCGCCGGCAATTCAGGAAATCGAACAACAACTGGGGCATCTGCGTCGTCTGCTGACCAGTTTTCTCGATTATTCACGCAAAGTGCGCCCGCAACGGGAAAAAGTTATGTTGTATGAATTTTGTCAGCGCATAATCGCTGGCCGGCGTCAGATTCTGGGTGATTTTGCCTTTACGCTCGAAATACCAGAGGATCTGACGGGCTTTTTTGACCCGGCGATGCTGCAGCAGGTCATCGAAAATCTTGTTAACAATGCATTCAGGGCCGCGTCTGAAGGAGGCCTGCGTCTGTCGCTCAAGGCTGAATCTGATGGCAACCGGCTTCGCCTTGAAGTTGCCGACAACGGGCCCGGGGTTCCGGCGGTAATTGCCGAGCAGCTTTTTACTCCATTTGTCAGTGGCAGTGCTGATGGTAATGGCTTCGGACTTGCCATATCGCGAAAACTTGTTGAAGCGCACGGCGGTGAGATATATCATGAAAGAAAGCCCGATTCTGGTGCTGTTTTCGTAATCGAGGTGCCGCAGCATGAAAATACTCGTAGTTGACGATAACGCTTCGCTGGCCCGCGCCATAAAGTCTTTTCTGACTCAGGAAGGGCATGTCGCCGATGTGGCCGGCTCAGTAAAAGAGGGGCAGAAACTTCTCGACCTGAGCAATTACGATCTTGTGCTGACCGATCTCAAGCTCCCGGATGGCGAAGGGCTTGAAATAATCAGAAAAGCCCGCGAAAACACCAGTTCCAGACTGCCAGAGGTCATTCTCATGACAGCTTTTGGTTCAGTTGAGTCGGCGGTTACCGCGATGCGTCTCGGTGCGTCAGATTACCTGACCAAGCCTGTTTCAATGGAAGAATTTTCTTTCAGGATTCAGAAAATTGCCGAGCGCCGACGTCTCGATGAACAGAATGAGCTGCTGAAGCGGCAGTGTGACAGTCTTCTCGATGCATCTGGCTTTGGCAACGTTCTTGACAGCATAGTTGGCAGAAGTCAGGCAATTGCAGAACTCAAGCAGCTTCTCGCCAAGGTTGCACCTTATCCGTCGACGGTATTGATTACCGGCGAAACAGGGGCCGGCAAGGAAATGGTGGCGCGGGCGGTGCATCAGTTGTCGCCAAGGTCCGGTGGCCCCTTCGTTAGGGTCAACTGTGCTTCGATTCCTGACACGCTTTTTGAGGCCGAACTGTTTGGTCACGAGAAAGGCGCCTTCACCGATGCCAGACAGCGGCGTATCGGCAGTTTCGAAGCCGCCGACCAGGGAACGGTTTTTCTCGACGAAGTAGGCGAGGTGCCTCTGGCGATGCAGGCGAAGCTGTTGCGAGCCCTGCAGGAAAAGGAAATCATCAGAATCGGCAGCAGCTCGCCGGTTAAGGTTGACGTACGCATTGTTGCGGCCACGAATAGAAATCTCGAAAAGATGGTCGCCGAGGGGCTTTTTCGCGAAGATCTGCTGTATCGCCTCAGCGTTTTCAATATTCTGGTGCCGCCGCTGCGCGCGCGAAAAGACGATTTTCCTGAACTATGCCGCAGTCTGCTCGAACGGCTTGCCCGCGAGCTGGGCAAGCCTTCGCTGCGTATTTCCGACAGCCTTGTGGAGCGTCTCGCCGGTATGCAGTGGCCCGGAAACGTAAGGCAGCTGAAAAACGCTCTTGAGCGGGCAGCTGTTCTTTCAGAGGGTCGTGATGTCGAAGCGAAATTTCTGCTTCAGCCTGATCGCAGCGAAGAAGCTTTATCAGAGCTTTCCCGGAATAATAATATCCCGGCTGCGGCAACCGAAATTCCAGATTGCGGCCTGACTGAGGCGCTTGAAAGTCTTGAACGGCGCATGATCGCTGCTGCCCTGGAAAAAGCCGGGGGAACAAAAAGCCGGGCCGCAGATATCCTGAAGATTCCGCGAACCCAGCTTTTATATCGAATGAAGAAGCTTGGTCTTGGTGAAGGCGACGACTGACCGGCCTTACAGACTCATGATCTTCTGGTAAGTCGCTTCGAGCTTTTTCAGTGCTTCATCGGCGAGTTTCGAGACTTCGGCGCGCACTTCACTCTGCATCTTTTCCTGGGCGGCGATGATGCGGTCCTTGTCAGCCTGGCTGAACTTTTCAAGGCGGGCAAGAAACTTGGCCTTGTTTTCTTCCTGGCGTTTTGCCATTTCGTCGCGGCGGGTTTCGATGTTCTTTTTAAACTTGTTATAGCGCTCGGTAATCTTTTCTTTGCGTTCTTTTATTTTGTCTTCGCTCATAGCCTGATTATCGGCGGCACCACCCTCGATTTTGCCTTCGCCACCTTTGCCGGCACGCTTTTCCTTGCGTTCTGAAATTTTTTCGATGCGGCCTTCGAATCCGGCGAGTTTTTCGTTGAGCTTGTCGAATCTTTCTTTGATCTTTTCAAGCATTTT
>CAZFUG010000034.1:19478-26583 GCA_964522035.1 uncultured bacterium
CTTCTTTGCGGTTTTCCATGGCCCTGACTTTTTTACCTTCTGCCGGGGCTTCTTCGGCCGAAGCGATTACGGGAACGAGAAGGGCAGCCATAAGAGCGATAACAGTGAGAAGCTTTTTCATATTTTCCTCCAGATTTTGAACTTACCATAGTTCATTGCAACACCCGTGCCAGAATTGCAAATACTGATCAATAGAGGAAAATGCCGGCGGTTGTCGCTGCTGCGTCAGAAATTTGACGTTTTTCAACCCTGTTCTGCGTCAAAAAACTGACGCACCGTCAAATTTCAGCCACGGATGAACACGAATCGCCACGAATTGCCACGGATGAACACAGATGAACACAGATGAATCAGACTGCGGCGAGAACCCGCCTATTTGCGTTGATTTAAAGAAGACCATACAGACAGGTGTAATGAAATTCTTGAGGTATTGTATAATCAGCGAATGAAAATGCGTCTGGTTATTGCTCTGGCACTTATGCCTTATGCGCTGTGGCTGATGATCGACTATCAGTATCATTTTATCGACGGCGCCAATCTGCTGATTCACGAGGCTGGCCACGTTCTGCTCGGGTTGCCGGGCAACCGTTTTCTCATGGTGGCCGGCGGTACGATCCTGCAGCTGGCGGTGCCTCTGATATTTGCCGGCCATCTGCTTTTCCAGCGTGACAGGTTTGGTGCGAGTCTTTGCCTGTTCTGGTTTGCCGAGAGCCTCATGTATTCTGCGGTCTATCTGGGAGACGCAAAAGCTGGAAAACTACCGCTTTTCGGGGTTGGCAAAGTTCAGCACGACTGGCTGTATCTGCTCAAAACGATTGGCCTTCTCGATTACTGCACAGAAATCGCTTTTATGCTGCATATCTTTGCTTCAGTGATTCTCTGTCTTGCGCTTTATTTTGCTGTGCAGGCGGCGAGAGCGCCGGATATCGATGAGCCGCCGGGTTTTCCGGGCGGGCAATAATCAACACCTGCGCGGGGGATGACGTGCAAGTCTTTGACTTTGCAGGTTCGATGTTACAGGCCAGTATTTGCAACAATCTTTAAAGTTTGCGGGGTCATAGGCCGATAAGATTTTCAGGAATCTAACTTTATCAGAGGTTTTGTTATCCGTCAGACTTTTAAACAACTGGTCATGCTGCTGCTGATCGGCCAGATATTTCTGGTCGGTGCGATTCTGCAGACAGAAAATGCCGTCTATCACGATGTCGAAGAGCACGAAGAACTCTACGACATGAAGAAACATGGCCCGGCCAGAACTGATCGCGCCATAGAAATGATGAGCGAAGACCAGATGCCGGAGCCTGAGACCGCTGAGACCGCTGAGACCGCCGATAAGAAGGTAGCTGCTGAAAAGGTTGCTCCGGCAACCAGCCCGGTGGTTCTCGATGTGAATATCAGAACTGAAGAAGCTTTTGAAATTGTCGAGTTTACCCTGTCGCGCGAAGTGAAAATTCTCAAGCGCAATCAGGGCGGGCGTCTTCTGACGATGCGCCTGATGCCGGCAGTAAGCCCGTTGTCGGCAGAACAACTCGATAAACTGCAGAAGAAGCTCAGCAAGTTTTCCCTTTACCACAGTGGCGCTTATTCTGAAATGGTTTTTGCCGCTGGCGGCCGCATTGGCAACCCATACGTTGCCTCTGAAACAGCCGGCGTTTTTCGGCTTTGCATACCTTATCAGCTTGAAAAGGCTGCTTTTGCGATCAAAAATGGCGAAAAAATTGCAGATGGTCTGACCTACTACAGCGATCGCGCCAAAGTGGGCGATCGCAGCGCCGACGTGCATATTCTCAGGGTTGAGCCATTTTCTGACAACGTCAGTGTTTTTCCGGTGCTCGCCAACGAAGGTATCGCCCAGAAAGAAGTTCTCTCTTCAATGACACGTCGCTACAATGCGGTAGCAGCCATAAACGGTGCCTATTTCACCTCGCGTGGCGACCCGATCGGCACCTTGATCATCAATCGCCGTCTTATCAGCTCACCGCTTTACAAACGCTCTGTTTTCGGCGTCACCGAAGACGATACATTGATTTTCGGCAACCCGGATTTTTCAGGGACACTGCGCTCTGGTGGGCTGTCACTCAAAATCGACGCAGTCAACCAACCACGTCGCGGCAATAACCTGGTGGTCTTTACGCCAGAATATTCGCGCAGCACCATGACCGACGAAAATGGTCTCGAACTGGTACTGGTAAAAGGCAAGATCGTCGGTATTCACGACCGCGATGCGCTGATTCCGCCAGACGGAGTAGTTGTATCTGCAGGCGGGGAAAAAGCCTCTGAGCTTAAAGCTCTTAAACTCGGGCAGTCAGTCGAACTCGACTATTCGATCGATCGCCCCTGGGATACCATCAGACACGCTGTCTGC
Organism: uncultured bacterium; assembly: GCA_964522035.1. Taxonomy (GTDB): domain Bacteria; phylum Muiribacteriota; class Ozemobacteria; order Ozemobacterales; family Ozemobacteraceae; genus Rifleibacterium. Next base: position 21,844 of record CAZFUG010000034.1, read on the forward strand.
GGTGGTCCGCGCCTGGTTGAGAATGGTAAAAACAGCATCAACGGCAAAGAAGAAAAATTCGACAGTTCGATAGTACATGGCCGGCACCCGAGAACTGCAGTTGCCCTCACTTTTGATGGTGATCTGCTGCTGGTGGTCGTCGATGGGCGTTCGCAGCGCAACGCCGGCATGAAACTCGATGAACTGGCCGCCTATCTGAGATCGCTTGGGGCACGGCACGCTATAAATCTCGACGGTGGCGGTTCTTCGTCGATGATAGTGCGCGGCCGCACGGTAAACAGCCCTTCAGACGGTCATGAGAGAAGAATCTCTAACGGCATTCTCATTTCCGCCAGATAACGCTCCGTCCCTTGAATATTGCCCCCGTCGCATTGATTGCCGGCTCTTTTTTATTGCCGCACTTATTCCCCTGAGAATCCAGACAGCAAACTTTTTATATGGTTGTCTGGGCCAACGCTTCCGGGTTGATGGCGGACAGATTGCTAATTTATCAATCCGTATGCAACAGCCGCCTGCTGAATTTTCTTTTCTTATTCGTCGGCAAGCCCTTCAGGCATACTGTTTCAGCCGAGTCAGTATCTGATCAAAAAACAGGATTCAAAGCTTTTTTATTCCCACTTATGGTTATTAAGAAAATGCTATTGCCCGGCTATTGTTTAGGCTGTATTATGCCGATAGATTTCTGACCGGGTGTTGTGTAACAGTTTTGATGTCTCGATTTTGGGGCAGATAAATTGCCTGGTTTCAGAGGTTTTAGGAAAAAGGTGTGGCCATTTAAAATGGGTATGTCAATGCTTTTTGCTGAGCAGCGGTTCTGCATCGTGGTTCTTCTGACGTTGGCTTTCCTGTTCGGGGATGCCAGTCTGGCTTTTGCACAGAATGTCGACATTCTGCGGCTCAAAGATGTCAAAGCCGGAATGAAGGGCTTTGGCAAAACCGTTGTGCTTGGTCGCAAGATTGAAACCTTCGATGTCGAGGTTCTCGGCATTCTGGCCAACAATAAAGTCAACGAAAACGTGCTGATCAACGGCAAGTCAATTCTGGTCAAGGTCAGTGGCGAAGTTATCAAAAGAGCCGGTGGTATTGCGGCCGGTATGAGCGGCAGTCCGGTTTATATCGATGGCAAGCTCATGGGCGGCATAAGTTCAGGCTGGATCATGACCGACCACACGGTTGGCCTGGTAACACCGATTGAAGAAATGCTCGAAATCTGGTCTTACCCTGATATGGCCTGTGCCGATACCGATTCAGACAATCTTATCAGGCGCTGGGTTCCGGAAGCACCACTGCAGCTCGGGGGTAACCCCGTTTCTGCCATTTTAGAAGCACCTTTCGAAATAGCCCGCACTCTCAAACCGGTTACCGGCGAAGCTGTTTTTCAACAGGCTTCGGTCGATGTCTACATCGAAGGTCTCTATGGCCGCGCTGCCGATGTACTCAAATCAAAACTGCAGAAGAAAAACGTCATTGTGGCCCGCAAAGGCGCTCTGCCTGGCAAAGAAGAACTCGATGGCACCGGTCAGGACGGCAGTGCCGAGACTTTCGAGCCTGGCTCGGCCCTCGGCATTCAGCTTGCCCGCGGCGACATCAATATGACCACCCTCGGAACGGTGACGCACCGCAGTGGCCCGCGCATTCTGGCTCTGGCCCACCCGTTCCTGAAAAAAGGCGCGGTTTCATTTCTGCTCACCGGCGCCTACATTCACCATTCGTTTTCAAGTGTTCAGATGCCCTTCAAGATCGGTGCTCCGACCGAAATGCTCGGAGTCATCACCCAGGACCGCGAAAAGGGCCTGAGCGGTGAAATCGGCCGCCTGCCCGAAATGGTGCCGGTGCAGATCGATGTGTTTGACAAGAACCTGCAGATCAACCGCAGTATCAACTACCAGATTGTCAGAGACCCTTCGGTTTTCGTCATGGTTCTTGAATCGACTCTGATTCAGGCTCTTGAAGGCGTAATCGATCGTGCCGGCCCCGGAACCGCACTGATGGGCGTTTCCCTCGACTGCTCAAGCCGCAAGGGCGAAAAATACAATTTCCGCCGCGAAAACATGTTCTATTCGCGCACCGATATCGTTCAGGCACTCATCAATGAGGTGACCAGCCTGATGGATATGGTGACCGAAAGCGAGCATGAGGAAGTGATGCCGACTAGGCTGCTGCTGAAAATCGAAGTCGAAACCCGCCGTCGCACACTTTCGATCGAAAAGGTCGAAGTCAAGAACTCGTCTGTTTCTAGCGGCGGGGTTCTCGATGTTGAAGTCACGCTGCGGCCTTTCCGCGAAAAGAAATTCGTGCGCAAGGTTAAATTGCCGATTCCGCACGATATCGGCCGCGAAAACCTTACTCTCTCTGTTTATGGTCTCAACATGAAGGTTGAAGACGTCGACGTGCCTGCCGATTCCCGCGAAAGCAAAACCGGCAGAGATTCGCGCTCTGACGAGTCTATTCCCGGTGATTTCGATGCGGTTATCCGCAGCTGGGTCAATTCGCCGAAAAACTCCGACATTCTCTTTCAGCTGACCGCAGAAGGCGATGAAACCAAGAAACTTAAACTCAACGGCAAAGATTTCGAAATTCAGCCCACCAACCTTGTGGTAACCGGCCGGGTTGATACGACCCTCACTCTCAGCGAGGAATAACCTTGTTCAACCGACTTGCAAAAGATTTTGTCGAAGCGTTTCTCATTCAAAAACCTGATCGACCAGATGTCGCGCATCGGCGTCGACTCATTGTCGATGGTCGCAATCACCGGCGTTTCTACCGGCGCGGTTCTTGTCGTTCAGATCGGGTATCAGTTCGCTCAGATGGGCGCTCAGAGCTATGTCGGCGGTGTTGTCAGTCTGGCTATGGCCCGAGAACTGGCGCCAATTCTCACTGCCATCGTTGTTGCCGGCAGGGTGGGCAGCGCCATTGCCGCCGAGATCGGCACCATGAAAATCACCGAACAGATCGATGCGCTCGAAACCATGGCCACCAACCCGGTAGACTATCTTGTCGTGCCGCGTTTCTGGGGCTGCACCATCATGCTGTTCATGCTCACTATTTTTACCAACGTGGTCGGCATGATCGGCGGTTCAATCGTTGCTGTGCATCAGATCGGCCTGACTCTCATTTCTTTCAAAGACTCGATTCTGCACATGCTCCTGATCCAGGATCTGATGGGCGGCCTTTTCAAGGCAACCGTCTTTGGCGGTATTATTGCTATTATCGGTTGTTATAAAGGTTTTACAACTGAAGGCGGTGCCGAAGGTGTCGGTCAGAGTACCACCAGCGCCGTTGTCGTTTCGATCATGATGATTCTGGCAGTCAACTATTTCCTCACAGTAGGCATCAACAACTTTAACACGGCATATCTGCAATGATTATCGTATCAAATCTACAGAAGAGTTTTGGCCCGAAACAGGTTCTCAAAGGCGTGAACCTGAAAATCTACGACGGCGAATCGCTGGTCATTCTCGGGCCATCCGGCTGCGGCAAGAGCGTTCTGCTCAAGAATATCATCGGGCTGATGAAGCCTGATGCCGGCCAGGTCATCATCGACGGCGAAGATATCACACGTTTTGAACAGAAAAAGCTCGATGCGCTGCGCATGCGCATGGGCATGCTGTTTCAGTCGGCAGCTCTGTTCGACTCGCTCAATGTCGAGGAAAATGTCGCATTTGGTCTGCGGCGCCATACCAGCCTTTCTAACCGGGCGATACATCATATCGTCTCAGAAAAGCTCGAACTGGTTGGTCTGCCGGGCACGAATTATCTGATGCCCTCAGAACTTTCGGGCGGCATGAGAAAGCGCGTCGGCCTGGCCCGCGCCATCGCCATGGAACCCGAAATCATTCTTTACGACGAGCCGACCACCGGTCTTGACCCGATCATGACCTCGGCCATCGACGAACTGCATCTCAGTCTCAAAGAAAGGCTCGGGGTGACCTCGATCGTGGTTACCCATGACCTGAAATCGGCATATCGCGTCTGTGACCGCATTGCTCTGCATTTTGGCGGCCAGATAGTTGAAATAGGAACCCGCGAAGAAATCATCAATTCGCCGAACCCGATCGTACAGCAGTTTATCCGGGGCGAGGCGCAGGGTCCGATGACTCTGCTATAAACAGGAGAAGCTAATGAACTCGACAGTCAAAGTTGGAATCATGACATTAATTTCGGCAGTACTGCTGTCGTATATGGTCTTCATTATTGGTGACTTCAGCTTTTCCGAACAGGGCTACAGTTTTGTCATCAGCTTCTATTCCGTCAACGGGCTGAGCAAGGGTTCGACCGTTTCGATGTCGGGCGTCAAAATCGGCAAGGTGACCACAATCGAAATTCGTGATGACCAGGTCTACGTCTATGTTTATATTCAGGATAAAAAGCTGCACATCAGGCGCAAGAGCACCTTTACGATCTCGACTGCAGGTCTGATGGGTGAAAAATTTGTCGAAATCATGCCGACCCGCGATTACACTTCCCCGTATGTCTCTGACGGCGAAATTGTGGCGGGCACCGACCCGACGCGCATGGACGAACTGTTCGAACAGGGCAATGTGCTGATTCAGAAGCTCCAGGAACTGACCGCCTCGGCCAAGGACATCATCGGCGACCCGGAACTGAAGGAAAATACCCGCATCATGTTCCGCAATGCCCGCGCCGCGTCTGACAAGATGAACGAAATCATCGCTTCGGTGCGCAACCGCAGCGACCGTATCGTCGAAAGCCTCGACAACATTCTGCACCGCGTCGATG
>CAZFUG010000035.1:0-25939 GCA_964522035.1 uncultured bacterium
AACTTGCCAGCGATACCGGGATCATTCTCAGAGCGCTGTTCCAGAGAGAATAAGTTACGACCGAGTTCATTATTGCGAGATACAGCAGAATAAAGATGGTTTGCCACGACCAGTTGCCGGTGCCCTTGAACCAGACTTCGATGATTGCCGGAGGCAACAGCATCAGGGCCCCCAGCGAAAAGGTATCGCGGCAGATGAGGCGCCAGTGGTAGCGCTCGATAAGCTTTTTGCCGGCAATGCCATACATAGCCCAGGAAAACTGCGGAACCAGTGTCATCAGACAGCCTGCCCATACCTGCCACGGCTCGAGTTTTGTATTTGCGGAAAAATCGCTGCCAAGCATCGCGAGGCCGCCGAGTGCGAGAGCGATCGATAGAAACTGAACCGGTCTCACTTTTTCCCCGAGGATGAGAGCGGCAAGAATGACGGTAAAGAGTGGGGGAGTGCCTGAAAGAATCGAGGCAGCCATTCCCGGTGCCCAGATCAGCCCGTAATTCATGCCGATAATCAGAACGAATACTCCCCAGAAAGCCAGCCCGACAAAGCTTTTACGATCTTCCGGCGCGATTTTCTGTAACGGCAGGCTTTTTTCGCTGGCCATGAAAAAGCAGCCGGCCAGCAGAAATCTGAAGAAACCAAGCAGCAGTGGCGGAACATCAGCAAGAGCAACCTTGGTCAGCGGGTAGGCTGCGCCCCAGATGAAAGCCGCCAGTGCAACCCGCAGAGTTCCATTAACGATCGGTGACAAAGTTTTTCCTTTGAATAATAGCTGATCTTCTGACCGGGCGATTTTACCAGAAACCGGGCCGAAAAGCGATATGGTTGCCTGTCGGTCGACAACCTTCCTGCTTGCGCCATTAATTATTAGACTTTTTGCAGTGTCTTTACAAAAAAGTGAGTTGCGGTGAGAAAAAAGTGTCGGGCCTGTCTGGACGTACCCCGTTTTCATTCATATAATTAACCTATAATTCATCAACAGCAGGTAAAAATGATGCGATCAACACATCTGAGCAGTATGATGCGAACCTGGCTGGCAGTAGTAATATTGCTGGTTTTCACGGTTATGCCGGCTTTTTCCGGTGGTCTCAATCTTGTTTATGAACAGGTGGTCAAAGACTCCTGGGGTAACGAAATCGGTTACCGCAAAGTCAGTTTCAGCAAACCATCTGACCTGCCTGCCGGTTCGGCCTGGCAGAAATACCTCAATCTGAAACTGCCCGATGGCAAGACTATCTATGAATATGCCCTGTCGACATCTCAGGGGCTGGCGAAGCCGATGACCCTCACGCTCAGCGATCGCAACAGCAATTCATTTACCTCGAAGTCCTCAAGTTCTTATAACCTGAATCTTTATAACTATATCAACAGTTTTTCTTCAGATTCGAGCAAGACTTTTCTGTTTCTGCATGAATTTGGCCATGTGGCGATGCTGAATGCCTACCCTTCAAACTATGATTTTGCCGGTCTTGATTACGGCACTGATGGCAGACATTATCTCGACGAGATTCTGCCCAATGACAACACCGCCTGGGTCGAAGGCTGGGGCAATGCTTTCGCCGCAAGCAAGAATAACGGCATGGTCTTTTCGTTCAACCTGAATAATCTCAGCACTCTGGCTTTTCTGAAGAGCAACAGTTTCAACGAAATGTCACGCAATGAACTCTTTATCGCCAAGACCCTGTATGACAGTTTTAATCAGATCAGCAGCGGCAAGGAAAAGACTTTCAATGTGATTTCTCGCACCGGCCCGCATTATTCACTGCGCGATTTTTGCAGAAAGTATGTGGTAATGTACCCTGACGAAAAAGATGCTCTGGCGAAGATTCTTCTCGATAACAGCCAGGGCAAAATGTCGCTCAACGAAATTCTTGACTATGTGAACGGTGGTTCACGCACTGTCAGCCGTGATCTTTACGGAGTTCTGGCTTCGGCAGGTCTGGTTGGCTCAGCATCTGGCGGAACCGCCCAGCCGACGAACCAGAGTGCCGGCTCAACCTCGACCGCATCGACTTCGACAACCTCTACCAGCAGCACCTCATTCTGGGGCCGTATTTCAAGCTGGTTTGGCAGAGTCTTCAATTTTGGTGCACAGAGTCCGGTTGCCCCGCTTCCGAGTGCCTCCGTCGAAAATATCGGCGTTGCGACCGGCGGAGCGGTGTCACCGCTGCCCGGTAACGCCGCTACTGCTCCCGAGCTTCCTTCTACGGTTGGCAGCAACCAGTTCGACAGCATCAACGATCTTGGCAGGGCTGAAGAGCTTTATTACCAGTATTTTGCCGAATATAACCAGCTGATGGCAGCTTCCGGCAGCAAACAGCAGATTCTTGAAGCCCAGACGAAAATGTTGCAGGCCAAAGAGCGCGTTAAAGCCCTGCGCCGCACCCTGAAGTAAAACCTGTTTCGCCCGCCTGCAGGCGAGGCTGCCAATCTGGCAGACCTGGCTTGTGAAGCTTTAAAAAAACGTGTAAAAAAATCCCCGGAGCACTGGCCCCGGGGATTTTAGCGTCAGAACGTGATTATTTTTGCTCTTCTGCTTCGCCGGCAGTTTCTTCTGCGGCACCGGCCACGCGCTTGCGCATGGTCGGGAATAGAATGACGTCGCGAATCGAAGCCGAGTCGGTCAGCAGCATTACGATGCGGTCGATACCGAGACCAAGACCACCGGCGGGCGGCATGCCGTATCTGAGAGCATTTACATAGTCGGTGTCCATCTGGTGGGCTTCATCGTCGCCGGCTTCGCGCTGCGAAATCTGGTTTTCGAAACGGGCGAGCTGGTCTTCTGAATCGTTGAGTTCAGAGAAGGCATTGCCGATTTCGCGGCCGTAGATGAACAGTTCAAAACGGTCGACCTTTGCCGGGTCGTCCTTGCTGCCTTTGGCCAGTGGCGAGGTTTCTTTCGGGTAGCCGAAGACGAAGGTCGGGTCCATCAATGTGGCTTCGATCTTTTCTTCGAAGATTTTGACTATGATCTTGGCGGCGCTGTCGTTCTTTTCGATTGGAACATGCAGCTTTTTTGCCTGTTCGGCGGCCAGTTCGCGGCTGCAGCTGTAGGTAAGCTCATTGCAGCCGGTGACTTCGCGCACCAGGTCGAGCATGCTGACGCGGCGCCAGGGTCGGGTGAAATTGAGCTCCTTTTCCTGATGCACGACTTTCAGATCCGGGAAAAACTTCTTCGCGGCGTGGCAGATGACCTCTTCTGAGAGATCCATCATGGTTTCCATGTCGCCATAGGCCTGGTAAACTTCCATCATCGTGAATTCAGGGTTGTGCTTGATCGAAATGCCTTCGTTTCTGAAGTTGCGGTTGATTTCGTAGACGCGCTCAAAGCCGCCGACGAGCAGGCGCTTGAGATAAAGTTCAGGTGCGATGCGCAGATAGAGTTCCATGTCGAGGGCGTTGTGGTGAGTGATGAAGGGGCGGGCGGCAGCGCCACCGGCGACCGTGTGCATCATCGGGGTTTCGACTTCGAGATAGCCCTGACTGGCCATATATTCACGAATGCTCTGCATGATCTGACTGCGCTTCAGGAAGGTTTCGCGCACTTCCGGGTTTGACATCAGGTCGACGTAGCGCTGGCGGTAGCGCATTTCGACATCGGTCAGGCCATGGAACTTTTCGGGTGGCGGATTGATCGACTTCGACAGAATGACGATTTTTTCGGCGCGGATCGAGACTTCGCCGGTTTTGGTTCTGAAAGCCGGGCCTTCGACGCCGATGATATCGCCGGCATAAAGGCGTTTGAGCATGGCAAAATTTTCTTCGCCAATTACATCTTTGCGGATATAAACCTGAATTTTTCCGGCCTGGTCGGTGATATGAACGAAAGCTGTTTTGCCCTGGTCACGTTTGGCAGCAATGCGGCCGGCGAGTTTCATCGGGGCGGTGGTGAAATGTTCTTTTTCGGCTGCCTGGGCTTCAGCCTTCTCGAATTCAGCTTTGGCCTGTTCCGATGAGTGGGTGCGGTCATAGCGCTGACCATAGGGGTCAATGCCTTCTTTTCTGAGGTCTTCGATGACCTGCAGTCGCTGTTCCTGGGTTGAATTCAGCTTCAGTTCTTCTATCATGCGATTTTAAACATCCCTTCGAAAAAAACTTTGAACCGGATTAAATAAGTAAAGGGGCGAAACGGTTTTCCGTCATCGCCCCCATAACATTCGTTCGTTGCTTAAGCGAGCAGTCTGACGTTGGTTGCCAGCGGCCCTTTAGCGCCCTGAGAAAGTTCGAATTCGACCTGCTGGCCTTCGCGCAGGGTCTTGTAGCCATCGCCTTCGATCTGCTTGTAGTGAACGAAGATATCCTGGCCTTCGGCGCTTTCGATGAAACCATAGCCCTTAACGTTATCAAACCACTTAACGCGACTTTGCATCTGCAATTCTCCTGATAAATAATGCGTTGATTTTGCGGTAATTCCTGCAAAAGTTCGTTTGCTATATTTATCACAAACTCGGCAATACTGCAACTTCTGATTTAATTTTCCATTAAAGGCCAGTTTTAAGGGGTCTCAGCAGCAGAGATAAAATAACCGGTACGAAATTATCGGCATTTAAAATCTGATTGCCCGAATGCTTGGGCAAAAGCATCGATTTTTTCTGAAAAACCAGTACTTTGGCAAATTAAGTTCTTGGTTTTGCAGTCATTTCCGCGCAGTGGGCGTGGCGACTTGTTCGATTTCTCAGCGTTATGATACAAATAGGTCTTTTGCTGAAGCGGCATGTGCGATGTATGGGGCGTCAAAAAAAACGCTTTCATTGATTAAATAGGCAGTCCCGCAGGCGGGAATCTTGCATACAGCGGCTTAGATCACTGTTTTTCCCTCAGGGATACAAGTGTGCATGGCTGACGCGCAAGCCATTGATTCTGTGCTTTTAAAGCTGACAAGTGACGAGGCTTGAAAATGACCGAGCAGAGCGGCAAAGGCAGGGTTCGCCAGGCTGTCTGAAATGATTGACCGCGAGTTTTGCTTTTGGAGAAGTTGTGATAAACTCAAAATGTATAGAGTAACTCAGAGTGGAGGTTTTTATGCTCTGGCGAAAAGTCCTGTTTTTAATTGCAATCTGCATGTTTGTTGCCTCGAGCCTGGCGGCTGCCGTGCCTGAGGCCTGGAATAAGCTTTTTCCTGCCGGTCTGATCGACCGTGACGGCAACTCGGTCGCTGTCGAAGCGCTGGCCGGTAAATATGTCGGTATCTACTATGCCGCCGACTGGTGCTCATCGTGCAAAGGTTTCTCGCCAAAAATGGTGGCTTTCCGCAATGCCAACGCCTCTGAGTTCGAAGTGGTTTTCGTCAGTTCTGACAAAAACAAGGCAGAGCAGTTCAAATACATGAAAAATCTCGATATGCAGTGGCCGGCGGTTGAATACCGCTCGCCCGCCGCTCTGGCTCTACGTGAACGCTTTAAAGTAAGCTCGATTCCGACTCTGGTGGTTCTCTCGCCTGACGGTGGCCTGATCACCGTTGCCGGGCGCTCTTTCGTTGAAAATGATCCAGATGCAGCCATGACTCTCTGGAAAATCACCGAACCGTCTCCACTGCCTTTCGAAGTGGCCGCTCCGTCTCTGGCTGGTAATGCCGATCGCCTGGAAACCCTGAGTCGACAGCTTGTCGAAGAAGTCAGACTGCGCCAGAGCATGCCCAGTCATGGCCTCATCGAAGGTACCATTGGTGAAAAGTCATATTATGTCGCATTTGATAAAACTTCGCTGACAATAAAGGGCAAAGCCGGTGCGAATGTTATCGATATTCAGGTCGATGCGGAAGGGCACACTATGAAGGGCATTGCCCACGGAACCCCGGTCGATATCGTCACCTATCTCAACCCCGACGAACACCGCCAGGAAGGCGAAGTTTACGGTATCTTCTACTGGAACGGCATCAACTGGCCGGCTGGTCAGTCGATGGGCGGCGTCAGCTGTTCGATTCTCGAACTGTTCTGGAATGTCGAAAATGGCACTCTGAACGGCTATCTTGGCGAACGCAAGCTCGACCTGAAGATAGATGCCGCCAATAGTCGCATGACTGGCGAGCTTTTCGGCCGCAAGGTCGATCTGCAGTTTACCGGCCTCGATATCACTGATTTTGTCCGCCATTTCTACCTGTTTCTGAAATAAGGCCCCGCAAAAATCAGTCCGGCCAGCGGTTGATCTGTTCAAAAAGTTCATCAGGAACAAACAGCCTGAAGGAAATCAGGCGGTTGCCGAAAAGCTCCTCTGCGGCAAGCAGCTGTGCTTTCCATTTGCCTTTCAGAGTCAGCAGTGTCAGGTAGTTTTCCTGATTCAGAGGCTTCAGGCGGTGTTCGCGGTCTGAAATCCTGAAAAAGCCAACGTAATCGTTGACGACATACTCTTTGCCGGAACTCAGGTCTTTTATAACCAGTTCGTTGATTTCACTCCGGCTGCGGATGCACCGTTGCCCGACTAAGGCTTCGCCGGTGTCAGATGCCAGACCGGCAGGAAGCTCCGGCTCTGCAATATCTTGATTTTCTCCGGTTTTTTCGAGATCTTCCTTGAATAGCCAGTATTTTCCGTCAAATTCTTCAATCCGGAAACTGCGTTTCCATCTGCCGCCGGCTATTTCTATCTGCGTCTGGAAAAAATTGTCGCCGAACGGGTCAAGTATAAACTCTGCGTATTCTTCGATGTAGTTTTCCAGGTGAGAAGGATAACGTAAAACGTCGGGGTTGTGCAGCGGAAACCCTATTAAAAGCAGTGTCAGAAGAATCAGCAGCAGTCTTCCGGCCCGGGCCGGCCATGAGCCTTGCAGCAGGCCGCGCGGGTCGAGCCAGCGATAATTATTAGTCAAGAAGCAGACCTTCGGCAAGCGGGTTGGCCAGAACCATCTGTCGCAGGCGTTTCAGATTGTTCGGCACATCTTTGTAGACGGGCGCATTTGATGTGACCGGGTATTCAGGCGAGGTGACGAGGTTGAGAATCACCTGGTGGCTGTCTGAAGCGACATTGCGAGGATACCAGAACGTGTTGACGCCGAGCCTGAGGTCGTTGGTTGCAATCAAACCTGGGCTGCTGATGCCGTTATGCTTGACCAGATACTCGAAAATGATCTGATGGCTGCCGCCGGGCAGGTTGTCGAGATGCAGATAGGGCCTGATATAAACCCAGGTCAGATTCTGTTTCGATGGCGAAGAAACCTTCATGTGGTGCAGTTCGCCTTCCATTTTCAGCAGCACCGGGTCGCTGCCATTGCAGGTCAGCCAAAGGTTGCAGATGATCTCGGCCGTATTTTTTGCGGGAAAAAACTCAGCGTAAATATCTGCCAGATCGATGTTGAACTGGGCGTTCTCTGGTATCGGCGGCATGCCTTCAATTTTGGGCGGCAGCTGTGCAAACCCGGTCAGAGCAACCAGCAGAAACGAAAACAGCATTACCGGTAACAGTATTTTCCTGTTTCTGTTCACAAATGAGTCCTTGTATGAAGAAGAAATGGGCCATCAAAATGACCGTGCTCAATCGGAAAAAGTATCAAGAATCGCAGGTTTTTCAAGAGATTCGGCAGAAATCTTCTGTATCTGAAACCATACCGGGTATTCCTGAGTCCCGAGTTCTCCAGAATGGACGCGGTTTTTGAACTTTTTGCCCTCGTAAACCGGGTCGGTCTCGATCTCGACAAAGGCCGCAAATGGAACACCGGCGTATATGCCACTTTCTTTGAGATTGATCGAAGCTTCGTAGGTTTTATGCGTTGAAAAAAAAGATGTGCCGGAGGCCAGTCCATAAATGTTCCAGTCAGAGATCGGGTAGGTCTTCCAGCGCTCAGAATCATCAGAAGGTGGTTCTTTTCGCCATTTAAGCCTGGTCTGGCGAATCGCGGTCAGATTGCTGTCGACATGTATGCGCTCGTTGACGATCAGCGGGGTAGTGCAGGGGTGCAGATAAAAGCGGAACTGGTCGAACCCGGTCTGCGTGACTTCGTCAATGGCATCGCAGCCGATAAAAAGTTCGGAGCCGTCTGAAACCAGATAAAGCAGATTTCTGCAGCCGTTGATGCCTGTCATTATTTTTGCTGCCATTGTTTCCCATTCAGGCTCATCGAGCCTGCCGTCTATGGTGAAATTTAAATCGGAAAACTGCGGAATCAGAATCATCTGCATGCCGTTGACAGGCCGGGATTTCTCGGCTATAGCCGCTCTTATAGTTTTTATGATCGCTTCTTCCGGGAAGCTTTGAATTTCCCGCGGAATTCCGGGAAGTTTGTTCCAGTTCTGGTAGGCTCTGCTTTCGAATTTTGCATAAAAGGCGCTGAAAAGCTTCTCATGCAGCAGATCATTATTTTCAGCCTGGACTCTGTCGCCTGAAACCGTTTTTTTGCCGAAATCCTGACTGAAATAAAGTGTTGTGGAATAGCGGTTGTGTGGCAGTGGCTTTTCGATTATTGTCTGTGCCGCACAGATGCCGGCAGATAAAAATACAGAATCGCTGGGTGCGCATCTGTGATCTGAGATAAGCCCTGGAAGGAACATGATCAGGCAGATGATAAAAAGGCGCGCAGGAAATTTAACCATACGATATTATAACATTATTTTCTGCTCTGCTCTTGCCTCTTCATAAGCGAATCCCAGGGTAAATTTCATTGAACGGCACCGATATGCAAATAATCATTTGTTTGCAAACTTTTCTGGGTTATATTCTTTTTATAGTGATCAGAAATAAGTCCGGTGAGAGTATTGCTGTCGCATAGATAGCTTCAGTTCAGATTGAGGAGCAACTTATGGAACAGGAACAAAATAGCTGGTTTTGTTCGAAAAATGGCATGATCATTCTTTACTGGTTTGGCTTTTATTTGCTGCTGGCATTTTTTACCAGGTTTTTTGCCCCGATGGTCGCTCAACCTGAAATGCATACAAATTATATTAAAATCTGGTTTCCGCTTTTTAATTTTCTCGGAACAGAGGGAACAATAGAGCTTATACGCAACATTATTATCGGGGTCTGCATTTTTGACCTGGTGATCATGACCAGATTGTTAGAAGAGTTCGATCAGATATGGTTTAAATTGCGGTTTGGTCTGATGCTGGTCGTTGCCTTGCCTTATTTTTGCATGTTTGTGGTTGTTTCTCACAGATTCATTGAACGAATGGTTCTGACTTATCTGCCGAGAGCGACTGATTAGGCAAAGGCGCAATTCATCAACTTATGCGCGACAGAATATCTGATTGTCAGGCCTGAGTCTGACACATTGAAAAGCGCCTTTCGAGAATGTGGGTCCAGGCGATACTGATTGCATCAGCCTCGTTATGGTCTTTGACTTTAACCCTGAATTCGTTCTCGATCCAGTGCACCACGTCTTCTTTGCTGGCATTGCCGAAACCGGTAACCGCCATTTTTACTTTACGGGGCGGGTAAAAAAAGACCGGAATTTCTCTTTCTGCAGCGCAGAGCCTTGCAACACCGCGAAGCTCGCCGAGAGCGATCGGGGTGCGTGGCGAAGTTTTCGCCGGCAGAAACACGTCTTCAATCGCGATTTCGACCGGATTGAACCGCGTGAACACCTCGATGAGGCATTCACGCAGTCTTAGCAGGCGCTTCTGGGTATCGCCGCGTGCCAGTGAGATGCTGGCACTGAAAAGCAGTTTTTCGGTTTTGCGGTCGATAACGCTGATGCCCAGTTTGTCGGCCAGATCGAGACCGACTACCGGCTCACTTGTCATTATCTTTGTCTTTCAGACTTTTAAGATGCTCCGGATCAGGAAAAAGAACCACCGAAACCCCGCTGGCGACGCCGCCGGTAACTGCTGCTACGAGAACCGAATTACGGCCGGTAAACTCAGCATACAGCAGAACCGGAAACATGACGCAGAACATGAAAATCATGCGTTTGATCATGTGTGGCGGCAGTTTGCTCATCGATTAACTCCAGGGTTGCCGGGTCTTCTCGGCCGGTTGCGATTCTGACCGTTGCGTGAGAAGCGGCGTTTGCGGTCGAGGCGATTGCTGCTCGGCTGCCCATCAGGCGTCTGCGGGCGTGCCGGTCTGCGCGGCGGCGGGTTGACGCTTGTCGGAACCCGGCCAGGCATTGATTTGAGAGGCGGGCGATAAGTGTCTTCGCTTTCGCCGAATTCATCAGTCTCATCAGTTATAACAGGCTGTGCAATTTTCGCGGCTTTTTCTTCAGCCTTTTCCTGTTCATGGCGAACCATTGCCAGGGCGAGTCTTATGGCATCACTGTCTTCTTCGAGATGACCGCCAAAATTTTCGAAGTAGCGGTGTTTTGCTTCATCGCAATCCTGGTTGTGTAAACGTGATTCTCTCTGGGGCTGGTCAACAACTGGTTCTGCGCCGGCCTGATTTTCGATCATCGATTTAACACTGATGGGCCGTGAAGCTGAATCCTGTTCTCCTGTTTCGGCAATGGTTTCTTTTGCAGATTGGGCTGTCTCGCCTGCGGTCTGTCTTGACTGCTGCCTGGCAAGCTTTTCGGCCTTGCGGCGTTCGAAAAATTCAGCCTTTCGATCGCGTCTGGCTGGCCGCTGTTCAGCAGGTCTGGCATCGTCTGCGGGCTTATTGTCATGCTCGACAGTTTCTTTTTCTGGTTCTGCTGCAGGTGTGGCATTGACTGGCGCCGCATGTTTCTGGCCTGGCTGTGACGGAAGTCTGATGGCTTCTTTTCTTGTTTCGGCCATTACTCTGGCATCCTGGAAAAACGCCTGAGGCAGGAAGGCATTCAGGTTGAATTCCTGGGCCGGCAGATTCAAGGCTTTAGCCAGCTGGTTGCGCAATGAATAAATATCTTCATTGCTCCATTCGACCTGAGGCACCAGGTGTTTGAGTTTTTTGGCTGCATTTTCAGTGCGCAGAGCCGCATAATTCCCGGTCATGATGCCCTGGAAGATCTTCAGCTCGTCAAGAATTTCGAGAGGGTATTTGGTTTCTTTTTCGCCTTCGAAGCCGCAGCGTTCGAGAAGCTGTTCAAGGGTCGAATAAACCGACATTCTCGCTCTGAGGCCGTCGTTGAAGCTGCGGAAATCTTTGAGAAATACGGATTTCAGATATTCAAACGGCGGTGTCTGACTGAAACAGACAAGAAACTTGGTCAGGGCGCGGCGGTGTCGTTCCGAATCTTTTTTGATTTCGTCAGCGAGGTTGTTGTCGCGCGAAAAAATTGCAGAAATGACTTCATCGGGCTTAGCCGAATAGTCTTCAACATTTTTGAAGCGCCGGCTGAGGATTTCGCCGGTTTTGCCCTGATAGATGCTCGAAAGAATGATCAGATAAAAATGTACGTTCGGGTCCATGATTTCGCGCTCGATCCAGCGCCACAGACCCTTTCTGACATATTTGTTGCAGCGTTTGTGCATGGTAGAGAGGCATTCGTGTACTATCGCCTCTTTCAGCGCAAACAGCAGATCCTGTGAGACGCCGGCAATGCCGGTGCCCGGCTTTTGCTCCGAGGTCGCCGAAGTTTCCTGGGGCGTACCTGCCGGTTGATTTCTGCCTTCTCTTGCTGGCTCACGACG
This sequence comes from uncultured bacterium, assembly GCA_964522035.1. Classification (GTDB taxonomy): domain Bacteria; phylum Muiribacteriota; class Ozemobacteria; order Ozemobacterales; family Ozemobacteraceae; genus Rifleibacterium. Next base: position 11,469 of record CAZFUG010000035.1, read on the forward strand.
ATTACGATTGTTGTCGCCGGTTCGCTCTGTCCGTTCAGCCTGACCAGCTGCCGCCGGCCTCTTTTCGACCGGTGGTTCAGGCTTAACGATGCTTTCAAGCTGAATTTCGATAATCGGGCAGCGGATGCGACCTGGCTGCGTGCTGATGCTTTCTGTGCCCTTGCGGATGAGAAAGATGGCCTTTTTGATGCGCAGCGCCGAAACTTCGCGTTCTTTTTGAAACAGCTTGGCTTTGCCGGGCAGACCGTATTTCTGGCCAACTCCAAGGTGTGGTACCGAAATATCGATGATGATGTATTTTTCTTTTTTCCCGTCGGGGGCACTGAAAACCAGGTCGAGCTTATCTTTGCCGCCGTCGAGCTGACAATCCACTTCAGTCAGTTTCCAGTCGCCGCTGCCAACCCTCTGACGAAGGCTTTCGGCAATTTTTGCCTGATGTTCTCTGATGCCTTCTTTGATGCGGGCGAATTCTTTGTCGGGCTGCTGCCTGTCATCAGGCTTTGCGCCCCTTTTTGAGTCTGTTTTCACGTTAAGCTCCATTGTGTTTCGTGGCTTTGCCACTTTAGTTTCAGACGCAGTATGAAAAGACCGCGCTTACCCGGTTTTTTGCGAAGTCCGGGCTTCGTGGTTCCTGCTGAGTCTTGAAATTCAGGCTTCTGCAAACTGGCCGACCTTGCTGTCTCTGACAGTCTCAGTCTTTTCTGAAAAGTGGTGGCTGTAGTTTTGCAGGGCTTGTTCAGGCAGGAACATTGAACGAAATAATATGGTGCGTTTTAAGAAAAGAAGTGGGTTCGATTCTTAATTTTTCTGCCCCATATTTTTTCAGGAGACCCGGCAGATCGTGATCGAGCGTGAACAGACCCAGTCTTGAAAAAACCGGGTGCAGTATGTCTTCGATCAGGCCGATCAATTTGTTGTTGCTGCGCAGGTAGTTTACCAGAACGACTTTTGCGCCTGGCCTGGCCACTCTGAACAGCTCTCTGACGGCTTTCTCCGGGTCGGGAACAACGGTTAACACGTAAGCTGCCATGACGAAGTCGAAGGCGCCGTCTGAAAAGGCCAGATTCTGCGCATCCATCTGCATCAGGTCAACTCGACAATGGCTTTCTTCGCGAGCCTTCTGCTTCGCTTCACGGAGCATACCGAAACTGTAATCAAACCCGACAACTTCAACATGGTCGGGGTAATATTCAAGACTCAAGCCCGTTCCGACGCCTATCTCAAGAACTTTTGAGCCACGTGTCGGAGCAAGAACTTCAATTGCCCGGTCGCGGCCCCAAGAGAGATAAGGCCTGAAGATCAGGTCATAAAGCGAACTGAAACGGTCATAGGTCTGTTGAATGTTTTGTGGATCGGTCAAAGCACTCTCCGGTTTTACGTGCGTTTATATCTGGCTCGCCAGTAAACCATCTGATTGACTTATAGCACAAGGCCCAAACCTTGGCAAGCAGAATAAATTCTAGACAGTGTACAGCCGCTCTGTTATACTTCTGTAACCGAGGTTGCCGGCAGTTTGTCTGTTTCTGTCAGCAGCCCGCAAATGGTATTTTAAAAAGGATTTCTATGGTTCGACCTCTGTATCCGCTGAGAAACCCGCCAGGCAAAAAAAATCAGGTTCCGCAGACCCCTCTGTGGAAAAATCCCTATCTGCTTGGTGCCGCTGCGATAATTATCGGACTGGCGACGGTTTTTGTCCTTCACCTTTCCCGCTCCGGAATAATCAACCCTGAGGCCGGGCCAGGCGGGGAATCTGAGGGAGCTTTCGCTTTTCTCAAACCCTCGAAGTATTTTGGCGGCAAAGCCCTCGACCTCAAGGCGCACCAGGAGCAGCTGGTGAAAATGGGTATCGCTTCTCAATCAGAAGCACTCAATAAAAAATTCGAAGCCAAAAATCTGCGCGAAGAAAGACGTATTCTTGCAATTCAGAAATACGAAGCTTCACGCGAGACTGCGACCAGGTTTCAGACCGAGCGCGAAGAACTGCGCCGTCGCCTGCAGTCGCCCACTTCCCTGCAGCTGCGCGATGCGGTCATGGCGCTTGAAGATTCAGACAACCTCGGCATCATGAAGCTCGAAAGCCTGCTCGACGAGAAACTTCGGGCGCAGGGTGGTTCTTCAGAAGATGTCGACGCTCTGGTTTATGCTTATGATCGACTGGCTAAGGTTTATGAAGAAAAGAACATGCAGGGCAAGGCCAAAGATGCCTATGTGAATATATTCAAGCTGATGAAAAGACAGGCCCCTGAAACTCAGGGGCCCGACTGGGACAGCGCGATAGGCAGTATTGAACAGCTGCCGGTTAAATCTCCCGGCAATTGAGAATGCAGTTATCATTAAGGGGAATATTGTGAGAAAGCAGTGGTGCCAGTTCGGCCACAGAGCGCATGATGACGAATCTTCTGGTTTCTTTGGGAGCCAGATTCTTCTCGTCATGGTTGAGCTGCTCGACCAGCTTGCTGTTGTTCAGCGAAGTATCGGCAAAAGACGGGAAAATGCGCAGGTGATCGATGGCTTTTTCGGTGGTGTTGACCACATAGCCGCCAATGTAGACATAGTTGCGGTCGATTCTGATGCCGGTTTTCTTTACGACCACGGGCCCCGGAGTTATCTGAGGCAGGCGTACGTATTCCTTGCCAACCTTTTTAAAGGCATAGGCCTTGCCGGGCTTGAAAGCTTCGCCAGTCTTTTTGGCAGCCTGAGCAAAATGGCTGTTGAACGAAAGAGCCATCAGAGACGCAAGTATCAGACCGAAATGTTTTCTGTTAACTTTCATTTGTTTGACCTCAATAATTCTTCTTTGCTATCCCTATCGGTCGTTTGAAGGAAGGAGTTTACAGCTTTTGAAAAATTTTTCTTCTGCTGATAAAAAAAGCGCCGGCATTACCCTGGTAGAAATACTGGTGGCTCTGTCGGTGGCTTCACTGGTTATGTTACCGGTCATTCTGCTTTTCGGTGTCTCTGAAAAGGTCACCTACAAAAGCATCAATGAAGTCGTTGCCTGCAATCTCGCTCTTCAGAAAATCGAAGAGCTCAAAAGCCGCCCATTCGAAGAGTTGCGCAAGATCATCGAGGTCGCCGCCCCTGATCCGGCTGAAGGGCCATTTACCGAAGTCGTGCTGCCCCTCGAACTGAACGGCGTCTGGAACACCCCGGGTGTTGAATATGCCCGTGAAACAAGGCTTTCGTTCTATCCCAACATCGATCCAGATCCTTCCAAACCTGATTTTGAACTGCAGAAGCGCCGCATACGCATAAGAGTCATCGTTAAATTCATCGAAGCGGTAATGGGCAAAAAGAACAACGAAAAGTCTTTCGAACTGGCTACCCTCCTGGGCGACGAAACCCTCGGGGCAGGCCTGAATGCATCTTTCCCGATGCCCTTGAACAAGCCCTGAGGAGCCAAAACCATGCAGACCATTCATAAATGCAGAAGGGCTTTTACTCTCGTCGAAGTGATGATCTCGATTCTGATCTTCGGCATCGTTCTTGTGCTCGGCTATACCCTGATCAACCGCACTTTTATGAGTCTCGAGCGCCAGCGTCAGTCGCTAGACACGCTGCACGAAGCCCGCAATTTTCTCATGGTCATCGAGCGCGATCTGCGCGAAATGACTGAAGTCGTCGAGCTCGATACGATTTTTAAAAGCAGCCTTTTCGACGAAGAAAATGCCCTGCTGTTCAAGTTGACCATCATGGTTCCACCCCGCGGTGGTACTGCCCCGCAGAAGGTTACTTATACCTATGAGGGGCCGGAGAAACATCTCGATTCACCGACGCGCGACAAAATCATCTATCGCCAGGTCGAGGGTGGGGTTAAAAAAGCTCTGATAACCAAACAGATGAGTTACCTCAAAATCTGGGGCACTGACGGAACCATCTTCCGTAATCGCAACCCCGAAGAAAGCATGGCTGATTACCGCAACTATCTTACCCCGCATTATTATCATCCCTCGAACCCTTCACCGAAGGGGTTGCGTGATATCAGCAAAATCAAGGGCATCGAAGTTCAACTGTCGATGCACGAAATGTTCGACTCTGAAGGAAAACCGATCAAGCAGCGAACATTCGTTACCCGCATCTATTCAAGAATTCTTAATGCAAAATACGAATAATTCCTGTATAAGTATATAGCCATTGCCATAAGCCAAGGAGACACCCAGTGAAAACCGCCACCATCCGCCAGAAATACCTCGATTTTTTCGGTCGCCACAACCATAAGGTCGAAAAATCCGCACCCCTGATTCCGCAGGATGATCCGACCATTCTTTTCATCAGTGCCGGTATGGCTCCTTTCAAACCATATTTTCTTGGTCTCAAAAAAGATCTGAGCCGTGCCGCATCATGTCAGAAGTGTTTCAGAACCACCGACATCGAAAACGTCGGCTACACCGCCCGCCACCATACTTTCTTTGAAATGCTCGGCAACTTCAGCTTTGGCGATTACTTCAAGAAAGAAGCGATCGCCATGGCCTGGGAATTCATCACCAAAGAAGTGAACCTGCCCACCGACAAGCTTTATGTCAGCGTGCATCACAGTGATGACGAAGCTCTCGAAATCTGGCACCGTGACATCGGCGTTCCCCGCGACCGCATCGTTAAGCTCGGTGATAAAGACAACTTCTGGACCATCGGTGTCGGCCCCTCCGGCCCCTGCTCAGAAATTTACATCGATCAGGGCCCGGAAATCGGCTGTAAAAGTCCTGATTGCGCCCCAGGCTGCGACTGCGCCCGCTTTCTTGAATTCTGGAACCTGGTTTTCACCCAGTATGACCGTTCTGAAGACGGCACATTGACTCCGCTTGAACGCAAGAATATCGATACCGGCATGGGCCTTGAACGCCTTGCCTCGATTCTGCAGGGCAAGTTCGACAACTTCGAAAACGATGTGTTTGTCGGCATCGTCAACAAGGTCGAAAACCTTACCGGTCATAAATTCAACGAATCACCCAAAATCAGAACCGCTCTCAAAGTAGTTTCTGACCATGCCCGCGCCCTGTCTTTCGCACTCGCAGACGGCGCTTTGCCCGGCAGCGAAGGCCGTGGCTACGTTCTGCGCAAGATTCTGCGCCGTGCCTCACGCTTTGGTTACAGCTATCTCGGCCAGGACAAACCCTTCCTGCACCAGATTATACCGACCGTGGCCGAAATCATGAGCGACTACCCCGAAGTGGCTGAAAACGCCCAGCATGTCATGCGCATCGTCAAAAATGAGGAAGAGCGTTTCCTGCAGACGCTTAAAACCGGCAGCGAAATGCTCAGCGAATTCATCGCTGAACTGAAACACGGTAAAAAAGACATTCTTGGCGGCGAACGCGCCTTTCAGCTCCACGATACCTACGGTTTCCCGCTCGACCTGACCCGCGAAATCTGCCGCGAAGAAAAGATCAGAGTTGACGAAGCCGCTTTCAACAGCGAACTTGAAAAGCAGCGTGAACGCGGCCGCGCCAATGTCGTTTCCGCGTTTGTTAACTTTCAGGCCGTCAACCCCGGTGATTACCCGGCAACCACCTTTACCGGTTATGAAACCCTCGATGACAAGGGCAAAGTCCTTGATGTCGTCGAAGCCAAAGAAAAAGTTCTGGTTATCACCGACAAAACCCCGTTCTATGCAGAATCAGGCGGCCAGGTTGGCGATAAGGGTCTGATAGCTGGCAAGGGCGGCGAATTCGTCGTCGAAACCACTGAAAAAGCCGAAAATGTTTATCTGCACATTGGTTCCTGGAAAGGCGCCGGGCGCTTTAAAAAGGGTGACGAAGTGGTCATGACCGTCGATAACCCGACCCGGCGTTCGACCATGCGCAATCATACCGCGACCCACCTGCTGCACAAGGCCCTGCAGGAAATCCTCGGCGATCACGTCAAGCAGGCCGGTTCGCTCGTCAACCCCGAGCGCCTGCGCTTCGACTTTACACACTTTGAATCCATCGGCCCCGAAGTTCTCGAAAAGATCGAGAACCGGGTTAACGAGCAGATTCTTGCCGCCCACAACGTAATGGTTAAAGAAACCAGCTTCGATGAAGCGGTAAAAACCGGTGCCATGGCGCTGTTTGGCGAAAAATACGGCGACCGGGTGCGCATGATCAGTGTTGGCAATTATTCAAAAGAACTCTGCGGCGGCACTCACATCAGAAATTCAGCCGAAATCGGCCTGTTCTCGATCGCCTCTGAATCATCTATCGCTGCCGGCGTGCGCCGCATCGAAGCGGTTACCGGCAACGCCTCTCTTGAAGTTCTGCACGAAATGCGGCGCTTCGAAAGAGAACTGGCCAAAGTTCTCGACTGCGACCAGAAAACTCTGATGCTCAAGGCCGAAAAACTCGTCAGTGAAGCAAAAGAACTGCGCCGCGAACTTGATAAAATGCGCAAATCAGATGCACGTGGCCGTATCGACGCCGTCAAAGCCAGTGCCCGTCAGATCGGTGGTGTGTCGGTGATCATGTCGCGCACCGAAGGCCTGAGCGTCGACGAAATGAAGGAAATCTCAGACGAACTGGTCGGCAATGCCGCCGAAAAGACTCTGGTATTGCTTGCTACCGGTGGCGATAAGGCCGGTTTCGTTCTCAAGCTTACCGGTGATCTGGTCAAAAAAGGCCTGCATGCCGGCAAATTGATAAAAGATATCGCGAAAGTTGCCGGTGGCAGCGGTGGCGGCCGCCCCGACATGGCCACTGCCGGTGGCAAGGATGTCGAAAAGATCGATGCAGCTCTCGTCGAAGCCGAAAAACTGGTTTCGCAGGCATTGGGCAGCTGATGAAGATTCTCGCTCTCGACATCGGCAAGAAACGCATCGGCGTAGCGACCTGCGACCGTCTTGAAATTGCCGCCTCACCATTCTGTGTGGTGAAGGCCGGCAAAACCGCGGTCGAAGAGGTGGTAAAAATTCTTGACCGTGAGGGAGCAGAAGCTGTCGTTATCGGGTTGCCGGTTTCTTTTGATGGTGTTGAGCGCGAGTCGTGCGAACGGGCGCGCTTTTTTAAGAACGAGCTCGAAAAACGCATTGCGCTGCCGATAAGCTTTTTCGACGAACGCTTCACCAGCAAAATTGCTGAAGCTTCGCTGATCGAATCCGGCATGCGCCGCGAAGAGCGCCGCGACGTCATAGATGCGGTTGCCGCTTCTCTGATACTGCGGAGTTTTATTGAATTTCGCCGAAACCAGGGCCTCAAGCCCTGAAAAAGATAAAGGAAACAAGAATGAGCAGTCTCAAATACAAATGCGTTCTCGTCTGTGAAGATATTCGCCAGGAACTCGGCGGCCGCGTCAGCCTGATGGGCGTGCTTGGCTCAAAGCTTCTGGTGCAGACTTTCCCGCTGCCTTTTCCGAAGCTCTGTCTGTTCATCGAATGGGGTGAAATCGTTGGCAAGGTTAATGTTACCCTTAACATCATTCCGCCAGAGGGTGTTGAGATACCCAAAGTTAAGCCTTCGGCACCGATTCAGGGCCAGCCCGGCCTCGTGGCGCGCTCGATGATCGTGCTCAGCAACTTTGCTTTCCCGGCTCCTGGTAACTATGTCTTCGAATTCGAAGCCGATGGCAAAGTCGTTGGTCGAGAAAACTTTCTCATCGAAAAATACGAAGGCCAGATGCCGGCAGCGGTGAACTGATTTTTCAGTATGAATAACAACGCGGCTTCAGCTTCTTTCGCGACACTTCTCGAAACTGCGCTCAACAAGGCCGAAACCTTTTTTGAGCAGATACTGCCTGGTCTCAAACCCCTTGACGAAAACAAGCTCAGTCAGCTTGCCGCCATCTTTGAAACCGGCAGTGTCGTTGAGCGCCAGCTTGTCGCCAGGCTTTTTGTCGAGCATCTGAAAGAAGATGGAGCCGCTTTTCTTACCTCACGCCTGAATACCGGGCGTCACAAGCTTTTTATCGAAGCTGCCGCAGTTCTCGGAACCCTTCAGTATGAACCGGCTCTTGAGGCCCTGAAAGCCGGCGTTTCACTGCATACTCCTGATCTGGTGCTGCCGGCTGTTAAAGCTATAGCCATGATGAAGCCTTCGCGTAAGGTAGACGAGGTTCTCGTTGGTTTTTATCTTAATTTCCCTGACGAAACCAAACTTTCGCAGAGTATCAGATACCTTCTGCCCCGGCATGAAACCATAGTGCATGAACTGCTCGAAAAATATCGGTCGCTTAACGCCGATCGGCGTATGTGGGTGCTGAAATATCTGTCTGAAACCTCAAACCCTGAATCACTGAAACTTTTCAGTGAAGAATTGCAGACCGAGCCGCTCGAACGGGGTCTATACTGCGTAAAAGGCCTCGGAAAAATCGGAACTGAACAGGCGGTTGAGGTTTTGAAAAAGCATGCCGGCAGTTCTGAATGGTTTTTGCGCAAGCGCATCGTCGAAGCACTCGGTGTCAGTAATTACCCCGGCGCCGTTGAACCTATACTTGCCATGCTCAACGATGAATCGGTACAGGTGCGGGCCGCCGCGGTCGAAAGCCTTTCGAAAGTGGGCAGCCTGAAACCTGACCTTCTGATTCAGAAACTGGAAAAAGCCGGCAAGGTTTTTAAAATCAACCTCGTGCGCGCGATGGGGCAGCTGAAAAATGAAAAGTTCGTCAAGCCGCTGGTCGAGGTTTTAAAAGACCGCGATACTCTGTTTTTCAGTATCGATGCCATTGGCGACCTTGGCTTTCAGCAGGCCGAATTTTCTTTGCGCCGATTGCTGAAAGATGAAATCTGGTTTAACCGCCTTAACGCCCTCGAGGCTTTAGCTAAACTGCAGATTTCAGAGCTGGGTACAATTGCCCAGGAAGCCGCCCAGGATGAAAACGATATGGTGCGGAACGCTGCCGGCCGACTCCTGGCGGCTCTTAAAGCAAAATAAGTTTTTTGCTGTACAGAGTTCTGTAAACCTTTAGAGTTTTATGTACCATCGCTCAACTGCTTTGAGCGAGATGTTTGATTTTTGATTTTTCCTAAAGTATAATTGGCACTTCAGATTTAATGTACATTGTGCAGACCGAAGATGAGAGACCAGGGAAGCCCCCATAGATGATATTAAGCTTCCGGCAGTTTTTTTGAGACGTTCTGCCGCTACGGAGGTTTCATGAAGAAGTTCATTCTTCCCGCAGTCTGTCTGCTGCTGATGCTCGCATTTCTTGTTGCTGGATGCGGTGGCGGAAGCAGCTCCGGTAACTCCATTTCAAGTGCCTGGCTTGGTCTGACAGCAGACCCCGATACAGCCGGCAACCTTCAGGTCGACCTCAGACCATCTTCTGTTTCGGTCAGACCTGGTCAGGCAATTGCACTTTCGGTTTTTGTCAAAGATGGTTATGGCCACCCTCTCGACGGAGCGAAACTAGCTTTTGCATCACAACTTGGCGGAACCTTTGACGACAAGTCGGCTGAAACTGCCAAAGGTTGGGCTTCCAATGTTTTCACCGCCGGCAAGCAACCTGGTACAGAGGCCATAATTGTAATGGCAGGAGAAAAGTCATATTCACAGTCTTTGTTGGTGCAGAACCCGGTGGTGGTTAATCCAACAATCCAGGTCGTGAGCAGCGCTGATTCAACTCAGTCTGGCAGCGCGATAACCCTTGCGATCGGCGTTTCAGAAAATGGCGTTCCTGCGAATGAAGTCGAAGTTAAGCTGTCTTCGACACTGAAAGGTGATTTCGGTTCTGAGTATGGCCAAGTCGAGAATGGCTGGTTTACCACCACCTTCAAGCCCGATGTTGAAACTGCCGGGGTTGGCACTCTTACTGCCATGATCAATGGCACAAAAGCAGAAAAATCAATTACAGTCGTAAAACAGAAAGTCAGCAGTCCGGTATTGACCATTTCTGTGAATCCAGACTCAATTTTTCAGGGCCAGACTGCTTCTGTGATTGTTATAGCCAAAGATGCTTCCGGCTCACCTTCAACTGCAAAAATTAACCTGAGTGCTTCTCTTGCCGGTTCTTTTAATCCGGATGACGGAAATCCTGTCGATGGAGTTTTCTTCTCTGAGTTCACCGCCGGCAAGGAAGTGGGCAGCGCGACTTTGACAGCCTACAGTGGTGATGCCTCCGCGTCAGCGATACTCTCAATCGAAAAACCCCAGATTGTTATAAAGGTGGCGCCTTCAATGAATACTGTTAAGGTTAAGGAGCGGGTTCCGGTATCGGTTCTGGTGACCGACACTTTCTCACGCCCGATCGAGAATGCCCCGGTTTACCTGAGCGCCGAGCTTGGTTGCTACTGCTCCCCGGAAGAGGGCAAAACCAATGACGATGGTTACATGTTTTTTGATTTTAACGCCAGCGCCACGGCCGGCGTTTCGAAAATTCATGCGCTGACAACTGGCGCTACTGGCACTGCTCAGATCACTGTGGTTGGGCCATGAGCGGTTTTTCAGGAGAAATAAAATGAACAGAATAAAATTATTTTTGTTTTCGCTGCTTCTTGTTGCCCTTCTGGTTCTGTCAGCCTGTGATTCTGGCTCTAGCGGCCCTGTCGCCAGCCCGCTTTCATCGGGGCAGGGTTATAAAATCCAGCTTGCTGCGAGCAGTTCTGCCCTGAAGCCAGGCGCTACCACCACCCTTACTGCAGTTGTTTTTGAACCGGATGGTGCGCCAATCCGCGACGGGATTGATGTCTCTTTTGACAGCTCCCAGAAAGGATCTTTTTCTGACAATCCAGTGAAGACCTCTGGCGGCACAGCGGTTGTAATATATACTGCCGGCACCGCCCCGTGGCAGCTCGACAAGGTTTCGGCAACCTGCAGGGGCGCCACCGCCAATGTTGAAATCACCCTTACTTCAGAGAATCTGTAACGCAAGAATCTGAAAGGCAGCATAAATGAAAATTCATAAAATATTTGTTTCCAGTCTGATTGTGGTGCTGGCTTTGCTTGCATTCATGATCGTTGCACCTGCCAGAGGCGAAGACGCTGATCAGGATAAACAAACCTCGGTCGAGCAATCAACGGTCTCTGAAGAGAAAGACGGTAATGTAGATTCCAAGGAAGATTCGTCGTCTGACGAAAATAAAACGGATGGCGAGAAGTCTGAAAAAGCTGACGCCGACGAAAAGAAGGCTGACGATGAAAAGTCGGAAAAAGCTGATGTTGAAGCAAATAAAGCTGATGATGAAAAGTCAGAAAAAACTGCTGCTGCCGATGAAAAAGGCTCTGTTAAAGCCGATGCTGTTGAAAATTCAGATAAGTCTGATGAAGCGCAGAACTCAGAAGCTTCAGGGCTGTCGACGCCTGATAAATCACTTCCCGATGACTACAACCCCGATTATCTGATTTCAACCCGCTATTCAAAAAGCAAAAGCGGTAATATTACCACCTGGTATCTGATGTACACCCGTTCGAATGACATCATCACCACCGTCAAAGAACTTTTTGAAGAAGAAATCAGTTCTGGTGACATCAAACTCGGCGAAAACCCGGTGACCAACTCGATCATCATCAAGGCCAAAGATGCCGCAAACCCGGTTATTGAAGAGATTATCGACACTGTAAAAAGCCTCGATTTCAGAAGCGGCCAGGTGCTCATCGAAGTTCTGGTCGTTGAACTCACGGTCTCAGACGAAGACCTTTTTGACTTTGAGCTGATGAATCTCGTTAAAGAGCCTTTCAACATCAAAAACACCCTCAGCACCATCGGGGTAGACCACGGAACCATCGGCGAAGCCGATCCGCTTTCGAAAAGCGACCGGCTCAAAGTGTTCGTCACGACGCCAAACCGCATGAAGCTATTTCTCAACGCCTGGAAAGACAATAAAAAAGCCAACGTCATATCTTCGCCCCATATTGTGGCCGCCAACCATCGCGAAGCCACCTTCAAAATCGGTAACAAGGTTCCGATTATCGAGAGCATCAGACCTTCTGACGCCGGCCCTATCAAAGCTTTCGACATCAAGGATGTCGGCATCGAGCTGACGGTTACTCCGCACATCAACCGCGGTAACCAGATCGACATGGAAGTATTTCAGACAATCAATGCTCTGCAGAGCTATGATGCCAAAGAAGGCACAGCCAATATGTCGAACCGTGAGGTGAAAACCAACGTTTCTCTCGCTGATGGCGAAACCCTTATTCTTGGCGGTTTCATCGAAGAGCGCAGTACAAAGACTGAGAACAAAATTCCGCTGCTCGGCGACCTGCCTGTGGTTGGTAAGGCTTTTCGCAAGAAGCAGAACAACAAGGAAAAGGTCGAGCTGCTTATTTTCATCACTCCTAAGGTCCTTGATACGGTTGAAGACGGCAAAGTCGCTCTGAAAGACAAAATCGACAAGGTTTCTTTCAAGGACAAGGTAAAAGACCTCATCGAAAACCGAAGACTCAAACGTCAGCAGCTCGAAAGCAATCAGGAATACATTCTCGAGCGTGCTTCAAGAGACTGGTTCTATGATTTTGACCGCAAAGACATCGAGGATCTGGTCTGGAATATCCCGGCCGAGATCAAGCCTGAAACCCTCAATCTGCGACGTAACGGCCACATGCCTTTTGGCTTCGGTCAGTCGAAACGTCTGAAACCGCCGCGTCTCAATACCGAACTGGAACCCTCAGAAGGCTTCATCATGGCGAAGGAATTCAGCATCGAAGAACCTGAAAAATTTAAAACCCTGCGCCTCAACGTTGCCAGCAATAATGCCGCTGTCGTCTATATCAATGGTCGACTGGTCGACCAGGATCCGGCAATGAAGCTCAAAGACGGTCATGACTTCGAATACTGGAACCGTACCGTCGATTTCGCCGGTACGATCCTCGGCAAAGGCGTTAATAACATCGTTGTCTTTCTTGGCTGTGACAAGAACAAGACTGACGCTTATCTCGACCTTGAGCTGATCGGGAACCGGTAATGAAAAAACTTTCATTGGCAATGGTCTGCGGCATGGTTCTGGTCGCGGCGTTCTGTCACTCTGAACCAAAGGTGATAAAAAACGTGCGCGTCTCTGTCGACGGTAAAAAGCAGTATTTTGACCTGTTTCAAAGTGCTGCTGAAGATACCCTCTGGTATTGCGGCCAGACTAAGCCGACGGTTCTGATTCGTGAAGCCGAAAACCTTCAGATTCCTGAGATATCGCTGATCCGTTTTCAGAAAAAGGATATCAAAGACCCGCAAAAACTGGTTGAAGGTGCGCATTTTCGCATGCATCTCTCTCTTGGTGCAGACGAAACTGCGATGGAAGAGCTCCGGAAAAAGTTGCCTTCAGGAGGGAAAAAGCCGCCGGTGCTTTCTCCCGTGCCTTTTTCGGCTCTAAGACTTGTTCTGCAGAAACCAGACGGCAAAGAAGTCGAAATGAAGGCTGGGCAGCGGTCTTCACAGAATGTGGCTTTTTCGACGGTTCTGGGCCGTCTTGATTCAGATCTGCTCGATGCTCTCATGAAGGGTAATACCGGCGCGAAATACACCCTTTTCTACAATTACCGCTATCTCGACCCGGTGCTTACCGGCAAACCCGTTAGTGCCAGTGCTGACCCAAGAGAATCTTCTGCGCAGAGCAGTGGCAGTTCACCTGACAGAGATCTGCCGGGTTCACGCGATTTTTCGACTATGGAAAAGGAAGCGGAAGCCAGTGTAGGCTGGGAGAAAACCGGCGAAGGGTTTATCGGTTTTTCCCGCTACTCACGCACTGTTCAGGATAAGTGCGTTTTCATTGAATCAGCCGAAAGATGGCAGAATGCCTATCTGACTCTTCCGGTGCTAAGCTTTCCGGCCGGGATATCGGTTGAAAAAATTATACTGGATGTTGCCCTTTCTCATGCAGGCAAAAAATATCAGCCGCAGGAATTCAGCTGGACACCAGCTCGCGGCTGGCGCGATTCTAACGGCGCTCCGCTCGTCTACGGAGTTTTCGCACTCGGAAGTCTTGCCAGACTTTCGCCAGAAGAGCTGCAAAAAGTTAACTTCGCCATCCGGCAGACGATTGAAACTTCGCAGGATGAAAAACTGGTTTCAGAGAATGCCTGTGACATGATTGAAGGCTATAAGCCTATCAGTGACCCGCTTGATCTTGCCGACATTCTCGAATTCGAGACCGGCATGCTTACCTGGGCCCCTGAAGACCGTTCGGGCCTGAAGCGCATCGAAGTTTCTCTGACTGATGGCGACTGGAAATCAGCAAGAATTATCAGGCCTGAATTCAGCAACGGAAAAGTAATAGCACCGCCGACCAGTCTGTGGTTGATCAGGCAGCCTTCTGATGCTGATGAATCTGTGCTTGCCGCCGAGGTTTTCTTTATCGTCTCTGACGGAAAACAGGAAAAGAAGGTGGCATGGGCCAAGAACGGTAAAAACCTGCGAAAAGAGCTTTTTGCCCTTTCTGCCTTTTTTGTTGACAAGGACTGGTCGGGAAAATGAAATACCAGGGAAGAAAGCCAGCGTTCTGTATCTGCACGGCTTTTCTTCTGTTGTCCTGTATCTTTTTTCTGACTTTTATTGCCGGCTGCGGCGGTGGTGGCGGTTCCGGCGGTGGCGTTTCAGGCCCTGCAGCGAATGGTCTGATCACCGGTCGGGTAGTTGCG
>CAZFUG010000036.1:0-25841 GCA_964522035.1 uncultured bacterium
CGATAGTCATAGAAATCACATCTGGCCTTCCATTCTCTTTCCATCTGGTCAAGCAGATCCCGCTCAGTCTTTTCAAGCTTCTGTTCCTTCAGATAATCGAGGCGCTGCCGCTGAAATACTGCGTGTCTGACCTCTGGCAATGTCAATTTGCGGCCATGCGGTTTCAGCGGCGGCAAATGCTCTTCAAGACCAGCCCGGTTAGCAATACGCCTGATCGGCTTAACCTCATCGACGACCGGAAAATCATTTGCCGGCTTCTGTTCTTTGATACCGCTGCCAATGGCCTTCATCAGATTCTTTCTGGCTGAATCCAGATTCAAACTTCTTCTGGTTTCCGGTTCTGTTTTGATAAGAACTATTATGAAAACGACAAGAACAATCAGTGTGGCAGACAAGATATAAGGCTGCAAAGACCTGCCGATTTTTCTTACCGCACGGTTCTTCAGGTCTAGAAGATATCTTCTCTCAAATTCATCACTCACGCAAAGCAGAGTTCGGTCAATCCAGTGCTGCTGACGTTTATAATCCCGCGCAATGATAGCTTCGTCGATGTTTTTCCAGCAGAAGTTTCTCTGGAAAAATTCCTGATTTCTGATGATTTCGTCGCGGACCCAGCCGGCAGGCCGGGCTGTCTTGATTGTTTCAAGCGCCTTGAGAAAAAGATATGACTGATTGAAGCCGCTGACAAGATTATTGATTTTCATTGCCAGCTGGTTCATCAGTTCCCAGGGGGTGTCACGCGCTGGAGTATCCTGCAGCAGAGTTGCAACTTCGGCAAAACTGCGAAAAAACTCACCGGCGCGCCCGGTTCCTTCACGGTGAAATTCGCCGGAGGAAACTTCAGAAGCCAGAAGCGGCAGGTTGAGATTTGCCCGACGAAAGTGTTCTTCAAATGTCGACAAGGCCTGCCGGACCTTTTCAGAGTTGGCTTTTCCGGCCAGCGCCTGCCGGATATCTGAAAACAGTTCAAGGTCGAGCCTCTGCTGTGAACGAACTTTTGGCAGTTTTGGAAAATAAAGCTCAGGAAAAACTGTTACCTGCAGAAAAAATATTTCAGAAGCCTGACTGACAAGGCCCTTGTTGTTGAGAAATGTATGCAGGCTCTGCAGACCGTCGAAGATGCGCCGGCCTTCATCGTCTTCTTCGCCGCCGCTGGCCTTTTCCCAGGCCTGTATTGCTTTTTGCAGTTCAACATAAGATTCGGGTCTCTCCGGGAGCTGATAGATCTCCTGAATTGCTCTGCGAACCTGCTCAAGCTGTAGAATCGATGCGCTCATTTAACCAACCCTTCGCGTCAATCTCTATTAGATTCTAACTTTTGCCTTACTCAGTCGCAAGTTAAATGTAATCTGACGCGGTTTATCTTTTTTTAAATCCGGAATTATGTTATTTCGTTAGGTGTTTCATGAACCATGAAACGGGAGGAAGCATGAAAAAGTTCAATTGTCTGGCGTTGTTTATTGTTGTCTGTTTCTGGCTGTCCGGGTCGGCGCTCTTCGCCGACGGCATGGTATTTCCGTATGATCCGATCGAACCGAACCCGCAGATTATCTTTCGACCGCCTCCCAGACCGGTCGACAATTTTACTGTGCCGCTCTCTGTTACCAAGCATCATGTAAAGATTCAGATAAACAATCTGGCAGCGGCAACGCAGGTTGACCAGAAGTTTTATAACCACGAAAACAGAGTTATCGAGGGGCTTTACATTTTTCCGTTGCCGATAGGAGCCTCTATAAGTGATTTCGCGATGGATATCGAAGGCAAAATGACCAAGGGTGAACTGCTTGAGGCAGAAAAAGCCCGCAAGATATATGAAGACATTGTCAGACAGATGCGCGATCCCGGTCTTCTTGAATTCATGGGCCAGGGCATCTTCAAGACCAGAATTTACCCGATCAATCCTTTGAGTAACAAAGATGTAAAGCTCTCCTACCAGGAAGCCCTGAAAATGGAAGGTGGGCTGGTCCGCTATGTATACCCGCTGAATATCGAGAAATACAGCCAGGAAGACATGAAAGACGTGGCCATCGAAGCTCATATCAAGTCAGACCTGCCGATCGCCTCGATTTATTCGCCTACTCACAAAATTTCTGTAAGCCGCAAGAACGACAAAGAAGCGGTAATTGGCTATGAAGCCGACAAAGTGCGCCCAGACAAGGACTTCGTTCTTTATTATTCGGTAGCACGCAAAGATGTTGCCGTAACTTCACTTTGTCATCGCCCCGACCCGACAGAAGACGGCACCTTCATGCTGATGCTTGCCCCGGCACTGAAAGACCTCGAAGAAAAAACTCCCAGCATCGATGTGGCACTGGTAATGGACACCTCCGGCAGTATGGCCGGGGCGAAGATTTCTCAGGCCAAAAAAGCGCTTGAATTCTGCATCAATTCACTCAATGAATCGAGCAGCTTCCTTCTTTGCAATTTTTCTACGGAAGCTGAATCATACAAGCCTGGCATGACAAAGATGACTCCAGAAGTGCGCGAAGGGGCCCTCAATCACATTCGCAACCTTGACGCTATGGGCGGCACCAACATATCTGAAGCACTGGAATTGGCTATAAACGCCCTGAACAAAAGCGAATCTAGCAACCCACGTTTCATCGTCTTCGTCACCGACGGCAAACCGACAGCCGGTCAGACTGACCCTGACGAGATTCTGAAAATCGTAGGCAATAAAAACACCAATGGCATAAGAATATTTTCTTTCGGGGTCGGCGACCAGCTTAATGCCGAGCTGATCGACAATCTTGCCGATCAGAATGGTGGCGTTTCAGACTATGTTTCCGAAGATGAAGATCTCGAAATCAAAATTTCTTCGCTATTTGCAAAACTGACTCACCCGGTATTGACCGATGTCGGCCTGCAGTTCAGCAATGTCGAAGTTTCGCAGATCTACCCGCGCAAAACCGGTGATGTGTTCAAAGACAGCAACATTCTCGTTCTTGGCCGTTACAGCAAGCCCGGCCCGGCATTGATAACCCTCACCGGCAGCGTTAAAGGTCAGCCGGTAAAAATGGATTTCGAAACCGAATTTCCGGCAAGCGCCAGTGACAATGCCTTTGTGGCCAAAATCTGGGCGACCCGCAAAATCGGTTTTCTGCTCGAGCAGATTCGCAAAAATGGCGCCGACGAAGAGTTAAAGAACGAAATCATCACTCTCGCAAAACGCTACGGAATTCTCACCCCATATACTTCATATCTGGTGCTCGAAGACAACGACAGTCTCGGCCCGAATCTGCGACAAACGATGGTTCCTGAATCGATGCCCTCGGCCTCGTTTGAAGAAAGCAAAGCGAAATTTTCTGTCGACCGTCTTCAGGATCTTTCTGACGGAGCCGATGCCGTTGGCGCATCGAGAGAAATGAATTCGCTCAAATCAGCGGCTGCGCCTCAGGGCTTCAGTGCCCCGGCACCAAGGCCCGCCAGTTCAGGCGCAACCCGCCATGTTCTGCAAGCCCCGGTTCAAAAAGAAATCGATGCCAAAACTTTCTACCTGATCGATAATAAATGGGTCGACAGCGAAGTTAAGGGTGAGAAGAACAAACTGGTAATCAAAGCATGGTCTGAAGCCTACTTCAAACTCTGCCAGAAATACCCGGCCCTGGCCAGGTTCTTCTCTGCTGGCGAGCGGGTTGTGGTCAAGTTTGCAGACCGCATTATCGAAATCAGTCCGAACGAGGGTGAAGAGAACAACATCGATCTCTGATTTAACTTTCTGATGTTGAACACCGGCATTTCTCAGCGGAAATGCCGGTGTTTTTCTTTGTCTGCTGATGACCGTCGATGTTTATCGGTGCTTTTTGTGGCCTGTTGTGATATCATGCCCTTCAATCAATAAACAATAGGAGCACAGGGAATGGAACACGTTTCTGAATACGGTGCAAGTCTCCTCGGAATTCTTGTCCAGATTGGAATCTGCTACTGGTTATCGACCGACCGCAAAAAAATCGACTGGAAGCTGGTTACCTGGGGAATTCTGCTGCAGGTAATTTTTGCCGTTTTAATTCTCAAAACTTCGTCAGGGCAATGGGTGTTTTCCAAACTGAACGACGCCGTGGTAACCATGCTGAGCTTTACAGAAGCCGGTGCCAGCTTCGTTTTCGGTAATCTGGTAAAATTCGTGGTTCCGGTAAACGTCGGCGACCCATCGCAGGCCCCTGAACTGGCCAATCAGTTGAACAACATGAAGCTGACCGCCTCGACCGGGTCATTTTTCGGTTTCAACGTTCTGCCGACCATCATCTTCTTTTCTGCATTTATGGCACTTCTTTATCACGCAGGCATCATGCAGCGCCTTGTCTATTACGTCGCCTGGGTCATGCAGCGCACCATGAAAACTTCCGGCGCTGAATCGCTGAGCGCGGCCGCCAACATTTTTGTCGGCCAGACTGAAGCTCCGCTGGTCATCAAACCTTATGTAGAAAAAATGACTTATTCTGAGCTTCACTGCATCATGACCGGCGGCATGGCCACCATTGCCGGCGGCGTAATGGCCGGTTATGTCGGCATGCTCAAGGATGCAATTCCAGGTATTGCCGGCCATCTCATTGCCGCATCGGTAATGTCGGCTCCTGCCGCTATGGTATTCGCTAAAATTCTGGTACCCGAAACCGAAGTTCCGGAAACCAGCGGAAAAATTGAACTGCGCATCGAAAAAATCGATCAGAATATCATCGACGCAGCAGCTCGCGGCTGTTCAGAAGGCATGGCTCTGGCTATCAATGTTGCCGCCATGCTGATCGGCTTCATCGCTCTCATCGCGATGGGCAATCACATCTGGGGCCTTATTTCCGGCTGGATCGGCCTGACAAGCTACAATACCCTTGAATCGCTCCTCGGGCTGATTTCAACGCCTTTCGCCTGGCTGCTCGGCGTTCCGAAACAGGATCTCGCTATTGCCGGTGAACTTCTCGGCAAAAAGACCATCCTTAACGAATTCGTCGCTTACGCAGACATGGCAAACTATCTGAACGGCAAAACCCTCATCAATGGTCAGGTTGCTGAAATAAGCATGCGCACCAGAGTAATTCTGAGCTACGCTCTTTGCGGCTTTTCAAATCTGGGCTCAATTGGCATTCAGATTGGCGGCATCGGCGCCATCGCACCCGGTCGGCGCGGCGACCTCGCCAAACTTGGTCTCAGAGCTCTGCTTGCCGGCACCTTTGCCTCTTTTCTCACCGGTAACATTGCGGGCATGTTGATCTGAATATGTTTTCTCAGGGCGCATCACCTGATTGGTGATGCGCCCTTTTTATTAGCGTTCAAAGCCGGTCTATGCTATCATACAGCCTGAAATTTATAGCATTCAGGAGCAGCAGATGAAAATCGGATTAGCCGGCTTGCCGATGTCGGGCAAGACAAGCATTTTTAACATGGCCACCAGAGCCAAAGCTCAGACCCGCGATTATCTGGCACAGACAGACGAAATCAATAACGGCATCATCAAGGTTCCTGATGCACGCATCGATCACCTGGTCACCATTTTCAAACCTAAAAAAACCACCTACGCAACCGTAGAATTCACTGATATACCAGGCATCAGCAATGCTGAAAGCAAGTCTGCGAGCAAAACCCTCGCCAACATAAGAATATGCGATGCCGTCATGCTGGTTGTCAGACTCTTTGCCAGCGAAGAAATACCTCATATTCACAACCGCATCGACCCGGCCGCAGACCTTGAAGAACTCTGCCTTGAATTCATTTTCAGTGACCTAGAAATGGTTACCAATAAAATAGAGCGCCTGAACAAAGAAATGAAGGCCGGTAAAAAACCTGAGCTGGTAAGAGAGCTTGAACTGATGGAAAACCTGAAGAATGTTCTCGAAGAAAACCGCTTCATCTCTGAAATAGAGCTGACCGATGAACAGGAACACAGCCTGCGCTGCTACCGTTTCCTGACCCAGAAACCGCTGCTGCTGGTTGGTAACTGCTCCGACGATCAGTTTAAAAACGAGTCAGACCCGGTAGTAACTGCCTTCAAACAGGCATGTCAGCAGCGAAAGTGGTCGCCAATGCTTATTTCTGCTGCCACCGAAATGGAAATATCGGCTCTCTCGCCCGAAGAAGAAGCTGTTTTTCTTGAAGAGTACGGCATAAAAGAATCGGGCCGCAACCGCCTTATTTCTGAAGCCTATCGCCTTCTCAATTACATAAGCTTTCTGACTGTCGGTGAAGACGAAGTCCGCGCCTGGCCTCTGCAGCGTGGCACCAATGCTCAGAAATCCGCCGGCAAGATTCATTCAGACATCGAACGCGGCTTTATCAGGGCCGAAGTTGTTGCCTACAAAGATTTTGTCGCGAAGGGCACGATGGCAGCAGTGAAAGCCGCCGGTCTGGCGCGTCTTGAAGGAAAAGAATACATTGTCGAAGATGGAGACATCATCAATTTCCGCTTCAATGTCTGATTCGGAAGCGAGACCGAAACAAAGCCTGCAGCGACGCCTCGCTAAAGTTTTTCTCGTCATTCTGCTGCTGTTTTTGGTTCTGTTTGCGATCAACTGGCTTTCATTCAGCGATATCGAAGATACCGTCAATGTTTCGTTGCCGGTGAACATCAAAATTGCCAGAGCCTACGAAGAACTCGCGGCCAAATGGACCCAGCTCGGCGAGACCGTAACCGAAAGCCTGAAAACAAGCCCGGAAGCAACGGAACAGGATAACAGCGAGAAACTGCATCAGCTTGAACTGGTGGTCGGACGCATCGAAAAACTCATCGACGACCCGGCACGACACGAAGTTCTGAAGAGCATCAAGCTGATGTTCAAAAACTTCGAAAAGCATTTCGTATCTTTTGACCTGCTGTTAAAAAGCCGCAACCGCATGCTGAGGAAAAACGCCGACCGCCGTTCAAAAGCGGCTGAAGGTCTGCGGGCCGATGTTACCGGCCTGCTCGACCGTTTCAAAAGCATGATTGTCGACCTGAACAACACCCTTAAGAACCCTGATTTCCAGGCCTCGCTGGGCAACACCTCATCGCTGATGGAGAAGATTTCACGGGTCGAGAAAGATCTCATTCTGGCAGAAACGGAAGTGGCGCTGTATCTCAGCCTCAAAAAGGGCAAAGATCATGGCGACAAATCTGAGAAGTCATCTGCAGGCCGCGTTGAGAGCAGGTTCAGAGCGATTCTATATCTGCTGAGCCGCTCGATTCAGGAAAGCAATGTGCCTCTGCATAAGAGGGTTTTAACCCAGGTTGAAGCAAAAATAAAAGGTTTTTTTGAGTCATTCAATCGACTGCGCAACCTGCTCGAAGCGCCTGAAAGCGAGCTTCTCGAAACTGAAGACCAGCTTGTGAAAATGCAGAAAGAGATCAACTCTGTCAAACAGCAGGGAATAAACGCCGCCAAAGCTGAGGCAGACCTGTTCTGGAACCGTATCAATTCTATTTCAGAAGATCTTATTGCACGGGCCAACCGCAATTCAAACTTTACCCAGACATTTTTACTGCTGATCGGAGCGATCAGCGCCTATCTGGCCTTCTTCTTTCCGACCGCTCTCGGCGGCCCGCTCAAACTGCTCAGTGAAAAAGTAGCAAGCTTCAGGCTCGGCAGTGATTTCAAGGCCGAAACTTCAGAAATTGAAGAGATCGACTCTCTCGGCAAAGCTTTCTCTCTGATGTGTGAACGTCTGAATCTGCAGGGCGAAGTAAACCGCAACTACCTCTCTTCAATTCATGGCCTGACCAAATATTTCCGAGAGTTGCACGAGACAGAAACCCGCCCCGACCGGCCAAACGAGCGACTTGAAAAAGCAGTTAACCTCATTTTAAAAGAACTCATCGAGCAGAACGAAAAATTCGACCTGATCAAAGTCATGGTAATTCAAACCTGCCTTGAAACCGGTGAAAAGTTCTTTGTCAGGCTTGGTGACCATGAATTCAGCGAACGTTTCACTAAAAGCCCCGAATTTGAACCTTATTGCCTCTCTGCCGGCGTTAACCTGAACCCCGGGCAACAGGCTCAGGAAGAAAGAATTCCCTTTGAAAAGGGCTTGACCGGCTGGTATTTTGAGTTTGCCTGCGGCATAAAAGCCGGAGTAGAAGCAGACAGTTTCTTCAGAGAAGTTTATTCTGCGCCGCCGATCAAGAACAACCCGGTTCTGGCAAACCGTGAATACGAAAAAGGCCTGGCCGGCAGTCTTCTGCTTGAACCGCTCAACGTGCCCGGAGACAACGACAACGAGCTGCAGACACCGCGTGGAATTCTTTTCGTCTACAGTATCGACGAAAATACCAGGCTATCGTGGCAGGAAATCTTTTTCGTTCAGATTATTGCCGGGCAGATCGCCTCGATTATCGAAACCGATGCTCTGTTAAAAGACCACGACAAGAAAAAGATAATCGACGACCAGTTGACCATGGCCAAGGAAATTCAGGATAACCTGCTGCCCAAGAGCGTTCCGCAGATACCTGGCCTGCGTATCAATAAAATCAATAAATCGGCAGCTGAAGTCGGTGGCGATTATTTCGACTTTTTTGTACTCGATAAAAACCGTATTGGCGTCGTAATTGCCGATGCTTCAGGCAAAAATGTTCCGGCAGCGATTATCATGACGGTATTCAAAACTACCCTGTCGACCATGGAACTCGACAAAATGGGGGCCGGAGAAGTTCTGACACGTGCCAACCGCATTATCGCAAAAAATATTACCAACGATCGCTTTATCACCGCAATGTACGTTATAATTGATGCAGAAACAGGTAATGTTGAAATGGCGAGTGCCGGTCATAATCCGGCGTTTGTCTCAAATGGTTATGGTCACAATCACATTCTACGGGAAAAGTCAGAAAAAGGCCTGCCGCTCGGCATTCTTGACGACTATGAATACGGGTCGAAGAGTTTTCAACTGGTGGCAGGCGATCTGCTGCTGCTTTACACAGACGGGGTCACCGAAGCCCGTAACAGTGATGATGAAGAATTTGGAGACTTTGGCTTGAAGAGATTTCTCGCCAGAGTCAGGGGCAAAAACCCAGCCCAGGACCTGCTCGATGCCGTAGAAGATTTTGCCTACCTGGCCACGCAGCACGACGATATTACTGCCGTGACCATTGAATATGACGGGAGCAAAGCATGAACAGTCAGATTGAATCACAGGCCCGCACCTACTGGGATAAAACCTGGAACCGCTTCCTCAAATACCACGGCATGATTGCCCCTTCTGCCAAGCTGGTGCAGCATCTGTTCGGACATGTTCCCCGCCACGGTGTAATTCTTGACCTCGGCTGCGGAGAAGGCCGCAACAGCCTGTATCTGAGCCAGGTTGGCTACAACATTATCGGACTCGACCTTTCATTCAAAGCTGCCCGGGTCATGAAAAACAACTTTTTTGAAGAAGAACTGAAGGGTCTTGTGCTTACCGGCGATGCCAGATCGTTACCACTGGCTTCAGAAAGCGTTGACGGCATTCTCGCGCACCACCTTTTCGATCACCTTGACCGCAAAAGCTTTTTTCAGGCGGCAGAAGAGGCCTTTCGCGTTCTGAAACCCGAAGGAGTCATGCTCCTGACCATGGACAGCTTCTCAGAAATGTCGGGTGACAACAATGCCATTTCAACTGACGATGGTTCGATAGTTTATGTCAAAGGCTCGCGCAAGGGCATGCTGGTCAGACCATTTCATGAAGACGAAGTTGCCGAGATGGTTGACAAGGGCTGGGAAACCATCAAGAACGAAATTACGCCGGGGCGCGGCAAAATAATGCTGCTGCGCAAATGCAGCCTTACCTGAAGCAACAGATCTGGCGCCAATATTTCTGAGTGGGCACCCGGGCTGGGTGGGCATAATACGGCGACAATCTTATTCAGTTTCGCAGATTATTCTACTTCGCGGGTTACTTTGGCCGGGGCAGCGGTAACCTGGTTGCGCCCGTGTTCCTTTGACCAGTAGAGAGCTACGTCAGCAGCCTTGATCAGTGAATCCATGTCATCGGCACAATCAGAAAAGACCGAAACACCAAAGCTGGCGGTGATTTTGATAACCACGCCGTTCACTTCGAGAAAATCTGTTTCGATTGACCTTCTAATGCGTTCGGCAACGGCAACGGCACCGGTCATGTCGGTTTCTGGCAGTACGAGAGCAAATTCCTCGCCGCCATAGCGGACTGGAAGATCGTGGGTTCGCACAGCTCGGCGCAGGATCGAAGCAACGTGTTTGAGCACTTCGTCACCGGTCTGATGCCCGTAAGTGTCGTTAAGTTTCTTGAAATGATCGATGTCGACCATTATCAGAGCGAGGTTGCGTTTAAAACGTGCAGCCCTCTTGATTTCGTCAAGCAGTCGCTGTTTGAAATAGCGATGCAGATAAAGCTTGGTCATACCATCGGTGATGGCCTGCTCGTAAAGCTGGGCGTTCTTGACCGCAGCACCGAGCTGAACAGCAAAAACCTTGATCAGCCTGATATCACGCGAAGTAAAGCCATTTGCCCCCGCAGTGGCGCAGAGATGCAGAAGACCAAGAAATTCACCCTGATTGAGAATCGGTACAACCACGAACGCTTCACCGAAAACCTTTTCGTCGAGGCGTTTCAGTTCAGCGGGCTGGCTCTTGCCCTTTTCATATTCGAAGGTATCTTTTCGTTCAGCGACAATCTGAAGGATTTCGGAGTCTTCAAGCGAAAGGTTTTCGGGCAGTTTGCTGGCGTCACCAAGGTGGCTCATCAGATTGAACTGACGATGCTCTTCCTCGTAAAGCCAGGTGGTACCCCTTTCGATGTCGGTAATTTCAGAAATTGCACTCATCGCCATATCGAGCAGTGCCTGCAACTGCAGTTCAGATGAAATCATCTGCGATGCCTGGTAGAGAATGCTTACTTCCTGGATCTTTTCGTCGAGTCTCACATTGGCTTCGCGCAGTTCTGAAAGCAGCAGAAAATTATTGATCGCAACCGAGATGTTGCGCGAAAGAGTCTTGAGAAAACTGACTTCTTTGTCGGTGAGAGGGACTTCCTTGAGCTTGTGACCAACGACCAGAAAGCCGATAAGCTTTTCTCTGACCTTTAAGATCGAGATGCAGTCGAGGTTATCTTCGGCGAAAGCTTCAAGAATACCGCGCAGGTGGTTATAATCGGCGGCACGGTAGGTGATATCGGCAGAATCTGCTTCAAGACCAGTTATTTCATCATGCGGCAGATCATATTCAAAAGTCTTATGAACCAGTTTCCAGGAGCAGCGCAACGACACCCGTTTGTTATAGTTGTCGAAAAGAAAAATGCCGCCCTTGCGAACGCCGAGGGTACCAAGCAACAGATGTAAAAGCGACTTGAGCTGTGCATCAAAGCTTGAAACACGGCACAGCTCGTCTCCGATGTCGCTGAGAGCTTCAAGAACATACTCATAGCGCAGCACCTGCTGCTGCATTTTCTGTTCGACTGAAGACGTCTGTTCTGATTCAGACATTTAGATCAACCCTTATATTTTGCTACAGCCTCTTCCTCTTTGTCAAAAGGTTCTGCGAACTGCAGAAGGCCCATCATTTCGAAGGTCTTACGGTTGGTTGGAGTAAGATTGGTAAATGCCAGAGCACCACCGGATTCTTCGATTGCCTCGATTACCCCGATCAGGATCGAGATACCGATACTGTTGATCAAAGGTGACTGTTCGAGATTGATGACAATTTTGTTTACAGATTTTTCAAGGTGCTCTGAGCAGATTTCGTCAACCTGTTCAGCCCCAAGGTCATTGAGATAACCTTTGGTTCTGATTATCAGCACCGGGCCATCAACCTGATGCGAAAGAGAAAATTCTTCTGACATAATTGTTTTTAAAGCTCCTCGGAGACTTGAGCTCTCTCTGCAGACCTTACTACTCTGCGAAAGAATTATTACATACCAACACTAACATAAAAGCAGGCGATAAACAACAGGCAAAAATTTCAACTTTCAGCATTTCATTCTTGCTTTTCGGCAAACTCTAAATATATTTCCTACCTTATGTGGAAATATAACCGTCAGATTCTGGTCAGATATCTCAGCTTTCTCGCCGGCATGGTTCTGGCGGGCTATCTGCTGCTCAATGCCGCAGGAAGCCAGGAAACGCTTCTGACCCGCAGCGGTTTAAAAAACGCGTTAACCGAACTGGCAGTTGCATGCGAACTTTTGCCATGGTTTCACAGCCTCGGTCTTCTGGCACTGGCCATAATACTGATTCTGGCCGGTGTACCCTCAATTATTGTTTTTACGCCGCTTTTGATAACCAAGGGGTTTGTGGCGGCGTACATTTTAACGCTGGCTGGCCAGACTGGCGCTTCATTCATTTCGATTCTGCTGGCATTTCGCCGCTTTCGCCCTTCTGGCAGCAAGCTTGAATTCAAACTTACCGGTCTTACCGACAGGTTCCGCGAATTCGCCTTCTGGAGCCGCATTTATTATGCCTTCCCGTTGAGAACCATAGATTCAATGACACCGGCCCTGCACCCGGAAAATCAGCCGCTGCACACCATCATGCCGCGAATTTTCAGCGCGATAGCTATTCGAATGCTTATTCCATCGTTATGGATCAACTCTTTCATTCAGCTTCTGACTTCTCTGAATCATAACCCAGACGGTGATGCAAGATCGCTGCTGATCTGGACTTCAGCGCTGGTCGTCTACACTCTGATACCGAGAGTTCCAGAACTTTTCATATGTCCGGCCGACATCAGAGAGGCTCTGTTCATTGTAGAAAGCCCGTCTTCAGAATCTGCAGGTTCGCCTTCAGCAAATGAAAGCAGCCCCAAAGGGGTAAGTGTTCCCGCGCCGAAAATTTCAGTGAAGCGAAATACAGGGCCAACAACCCCTCAATTAGTAAAGTAGTTGACTATCCCTCCACTTTTGTTTAAACCTAATTAGGAAGTTTTTGCACGACTAAAATTCCGGAGGGTTAAATGTCCTACGATGCATCAATGATAAAAGAACTCAAACACCGCGCCGCCAGAATCCGCTGGCTGTCTCTTAAAACCACAGCTGAAGCCGGTTCAGGGCACCCCACCTCCTGCTGTTCTGCAGCCGAAATCCTTGCCGCACTCTTTTTCAGAGTCATGCGCTATGATCCGAAAAATCCCGCTTCGCATGCCAATGACCGTCTCGTCATGTCAAAGGGCCATGCTGCCCCGGCCCTTTATGCCGCATGGTGCGAAGCCGGTTTTCTTGAAGAAAAAGAACTTTTTACCCTGAGAAAAATGGGCTCACGCATCGAGGGGCACCCGATGCCAAGCCTGCCATTCGTCGATGTTGCAACCGGTTCGCTTGGCCAGGGTCTGTCAGTAGGCCTCGGCATTGCCATTCAGCAGAAAAATGTCGTTAAAAACGGCGCCCGCACCTTCGTCCTCATGGGTGACGGCGAAGTGGCAGAAGGTTCTGTCTGGGAAGCGTTCGCTCTGGCCGACAACCTCAAAACCGACAATCTCATCGGCATTATCGATGTAAACCGCCTTGGCCAGAGCCGCGAAACCATGCACGGCCACGATATGCGCACCTACGCCCGCAAAGTTGAAGCATTCGGCTGGGAAGCAATTGTTGTCGAAGACGGTCATGATATCGAGCAGGTTCTTAAAGCCCTCGAGCAGGCCGTTCACGTTACCGGCAAACCAGTCTGCGTTATTGCGCGCACCCTCAAGGGCGGCGGCCTCTCTCAGATCGCCGACAAGGACAACTGGCACGGTAAGCCGATCGTTGCCGGTCAGGGCCTGGAACAGGCTCTGGAAGACGTCAACAAAGATCTGATGAAGACACCGCCAGCGCCGGCGATTGCCAAACCCGCCGAAATCAAAGGCACAATCGTTACCGGCCCGCTAAAAGCTGATGTTGAGCCAGCTCCATACAAAAAAGGTGAAAAAGCAGCCACCCGCCAGGCGGTTGGCCCAGCCCTCGTTAATCTTGGCAAGGCAGACGAAAGAATCTGGGCCATCGATGGCGACACACAGAACTCAACCTATTCACAGAAATTCGGTGAAAAATACCCAGAACGCTTTGTCGAATGTTTTATCGCAGAACAGAATATGGCAGGCGTAGCAGCCGGGCTGGCAGCACGCGGCCTGATACCGTTCGCGACCACCTTCGGCGCTTTCCTCGCCCGTGCCTTTGACCAGATCAGAATGGCAGCCCTCTCCGGCCTTAAGGTAAAATTCATCGGCACCCATGCCGGCATTTCGATTGGTGAAGATGGCCCCTCACAGATGGCTCTCGAAGACCTTGCCACCTTTGCCACGCTGCCGAACGGCGCGGTTTTTTATCCTTCTGATGCGGTTTCAGCCTACCACTGCATCGTAAATCTCGCCAGACATGATGGCCCGGGTTATGTCAGACTTTCGCGCCCGAACTCAGAAGTTCTTTATGACGCCAACGAAACTTTCCCGATCGGTGGCCTGAAAGTTATCAAAAAATCTGACTCCCCTGCCCTGACTGTCGTATCTTCAGGGGTTATCATACATGAAGTTCTGAAGGCACTAAAAAGTGTCCCGGGTGCTGAAAAGATCCAGGTTGTCGATCTCTACAGCATCAAGCCGTTCCCGAAAGATGAGCTTGGCAAACTGGTCAAGGCTTCAGGCGGCAAAGTCGCAGTGTTTGAAGAGCACGCTCCGGAAGGCGGCGTCGGGGCTGCAGTCGCCCTGAATCTGACCGGTCAGATCAGTTCGTTCAAGCACGTGGCGGTCACAAGTGTACCAAGATCAGGTACACCCGAAGAACTTCTCGAATCCTTCGGTCTTTCTTCCGGCCGAATTGCGGAAACGCTGAAAAGCCTGGTCAAGTAAGAACCAATGAATAACCAGGGGAAACAACCTCAACAAACAAAGGGTTGTTTCCCCTTCTCTTTTTCACTGAAAAATATTTTTAAAAATCTGCAGTTTTTTACTGCACAACCAGTCTTGTCGAAGTCTCAGAATGTCTGTCGTCGTTTGCCGACGTCTGCGGACGTCGGCGGCGAAATGCTAAACAAAGCATCATTTTGCGTCGACAGGGTTTATGGATTTGTTTGCCTCCTTATTTTTCAGGTCCGGGAATTACCCGGATCTTTTTTTTTGATATGATTTGAGAAATCACCGAAGGAGCTGAAAAAGATGTACATCATCGGAATTTGTGGGTTGTCCGGTTCTGGCAAAAGCAGTGTTTCACGGGCGGTTGTCGACAGGTTTCCTGGTAAAATAGCTGTTCTTGAACATGACATGTATTATTATGCCAAAAAAAACAAACCGAAAATAAAAAACTATGACCACCCGGATGCGCTTGAAACAGGCCTGATGATTCAGCACATCAACGATCTGCGTAACGGCAGAGCAATTGAGCGGCCAATATATGACTTCAAAAATTCTGACCGCTGCAAAGAGACGGTAACGATCGAACCGCACCCGATTCTGATCGTTGAGGGTCTGCTGCTTTTCAACATCCCGGAAATAATGCCTCTTCTGGACCTGAGAATTTACATCGACGTGCCGCTCGACAAGGCCATCATCAGACGTATCAAACGCGACCACATCGACCGTGGCAGAACTGTACAGAGCATCATTACTCAATACGAAAGCACGGTAAGAGATGCAGCCATCAATCTTGTACAGCCCTCACGTTACCTTGCGGATCTTATCATTCCACAGGGGGCCACAAATCTTGTCGCCCTGGAAGTTCTGTATGGCAAAATCCGCGATCTGCTTTCGACCGGCAACAAACCAAACGGGTTCATTCATAAAAACGAGAAGTGAAACTACGGTCAGAGCAGACCGTTTTCACGAAAGCTGAAATAGCCCTTTTCTTCGCTGCCAACGATTACGTGATCGAGCATTCTGATGGCGAGTGTGTCAGCCGCGGCAACCAGCGACCGGGTGATCACCATATCGGCATTTGAAGGTCGCAATTGCCCGGTCGGGTGGTTGTGAACCACAATAATGCCGGTTGCGTGCAAAGCCATGGCCCGTTTCATTATCTGTCTCGGGAAAACGGCTGTCTGATCTTCGACGCCGCGGGAAAGCACCTCATCTTTAATGATGCGGTTGGCATTGTTGACAAAAATAACCCGCAACTGCTCTTCCGGCAGTGTTTCCATTGCGGTACCGAGATACCTTATCAGGTCAGAACCGTTTGAAATGCAGACATCTACTGAAAGCGCCCGGCGCCGGCTGAGAAGAATGCTGACCTCGCGCATGACGGCAAGAATTCTGGCCGAGGCAATTCCGATGCCGGGTATTCTGCAGACCTGTTCACTGGTGGCGCCGAAAACTTTTTCAAGACTGCCGAATTCTTTCAGCAGGCTTTTTGCCAGTCCTTTGGTATCTCTCTGTCTGTACACGTAAAAGAGCAGCATTTCAATGATTTCATGATCGGCAAAGCCATCGAGCCCGGCATTGTCGAATCTTTGAAACAGGCGCTGGCGGTGGCCCTCGTTAGGATTTTCTGCTACTTTCGCACTATTATTCCGCATGACTTCTTCATTTTTCTGTCTGTCCATGGCCCTCTCCAATCTGCTTTTTATTTTGCGCCATTGGTTTAACGACTTTTTGACGGCAAGAATTTAAAATAATCTTTGATTACGTCATTATTATGATAATCTAAATCGTTTTCTCCAGATAGTGAACTTTTTTGAGGAAAAGCATGACTTTTTTCAGCAACAGGCAGTTTTCTCTCCGGATAACCCTTTTTTCTGCGCTTCTCGCCACTGTTTTGTTTACCACCATGGTTAATGCGCTGATCAGTTCGATACATGTCAAAAACATCATCATGCAGACAATCAGGGAAAACCTGTATATAGCTGTCGGAATTGGCGCGCAGCAGATCGATGGTGATCTGCACTCCAAGATCAGAGATTCAGGTGATGAAAATTCGGAAGAATACAAAAGAATTTTTCAGCAGCTCGACAAAATAAGACGCATTAACCCTGACATCAAGAATGTTTACACAATCAGACAGAATGCCTCCGGTTCAGCCATTTTTATCGTCGATGCCGACCCGAAGATAAAAGAAAGAGCAAAAATCGGGCGCCGTGTAATTGAACTGACTCCGGCGATCAGAGAGGCTTTCGCGTTCCGCAACCGGATTATGGTTGAAAACAATTTTTTCTCTGACGAATGGGGCACTTTCGTATCTGGGTTTGCCCCTTTTTACACGGCCTCAGGAACCTTTGAAGGGCTTCTTGGCATAGATGTCATGGCAGAAACAGTCAAATCGCACCAGATGAACAACATCATGCATATTATTCTTAACAGCCTCGTTGTAGGTATTGTTGCCCTGATTATGAGCCTGATTCTTTCCCGCGAAATTTCGAACCCGGTAAGCGCCGTGACTAATGATATGCGGCAGATACAGAACTTCAATCTCGACACCGAACTTGCTCCAAGCTCAGTAATCCGCGAAATCAGAACAATGACCGATGCCCTTGAAAATATGAAAAAAGGGCTGAGATCGTTTAAAAAATATGTTCCGACCGAGCTGGTATCAGATTTAATAACTCTCAAAAAAGAAGCCAGTCTGGAGGTTGAAAAGAGACCGATAACCATTCTGTTTTCCGACATAGAAGGCTTCACAACGATCTCTGAGATGATTTCTCC
Organism: uncultured bacterium; assembly: GCA_964522035.1. Classification (GTDB taxonomy): domain Bacteria; phylum Muiribacteriota; class Ozemobacteria; order Ozemobacterales; family Ozemobacteraceae; genus Rifleibacterium. Next base: position 17,508 of record CAZFUG010000036.1, read on the forward strand.
CGAAGACCTTGCAGAATCCATCGGCATGTATTTCGGTGCAATGACCAGTGAAATCATGAATACGGGAGGCATAGTCGACAAATACATTGGTGATGCAATCATGGCCCTGTGGGGAACTCCGCGGCAGTTGCCCGATCACCCGCTCGCCGCCTGCAGGGCCGCTCTGGCCTGCCGTCAAAGAGAAATGGAAATAAATGAATTTCTCAAGAAAAAGGGGCTTCCGCTTTTCTTTACCAGGTTTGGCATAAATACCGGCGAGGCTCTGGTTGGCAATATCGGCTTTGACAAGCGCATCAGCTATACTGCTATTGGCGACAATGTTAATCTGGCAGCCCGGCTTGAAGGAGTTAACAAACTCTATAACACCGGAATTCTTATCAACGAATCCACAAACGAACTGGTCAAAGACCAGATGCTGACCAGGTTTATCGATACCGTTATCGTTAAGGGTAAAACCTGCGGAACGAGAATTTTCGAGCTTGTATCCTCTCGTTCAGAGGCTTCTGAAGAGCTTGTCAGAAGAACCGAGCTTTACAATGCCGGTATGGAAAAATACACCGGGCGACGCTGGGCCGAGGCTCTGACGATCTTTAATTCTCTGAAAAGCCACGAAGTAGACCGACCACTTGATTTAATCATCGAAAGGTGCCGGAACTTTGTCAGTAACCCGCCTGACAAAGATTTTGTCGGCATGGTTTCTTTGAGGACCAAATAGCCTCTATGCCGCTTTCGGAAAATGTTTTTTGAGGCAACTGCGCAAGACTTCGGTATCGAGAGGCTTGATCAGATAATCATTCATTCCTGCTGCCGTGCCTTTCTCGCGGTCTTCTTTCATCACCGCAGCTGAGAGGCCGATTATCGGAAGAGTTTTTGAGATTTCGCTGCGAATTATGCGCGTGGCGGCGAGACCATCCATAACAGGCATCTGAACATCCATTAAACAGAGATCAAAACTTTGATTTCGCAGTATTTCAATGGCTTCCTGCCCGTTTTGAGCAAATTTACAGGCCGCTCCAACCTTTTCAAGAATCTCTTTCAGAAGACGGCGACTGCCTGTATCGTCTTCCACGACGAGAATGCGACACCCATTGCAATTAAGCGTTTCCAAAGTATCTTCCGATACTGCAAAATCGCCCTCAGGCAGTTCTTCACGGCACACAGCGGCAATCGCAGAAAAAAGCTGCCGGCGGGTAAAGAAGGCCGGAATCAATGCCTGATATCCAAGGTTCCGAGCCGACTCAAGACTTTCAATATGGGTATGAGAACTGATCAGAATCGATCTGAGACGGTTTTCATGGAAACCGCTCTGCAGCAGAGCTATCTCCTCAGGCCTGAGCTCTTTTCCGGAGATCAGCAGAATCAGAAACTGGTCGTCAGCAAGCTTATCTGGCCAGCTTTGCAGGCATTGAATCAAATGAGAAGACTCATGAAACAAACCGATCAATTCAAGTTGTGCACTTTTCAGATTTGCACACAGTGCTTCGCCGCTGACCATACCGTCGGCCAGAACTGCAAATCTGCATTTGCTGCGGATTTCCTCAGACAAAGCTGAAGCAGCATTTTCGGCAGCACATGAACGCAGTTTCAGGGTAAAAATGAATTCGCTGCCTTTGCCGACTTCAGTTTCAACGAAAATATCGCCGCCACAGGCTTTAACAATTGATTTACAGATCGACAACCCAAGACCGGTGCCGCCGAATTTGCGCGTTGTCGATTCATCAACCTGCGTAAATGGCTGAAAAATAACCTCTATCTTGTCGGCCGGAATACCGATGCCGGTGTCACAGACATGAAAGCGTAAAATCACGTCATCGCCGGCCACTGCATGCCGAAAAACTTTCAGAATAATTGAACCTTCACGGGTAAATTTACAGGCGTTGCCGATAAGGTTGACCAGTACCTGTTGCAGACGCGTCGGATCACCGATGAGTATTTCCGGAACATCATGGTCAATTTGTATCGAGGTCTCGATCCGTTTTCCGGAAAGGCGTGGCATGCAGATCTGCAAAGCATCAACGCAGACCTGGTCAAGGTTGAGTTCAATATTTTCAAGAACAAAGTGCCCCGAATCAAACTTTGAAACATCGAGAATGTTGTTGATTATTTCCAGCAGCAGATTGCCGCTCGACTGAACGATCTTGAGATATTCGCTCTGTTTTGTGGTCAGGCTGGTGCGCTCGAGCAGAGCCGAAAAACCAAGTATTGCATTCATTGGTGTTCTTATTTCATGCGACATATTGGCGAGAAAGTAACTTTTAGCTCTGGTGGCAGCTTCGGCAGCTTCCTTAGCCTGTATAAGCATGGTTTCAGCCTGTTTTCGCTCGGTAATATCAATAAAACTGGCGAGTGACGCCAGAATTTTCCCATCTTTATCGAGAACCGGCGAACCAAAAACTTCGAGAAGTCTTTTGTTGCCGTCAGGAAGTTCGACCAGCATATCTTCTACCGATGTAGACTCGCTGCGAATGCCAAACATGATCGGCATTGACTCGACGGCGCTGCTGTCGAGCTTGCCGTTACGGTAAAGTCGATAGATCTCAGAGAGGGCATGGTTCGACGGATTCGCCTGCAGCCCCTTACCCAGGAGCTGCAATGCCATCTCGTTAGCTACCAGTGGCTTACCAGAAGGCATTTCGACCATGAATACGCCGACAGGAATGTTGTTGATCAGGGCCGAAAAAAGAGCGTTCTGTCGCGACAGCACTGCACGGTTCTGCTCAAGCTCTTCTTCGGCCTTCTTTCGCTGAGTTATGTCAAAATCGCTGCCCCGGTAACCAAGAAGATTCCCCTCCTCATCGACAATCGGCAGACCGTTGGTGATCAGCCACACAAGCCTTCCTTCGCGCGTTTCAGCCATGTTTTCAAGGTTTCTGAAAATGGCTTTTTGAGCAAAAAGTTCCATAGTTGCCCTTTTAAAATCCTCGCGCCCCTCTTCCGGGTGCAGGTCGTAAAAGTGCTTTTTGCCGACAAGCTCTTCGCGGTCATAACCAAGACTGTCTTTTACTGAAAAGCTGATATAGGTAAAAAGACCATTCTGGTCGACTTCCCAGATAATTTCACGGGAACATTCAACAACCTGCTCAAAACGATTGTTCAGTTCCTGCAGTTTCTTTTCAGCAAGAGCACGTCCGCGAATTTCCTTTTCGAGGGGCATGTAAACGAGAATTCCGAAAAGCACACCCACCACAATCAGAGAAAAAATGAAAACATAGCGGAGCTGATCACCAAAGCGGGTAATTTCCCTCGGTAACAACACCTTCAGTATTAAATCGTTCTTCATTGAAATGTCTTTAAGCAGACAATAACCAGCAACCTGGGTTGAATCGAAAGGCAGCACAAAATTTTCGGCGCCGTCTTTGAACGCCTTGCTTGCTTCAAGAAATCCATGCGACAACTGAAATGAATCGTTACGCCTGACCATAAGGCCAGCCTTGAGAAGACCACCAATAAACTTAAGTTCTTTTGCATCGAGAAATTTGGCAAATATGATTGTTCCTCTGGGCGGGCCGCTGTTATCACTGCGGAAAACCGGCTGTGAAGCAAGGAATAAAAAGTTTTCGCCCTCTACCATCAAGCCTGATTTGTTCCCGGTCCGATTTGTCAAATAGTCATCACTCAACCCCTGCCGCAGAAGTTTTAAAAATTCTTCCGGAGTTTTGAAACGCTCCTGATAATCTTTCGAAATCCTGCAGAAAATTGGTTCGCCAGCGGAATTAAGAAACAACATTGCATCGAGGCGCAGAGAGTCAGGCATGGTATCGTTGAAAGCAGAGTCTATAAAGGCCTGGTTGCAATCTTCCATGAAATTGTATGTGTCATCCCACACAGCCCAGTCGGTCAGCTGAACCTCTATCTGCTTGACTCTCTCGGCAAATGCCTCTTTAGTGCGAGAGATATTTTTCTGCACCATTCTCTCTTCGAGCATCGAAAACCCTTGTCGAAGTGTCAGCATGGATATGGCGAATATCGCTCCTATGAGAATAGAAACGCTTACAACTATCCAGAGAATGGTTTTTCGAGTGACCTGCATTTTTACTGACCAAGCTGCGCTTATTTGAATTGCAGTCTATCACCGCATCAATGATTCAGCAAGCAGAGTATATTCTGACTCTGAATAATCATAAACACGGCTTTTAAAATGCAGAGCAAAAAGTTTTTTCTGCATTCTTCTCGGGAAAGTGATTTTACTTGCCCCTTGAACGATAAAGGATTAGACTCGTCTGAAAGATTTACCCATTTATCAAGGCAAGGAGAATGAAGATGAATTCCCAGAAATCTTTAAACTATCTTGGCATCAAACCTCAGAAGAATGTTTTCCTCAATCTCTCTGCGGCAGAACTGGTGGAAAAGGCCACAAGCCGTTCTGAAGGCCGCCTGGCCGCCAATGGTGCGCTGCTTATCGACCGCAACAACGGATCACGCTATGGTCGTTCGCCGAACGACCGTTTCATTGTAAAAACCCCAGGTACTGAAGATGTCTGGTGGGGAAACGTGAACCGACCGTTTGAGCCTGAAAACTGGAACCGGCTTTTCAAGAAGGCCAAAGAATATATCAGCGGCAAAGATATTTTCATTTTTGACGGGTTTGCCGGAGCTTCACCAGAGCATCGTCTGCAGGTGCGGGTAGTTGCCGAACAGTCATGGCATGCTCTGTTTGCCACCACCCTTTTTATCAACAGCAAAAATCCGAACGAACTTAAAGAAACCCCAGATTTTACCGTAATGAATGTCTGCAATATCCCAATGGAAGACTTCAAAGACTACGGTCTGAATTCAGGCGTTTTCATTCTCGTAAATTTTGCAGAACGCGTCGTGTTGATCGGCGGAACCCATTACGGCGGAGAAATCAAGAAGAGCATCTTCGCGGTAATGAATTACCTGCTGCCGAAAAAGGGCGTTTTCCCGATGCATTGCTCGGCTAACGTTGGCTTGAATGGCCAGACCGCACTGTTTTTCGGGCTTTCCGGCACCGGCAAAACAACTTTATCTGCCGATCCCGAACGCCGTCTGATTGGCGACGATGAGCATGGCTGGGACGAAAAAGGCATCTTCAACTTCGAAGGCGGTTGTTATGCCAAATGCATCAAGCTCAGCCGCGACGCTGAACCCCAGATTTTTGACGCAATAAGATTCGGCTCGATACTTGAAAATGTCGTAGTCGATCATCGCCGTATTCCCGACTATGATTCAGACAAAATTACCGAAAATACCCGCGCCACCTACCCGACCAGTCATATCGACAACTGCGTTCAGGAAGGTGTTGGCGGGCATCCGAAGAATGTTTTCTTCCTTGCAGCAGATGCTTTCGGCGTCCTGCCCCCGATCGCACGTCTCACACCCGAACAGGCGATGTACCATTTCCTTTCTGGTTATACCGCCAAACTTGCAGGTACCGAAGCCGGCGTAACCGAGCCGACTGCGACCTTCTCAGCATGCTTTGGCGCTCCATTCATGGTTCTGCACCCATTTACCTACGCCAAAATGCTTGGTGAATGCATGAAAAAGCATGGAACTCAACTCTGGCTTGTAAATACCGGCTGGAGCGGTGGCGCCTATGGCACCGGCAGCCGCATGAAGATCAAATACACCCGCGCCCTGCTCAAAGCAGCTCTTGATGGAAGCCTGAAGAATGTAAAATTCATCAAAGACCCGATTTTCAATGTCGAAGTTCCGGCCGAATGCCCCGGCGTTCCGACAGAGATTCTTACGCCGCGCAGCACCTGGCAGAGCAGCGCCGCCTACCAGAAAACCGCTTACGACCTGGCTAACCGCTTCAATGAAAACTTCAAAAAATACGAATCACAGTCAACCCCCGAAGTTATCAATGCCGGACCGGTCAGCAAAAGTATGACAGCCTGACAGTCAGATAATTAAGAACGGTGGTATGGGAGTAAACCATACCACCGTTTTTTATTGCCTTCTGGGGCCCAGTTATCGAACAGTTACGAAGCGCTGGGTTGAATCAGGCTGCGTCGAGCTGAGCCGATGCTTCGGCCATATGCTTTTCGTGGGCTTTGTCGCCGACTTTGCCGGCAGCTTCCCTGAGTTCTCTGAGGAATTCTTCTTCCTGCATGTTCAGCTGACGGTCAACATATTCAGCGGTAACGGCAATTCGTTTCCGGCCATTTTCACGCAGCATGAACATATCGTTGCGCAGAATTCTCTCAAAAACAGCCCTGAGGCCGCGGGCGCCGGTTTTCTTTTCCATGGCGATTTCGACGACTCTTTCGAGGCCGTCGCGTTCAAATGCCAGCTCACAGCCATCCATTTCACAGAGCTTGGCATATTGCCTGATAATGGCATTTTTCGGCTCGCTGAGAATTCTGAGAAAATCATCTTTGCCGAGGCCGTTCAATGCGACCTTGACGGGCAGGCGGCCGATAAATTCAGGAATAAAACCGTATTCCATAAGGTCTTCAGCTTCGGCAGCATGGAACAATGAGTAATCTGCCTTGTCTTTTGGCTGTGGATCATTGTTAAAGCCAATGAAAGCACCCTTGCGCACGCGTTTTTCGACAATCTTTTCAAGCCCGACAAATGCTCCACCACAGATGAAGAGAATATGGCGGGTATCCATTTTAACCACCTGCTGAGAAGTCGGGTTTTTGCGGCCACCTGCAAGCGGAACGTTTGCGACCGTGCCTTCTATCAATTTGAGAAAAGCCTGCTGTACCCCTTCGCCCGAAACGTCGCGCGAAATTGAAACATTGTTCGAGGTTTTGGTCTTTTTGTCGATTTCATCGAGATAAACAATGCCCTTCTGCGCTTCTTCGACTTCGTAATTGGCGTCAATAAGCAATGAGAGAAGAACATTCTCGACATCGTCGCCGACATAGCCAGCTTCGGTAAAGCTTGTACAATCACCGATAGCAAAGGGTACCCGGAGAATTTTCGACAGGGTTCTCGCCAGAAGAGTTTTACCGGAACCGGTAGGGCCAAGCAGCAGAATGTTCGATTTTTCGAATTCGACATCGGTATCGTTGATCATCGAAAGAATCTTGTAATGATTGTAAACTGCCAGTGAAATGACCTTTTTGGCGGTTTCCTGGCCGATTACATATTCTGACAGGGCATCATAAATTTTTCGTGGAGAGTAATCTCTGACAATCTGCTGCAGATTAACTTTGTTGGGCTGCTCTGCCGGAGCCATGCCATTTTTCTGACTGGCATCCTTGCGCACAAAAATATCGCTGGCGGTAGAAACACAGCTTTTACACAAAAGAACGCCGTCAGTATTACGTACAAAATCGCCACCACGGCGCAGATCTTTTCCACAGAAAAAACAGTTACTCATATTCTTCTCCAGCAAATTTTCGTGTGACCATTGAATTTGAATTATCTATTCTACCCTAAATCGGCGCAATCATAAAGAGAATGAAATAAAAAAAGCTGCCGCAGTAAACTGCGACAGCCAGTTTTAATTCTGAAAAGTCAGATCATTCGTTGTGAACTTCGTTGAATTTCTTGATGCTTCTCAGGTCTGAAGCGGTAAGAACGGCGCCATTGTAGGCGGCGGCAACGATACCACGTTTAACGAAGACTTCTTCGAGAGCGGCAAGGTGCTTGCCTTCGAAAACGTTTTTGTCAGCAGTTACCAGCGCATTGTAAGCATCGATGAACTTCGGGCGGCTGCCATTGAGATAGTAGTGGCTCTTGTAGATAAGAGTGTCGGCATCGGCGGCGCCAATGGCTTTTCTGATATCCCAGAGAACGGCGCCCCAGATTTTGCCGTCAGCATGCACTTCGCCTTCGATATCTTCGGGGTAATGCAGGTCGTTTTCAACGTTTCTCAGGAAAGGTTTATTCATCTTGGCGCAGACATATTCGCCAAGCATTGAGTCATTGCTGAGTGAGCAGGCGAAGTAGTCGGCCTGACCTTCATTGATAGCACCAGATTCGGCGCTGTAGGCAAGGTAGGTGATCGAATTCAGAACAGCATGTGAATATTCATGATAAGCTACTGATTCTTCACGGGCCAGACAGTTGAATCTGCTGCCGTCGCCAAAAGCAAGCTTGCCTTCCATCGGGCTGAAATAAGCATTGTCATAGTTGGTACCAAGATGAACGACAGCCTTCATCGGCTTGTCAAGCTTGGTGTGACCAAGAGCGCTGAAATAGTCATGAACGGTGGTAACGTAATTATACATACCGACTTCATCAAAATGGGTGTTGTCGGGAGTATAGATATGCTTCTTCTCTTCGTTTACTGATTCTGGGCCATCTTCGTTGTCGATTGCAGCCCATTTACCTGTCATGGTGTTGGTGGTCAGGTGTTTCAGAGGTTCCTGGGTGATTTCGCAGCGCAGAGGATTAGACGCATATACGGCGCCAAGA
>CAZFUG010000037.1:0-25739 GCA_964522035.1 uncultured bacterium
GTTGAACTATTTTGGCTCAGAAGACTGGCCGGCTTTTACCAGCACTCAGATTGCGGCCATGACCACCGAGCAGATCAGCAGTCTGTCTGCCTCACGGCTTACAGACTTTTCGACAGCCCAGATTCAAGCTCTGACGGCTGAGCAGTTTGAAATTCTGACGACCGAACAGCTTGGCGCGCTTGAAGCCGAAGGCTGGGCAATACTCACCGAAGAACAGCTTGGCGCGATGACTTCAGCTCATATTGCCGCCCTGTCGACTGACCGCATTGCCAGTTTCGCGACAAGCCAGATACAGGCATTTACCACCGAGCAGCTGGCCATATTCTCTGACAGCCAGATCGCGGCAATAACCCCGGAACAGACCGGTGCACTGACGACCACACAGATCAGAGCCCTGTCGAATGCGCAGCTGGCACTTTTTGACCAGTCAGATTTTGCCGCTCTTTCAGAGCAGCAGATCAAGGCGCTGAGCCTCGATCAGGTTGTCGATCTCAGCACCGAACGTCTCGCCGGTTTTTCGAGTTCGCAGATTCAGGCGTTGACTTACGACCAGATCAGAGCGATGAGTATCGAGCAGTTCGCGACAATAGAAACTCCCGAAAATCCGGTTCTGCTGCCTTCTCAGATTGCCGCGCTGACGACGGCTCAGATTGCCAGTCTGACGACCAGCCAGTTCGCCGCTTTTTCCGAAGAAAGAATTGCAGCTCTTACCACCGCCCAGATCACGGCACTGACCACCGATCAGGTCGCCGCCATGACTGCCGGGCAGATTCAGGTGCTCTCTTCGACGCAGTTTAGAGCCCTTACTACTGCCCAGATCGGGGTGCTTGACGCAGCCGATTTTGCGGGTCTGACCGGCGGCCAGATTGCCGGGCTCACGAACGCACAGCTTGCTGCCATTTCGACCGACAATTTTGACATATTATCTTCAACACAGATTCAGAGTCTCAGCGGCGAACACCTTAAGCATCTCAGCAACGCCCAGTTTGCAACCTTCGACAATGCAGACCTGGGAGCCCTTACCGGCGGCCAGATTGCAGCTCTGACAACCAGCCAGATTGCCAACCTGAGCCCGGAACGCATGACGGTATTTTCTACCGGCCAGATTCAGGCCTTTACCACTGAACAGATATATTTCATGTCGAATGATCAGCTGATGGCGATGACTGCCGACCAGATTCAGGCCCTGACGCCAGAACAGGTCAAGGCACGCATTCTTGTCAGAACCATCAATATTGAAAATGCTTATATCGACTCTTTGACAACAGAACAGGTAGCGGCTTTAACGACTGAGCAGATTGCCGGGCTGACCACCAACCAGGTCGCGCAGTTTTCTACGGCACAGATACAGGTATTGACGCCCGAACAGATTCTGGCGCTCTCAACCAGTCAGGTTCAGTTCCTGACAACAAACCAGCTGAGCAATCTGACCAGCAGTCAGATAACCAGTCTGTCAACCTCACAGATTGCAACCCTTACTACCAGCCAGATTAATGGCGGTCTCACAACAGGTCAACTGGCAGCCCTTACCACATCGCAGATTGCCGCGTTCACACCAACTCAGATTGAAGCGATGACCGCAGCACAGATTCTTGCCCTGATGATCTGAGCAGTTTTACAAACTGCCAGCCGCGAGCCAGACTTTATCTGCCCAGATTCTGAATTTTTCTTCGCGTCTCTGCGAAGCATTTGCCGGGCTTGTCGACGGCAGAACCAGCATTTCAAAAATTCTGACGGCAGGCAGATGCGGCAGCACATGCCGGCGAAAAGCCGCAGCAGCCTTCTGACCATTGAAACAGATACGTCTGATCAGTCGAAATTTCTGAAGCAAAGCGGCAATATCGTTTGGCCGTTCGCTATGGGTTCTGATATCTGAATCGAGGCTGCCCTCGCGCTCGCACTGGCGCAGAACATCCCACAGCGCGACCCTGGCTTCGGTCATCGCCGCAAGACGCTCCTGATAGGTTGCATTTTGCGGCAAACCGCGGGCTTCGGCCATGAATTTCCAGAACAGGTTTGCCGGGTGAGCATAGTATTGCTGCATTTCGAGCGACTTTTCGCCGGGCATCGAGCCAAGCACGAGAATTTCGGCATCGGCACGGGCAACCGGCGGGAAACTCGTTTTCAACTGCTTTTCGGCGTTTCTTTTCATCTCGGGGCGATTTCAGGCGACAGAGTCAGCAGTCTACTGCTGGCGGGAAAAACCAGACCGAAACTCTCAGTTTTAACCAGATCGGCCGAGATCTCAAGCTCTGCGGCTGCCGAAGCATTGCGCAATGAATAAAAAACCGGCTCGCGGCCATTTTTGTCAGGCAGCAGACCAGGTTTGCCAGGCTTCAGATCAGGCCTGCGGTCGCCATCTGCAGCATAATCATAAACCGGCTGCAGCCCGGCGATGCCGTCGAGATCACCGGTAAAAGCGCAGAATTCAACCTGCTGAACCTTCGACCAGAGATCTGCAGCTGCAACTTTCTGGCCGCTCAACAGACGCCAGTGCCTCGGGCCGGTTTCGACCCGATAAATCGGCTGCGGCAGCAGCAGATGCGGGTAACCCAGGTCGAGGCGATACATTACCTGATTATAATCAGCACGCGGTGTTTTATAGCCGTCACGCGTAAAAAACGAAGTATAGGTGCCTTCAAAATATATGGTCTGCCCGCCGTCGCGGTCAAACCAGCGATGGTGCACGGGGTTGTAAAAATTGTATGTATCGTGCTCGACAACCCGCCTGGCATACAGCCAGGGGCCGGTAAAGGTGTCGGCTTCGGCATACCAGATTTCGCCGGTATGCCCCTGCGAGATCATTATCCAGCGTTTTCTGAAATTGTTCCAGCAGATCGAACCGCTGAAATCGGGCGAAGTTTTGCCCGAACCAACCTCGGTCAGCTGCAGCCAGCTTTCGTCAGCCTGCAGCAGGCCGGCCTGGCGCATGCTTTTCTGCTGCGCCGGGTGGCACGGCACCCCACCCCGCACCCAGGCAAAAACCGGATGACCGGAGCGGTCGCGGCGCACACGGTATTGCCGCCCATCGATCTGCAGTTCACCTTTTGTATCAGCTTTTTCGAGGCAGCTGTAATTCAGGTATGAATCGGGATTCATGAAACTCTGCATCTCGGGTTCGATAATTTCCCACGGTTGAATTGCCCAGTGCGGTTTTTCGTTCTGCATAATCTGCACAGCATGCGCAGATTTATGGTGACGACCGGATTTGAATCTTCTGAGAATAGTGAACTTGCACTGTGACAGTCGGAAAATGGCAAAACCTGTCTCTACAGCTTCTTCAAGAGTTTTGTGTTTGACGTAGCGGGCGGCAAGCACCTCGCCATGCCGGCCATAATTCAGCGGCAACACCGCTTCTATCCAGACAAAGCCAGGAGAGCCGGTATCGATCATCGGTTTTGCATAAGCGTCTTTGTCGGTAAAATATTGCACTTTCAATGGCACTTCGGGGTCTGGCGAACTGACTGTATCAATAACACCTCCCGAAGCCCCAAGATTAAGCCGGTCAGGGTACAGAGTGTCACCCCAGAAACAGAAAAGACGGCCACGCCACACGACCGGAATCGCTGAATCGAGCCCGATTACATTTCCGACCAGACGATTATCGACGGTTGCATCTTGTATACCAGCGAGCACTGAGTCGCGGTAGCGGCCGGCACCAGTGATCCGGTATAAACGTTCGGCGGCTGCGATGCGTTCAAGTTTGATCTGCTGCTGAGTGCCCGGTTCATACTGCAGGCTGATCGCACGTTCTCCGAGCAGGTCAAGCTGCGGGTAACGATAGCCGTTACCACGAATTACCAGGCGCAATCTCAAATTAAGCAGTTCGGGTTCCTGAATTGCTATATGACCAAGGTTGTCGCTGACCTGGCGCAGGCCGTTGAAAGCCTCTGCTTCAACCAGCGGCACCGGCCGCCCCGTTGCCGCATCGACAAATTCAAGCACGAACGGCGCCGGCTCGAACTGGTTAGAAGTGGCCAAAACAGACGAACAAACCAGAGCGAACCATATAAATATCGCAAATTGCCGCAATTTGTGCATTCTTCACCTTCTAAAGCGTATAGATTCAAGGCCGAAAGGTAATCGCCAGGCTTGCAAGCAAAACATCTCAGTCTGGCGGTGGGTTTATTTTATCAGACATGCCTGCAGAATGCCCTATTATCGATTACTGCATAAACTAAGCTGAAATATCTCTTCTGGCCGGCCTATCAGTATTTTTTGCGCAGTCTGCCCGTAATTATTCAATGACGGCGAACCAGAACAATCAGGGTGAGGTCGTCCTGAGGCTGGCCGCCACCGAGCCATTCGCTGTATCTATGATAGACCTTTTCGTAGAAGCTTTTCGCATCTGGTTCGAAGCAGGCAAGCAGCATCTGCTTGAAGCCTTCGTAACCTATTTCCCGCCCTTCAGGGTTCATCGTTTCGATTATGCCGTCGGTATAAAATACCAGTGCCTGCCCTGGCTCAAGCGCCAGGTCGAGATTGGAAAATTTAGACTTTTTGAAGCCCCCGAGCACCGGAGCCTGTAAAGGAACTTCTGTGGCAGTACCGGCTGCAGAATCGACGAGAATTGGTGAACAGGCTCCGGCATTCGAATATACCGCAGTTCCGGAATCGGCATTAAAATAAAGGTATTGAAAGGTCATGACCTTTCGCTGGGCTTTGGTTCGCGTCTCGAAAATAATCTGGTGCATTCTGGTCAGAACCGCCGCCGGGTCATGCAGACATTCTCTGCAGCGCAGAATACCGGCCTTTGCCATGGCCATGATCAGCGATGCCCCCACCCCGTGACCGGCCACATCGCCGGCCATAACGACCAGATTGCGGTCGTCGGCCATAAAATAATCAAAGTAGTCGCCGCCCATTTCGGTCATCGGAACGCTTCTGCCGAACAGATCGAATCTTGCATCGCTGATTCCCTGCTGTGGCAGAAGTCTTGCCTGAACGATACCGGCAAGCGAAAGCTCTTCGAAATCAGCCATGCTGGTATTGAAAATGCGGGCCATTTCGCCAAACTCATCAGCCGAAAGCTCTGACAGTCTGAAAGAAAAATCGCGCCGGCGAATCGCTATTGCGCCGGCCTGCAGCATTGACAACGGCAAAACGAAACTTGAAGAGAAGATAAGACCAAGACCGGAAAGCATTATTATGGTTATGATTGCGGCACTCAATATGAACTGCTTTTCTTCGGCGATCTGTTCTTCAATTTTTTCGAGCGGATAAAAGGCAAACAGAGAAAAATTATCAAGATTCTGCCCGCGCATTCCGGCATAAATATATTCTTTGCCGTCAAATCTGGTAAAACATGGTTCAACCGCCGGATGTTCGCCTGTTCGCGCAACAATCTCAGAAAACCACGGAATGCTGCTTATCAGCAGTTCATCGCGACCAAAGGTTCGATCATTGGCATACAGAAATTTAACCCCGAGATGGTTTCTCTGAAAACTATCGTGTTTTTCAGCAAGAAACCTTTTCTGAAGCGGACCGTTCTGAAAAAAGAACATGAAAAAATAATCCGCTATGGAATCATTATTAAGCGAAATCAGCTTAACCAGCAGCGGGGTTGCACGGTCGAAAAGGCCAAGGCGAAAAATTTTATCGGTAGCCAGCAGCATGCTCTGGATTATTTCATGAAATGGCCGCTGATAGACCATCTCAGCCACCAGTTCAGTCTCGGTGATTTTACTGCCTGCCGGCTGATTATTCATTTCTGCAAGATAGGTAGCAGCGATATCACGCGAAACCTTCAGATCAAGCAAAACCTGAGCCTTAACCTTTTCCGTCATTTTGAACGAACTGAAACGCCCCCCGTCAAGAACGCCCTCTTCGCTCATAAGCCTTGCTGGTGAACTGGCGATAAGTCTTACGCTGAGCATTGAATCACCCAGTTCGTTCCTTATAAGAGAGAGCAGGTCATGGCTGCCGAATTTTGCCGGGAGTTTTTTCCTTACCTCCGGAAGCAGGCGATTTACTTTGTGGTTAATTGAAGAATTAATTATCAGACTTCGCCGGTCAACATGCTGAATATAGCCGATACATGTCTGATAGGCATTCTCGATCAGAGCGTTGCGCTTGCGAGAAACATGGTCTGAAGCGGCAAGGGCCAGCAGCATCAGCGGCAGGCCGGTTGTAACCATCAGCATCAGGAGCAGCTGCAGATTCACGGATTTTTTATCAAGCCTGAAGCGGTCACCGGCGCTTCTCACAACCAGCAGCAGGCCGAAAAGGCTGAAAATAGCAAGCAAAAAGGTCAGCCTGCCGGGATTGAATACCGGTTGAAAACTTTTGCAGGCATAAAGCAGTTTTTTGCCCGCAATACGTTTGCCAGCCACCATAATACCGTCAATCAGGGCGGCAGACCGGCCATCGAGTTCAAGTTTTCTGACCGCTTCTTCAATCCATCTTGATTTTTCAGAGCTGCTTTTGCCTCCATAATGGAAAAACCCGATCTGCATGTCAGTAAATCCCGCTATTTTCGCAAACCTCGCCAGACCGGCATCTTCACGGGCATTTCTCAGATCAACAAAAACCAGAACCGAAAATTCCCTGCCCCAGCCTACCCAGAATTCGCTGAATTTTCCGGCCGAATCCGGCCTGAGCAGCTTTAAATGTCGTTGATACATCATGGAAGTCATTCTGTCTGCATCTATATTTGGCCCGAGCAGCTTCTGAAGTCTGGGAATTGCGGCACCGGAGTATGATTTGCCGGTATGATACAAGTCTCTGAGATCATGATACATTTCGGTGAGTGCCTGCATGGGTATTGTTGCCGCATCGAAATGATCATTCATAAAAACCTGCCCAGTTTGTTCCCAGATAACACAACTGAGTTTTTCGCCAGTTTCGGCCCGCAATTTTTTGAGTGATTCAAGAAATGCTGCAGCGCCTGCAGCACCTTTATAACTGCCGACCAGATTTCTGGCCCAGAATTGCTCATAATTGGCATCAATGCTCATCATTTCAAGAGCACTGGTCGAGCGCCCGGAAAATTCAAGCAGCTGCAGCTTCTGGTGGCGCTGTTCATAATAGCTCAGGCCCATAAACAGGATCAGGTAAAATATCAGAAATGCCAGAACCGCCGGGAAATACCCCGAAACTCCGAGATTCTGTGAAGATTTTTCCGGCAGCTTCATTACCCGTTCCTTCTTATCATTACTACGGTCTGGTCATCTTCTGGCTTATCGAAAGATTTCTGATGCAATTCTCTGAGGGAAATGAGAAAGCTGTCTGCCTGCACGTTCCAGCATTTTTTAAGCATCTGCATGAAGCCATCATAACCAAGAACTGCGCCGGCCCTGTCACATGCTTCAGAAATTCCGTCGGTGTAAAGACATATGGTTTCGCCGGGTTCAATCGAGAATTCGACCTTCTGGTTGCTGCCGGGGCGATTATAACCGAGCGGAAGCCCACCGGACTTTATATGTTTTACATGAGTACCGTCAGAACTCACAAGAATCGGCATGCAGTGCCCGCGATTGATCAGCAGACATTGCCCGGTTTCAGAATTAACCGTGAGAAAAAGCCCGGTCATGTATTCGCGGCTACCGCTTTTACGGTTGAGAAAAAGCATCTGGTCAAGAGCATCCATAAGCTGTTCTCCGGCCACGAACTCATTTCTGACAGAAATCATCGTTGCCTTCGCCATTGCCATTATCAACGCCGCCGGAATACCATGCCCGGAAACGTCACCAATAAAAACACCCAGAGTATTCTGGTCGACCGCGAAAAAATCATAATAGTCACCGCCAATACGGGCAAATGCCTGAGAAAAAGCAACCAGCCGCAGACTGCCAATAGCGTATTCTCTTTCAGGAAGAAGGTTTTCCTGCACGATTCTTGCGGTTTCGAGATCGCGCAGAGTTTCGAGGGTAACATTGAAGGTCGAAGCCAGTTCTCTGAACTCGCGACTTGAGGCAATACTGAGCCGGAACGAGAAATCGCGTTCATTTATTGCCCTTATCGCATTATTAAGAGCGCCAACCGGTAACAGAAAACGGTCTGCAAGAAACCTGAACATCAGAAAAGTCATCAGCAGAAATACGGCCCCCATGCCGGCCATCTGCAGCTGCAAAACACCCATTGCCCTCTCGATTCCATCGAGAGGCAGCAGAAACAGCAGGCAGATACGGTCAAGAATCATGCCGCGCATTGCTACGGCCGAATATTTACCGGCTTTAAGCTCGAGCAGGTTTTTTCTGCTGATCTGGTTGGCATAGGCATTCTGGCAGAAATCTTTGAGACTGAGACTTTCTGGGTGCGTTGAAAAGATAAGGTCTTCAACCGGGTAGTATGCGATTACTTCGGTTCCATCTGAGAATTTGCCAGCCATGGATTCAGCATGAAACTTCTCAAAAAAGGTTCTCTGCAGCTTTTCCCGCCGCCAGAAAAGCTGCAGCATCGCCAGATTCTCATATTTCCAGGGCTGACCAAAAAAATCAAAGAAAAAATACAATTCATGGGCTCCCAGACCGAGAGTCGAGATTTCCCTTTTACGGGCCATTGCATCGATACCGAATCTGCCGCTCAGCATCTGCGGCTTACCGGTGCCCGGAATTTTCCTGGTCGAATTGAGAACCTCAATGGCGATCTGGCTCGGAATCGTATAGTCAGAAAAGATGGTGCGAACACTGTCTTCTACAAGCCCCTGGCCTTTTTCATTGTATATCTGAATCGATTCCGGCCTGGTTTCTTCGAGCAGGCGGGCGCGCAGGTTGATCAGGGAGGTCGGTTCAAGGGCTTTCAACTGGTGCTGATGGTTGTAGCCCAGTATCAATTCAGATAAATACCTTGCCTGATCTTCGAGGTAATTCTGAAAATGTCTGTCAATCGTGTAAAGAACGTTGATACCGCGTGTCTGGCCCTCATAAACGAGCTGCTGTCTTTTCTGCTCGAGGTATTCGATGCCGATACTGCCCATAATCAAAAGGGGAATGCCGCCGGCATAAAAGAAAATCACCACCAGCTTCAGTCTGATCGAAATGAAGCCCGAACTGCGCGTTTTATACCAGACCATAAAAACGAAAAGCAGGGGCAAAACCAGTCTGGCCGCCTTACCCAGATAGGCGAACCTGGCAAGTTCGGGCGAAAAAAGCAGTTCTGCCGGGCAATGACAGACAGCCCGACTATTCTGGCTTACCAGGCGACAGCCAACCAGAAGGTCGTCAAAGACCTCAAAACTTTCGGGGCTCATTTCTTCAAAACGACTCAGAGCCTGAACCATTCGCGGCGCTTTCGCAGGGTCAGCAGGCGGGAAAAAATTTTCCGAAGCCGGGTAATCAGTTACGTGCACTGAAAATTCAGGCATTTCACCCCTGGTCTGGCGAACCGCGAATTCGGTTCCGGCGGTGCTTTTTATAAAAGAATCACTGATAAAGCAGAGAAAGCCGAATCTGTCGTTGATGCGATACCAGATTCGGCTTCTTGGGCCTGGTCGCGCAGCCTGGACCGGGCGGCCAAGCTGACCGCTCAGCCAGGGAAAGCGCAGCTGATAACTGACGAGCAATTTTCCGAGAAAGTTGCGAAGCATCTTCGATTCTTTTTCGACATCGGCAAGAGTTGCCAGATTTACCTTCTCATGGGTTTCATCCCAGCGGCCAAGCAACTCTGAAGCTTTTTTAAGGAACTGCCAGGTCTTTTTGATGATATAGCCAAAAGACTTTTCATCGGAAACTTCCTTGAGCAGCTCGCCTTTGCCATCCCAGCAGATAAAAGTAAAGGCTCCGGGATAGCGTTTCTGCAAGCGGGCCTTGAGCTGGGCAAGCTTCTGTTCAGGATTCTTTGCGGCCAGAACCTTCTCATTCAAATTCAGCAGGAGAAAGTGGGCAAAATATTCGTTGTCGCTGAACAATTCGACCGTTTTGAGAGCCTTTTCCATTCTGACGGCAATTTCTTCACGACTGTTGGCGGAACGTGCCGCAAAAAGCTGCTCAAGGGCAAGATTGATCAGACCTGCCGGAAAAAGTACAAAGCACAGGATGATCCCAAGCCATGAAAGAATCGGGAACCGGCGGTAGTATCCTTGCACAACATCGTTTTTCTGCATTGTCATAAATTTAGCATGGTCATTAATTGTTAACAATCAGCAGAAATGTTACAGAAAACTCATTACGCACAAAACGCCACCGGGGTAACATTGTTTTACCGTTAAGGCTGAATGATGATAAAATGCCTTGTGTACAAGAACCGCCGTATGGATCTGAAACAATGAATACCCGCCTCGTCGCCCTTCTGCTGGCCGGCCTGATCGTGCTGGCAGCACCGTTGCTGTTTTTCAACGACCTGCTTAATACCGCCCGGCAGAGAACCGAAGATGCCGCCATGGCCATGCTGCGCGAAAAAATGCTGCAGGAAGCTGAAAGAATAAAGGGGTTGATGCGGCCAGACAATTATGTAAAAGAAACGATCAGAAAAGTTC
This sequence comes from uncultured bacterium, assembly GCA_964522035.1. Taxonomy (GTDB): domain Bacteria; phylum Muiribacteriota; class Ozemobacteria; order Ozemobacterales; family Ozemobacteraceae; genus Rifleibacterium. The sequence continues at coordinate 10,415 of CAZFUG010000037.1, forward strand.
ATGGTGAACTGCTGCCTGAGGTAACTTCAGAAATCGTTCGCATGCTCCCTGAGCCTGATTTTGGCCGCGAGATCTTCGATGCCCGTCTGCCGGAAACTCTTCTGACGGGCATGCGGGCCCGGCGACTTGAACCGCTGTTCATAATAGTGACCAGCCCGGCTTTCGAAAACATCCATTACTGGTTCGCCGACAAGCTGCACAAACAGTGCCCTGAGCCAAAAAAACTTTCGATCGCCCTTACATATCGGCTCGTTTCGGTAAGCACCAGACTCTATGAGCATTATTATCAGCAGGGCTGGACCAGCCTTTCTTTCAGCGCCATTACCAGACAGATGATCGACTTCGGCTACGACAAAGGCCCGGCACTCGAATTCAAATATCTTGACCGGTTCAGCGATTATGTTCTGCCGCACGGCACGGTAAAAGAGATGTTCACCGACTATTTCGGCCGGCAGTCGATGTATTATTACGCCTACAACTGCATCAGCCGAAGAAATATTCATGGCTCATACATGCTCGGCATTCTCCAGGAATCGATACGGCCGTCCGACATCCTGCAAAACGCTCTGAAAGAAGCCAACCAGCAGTTCGAGGCCTTTTTTGACGAAACGCCCGGTCAGAAAACCGGCTTTACAGAAACCAGCGACAGCCTTGCCTATTTTGATCAGCCACCAACCGAGTTTCTCAACCATATAAGTTTCAGCAGAAGATGGCATGGGGAAAAGGCCACCGGAGTCGCAGACAACTTTACTCTCTGCCTGCGAGCCAGGCCGCCGGTCGAAGTTCTAGAAGTGCGAAGGGGACAGCATATTTTCAGACTTGCGGCCGGAGTGCTTTTTATCGGCTACCTGATGGCAGCGGTGCATTACTGGCTTTTTGGCCTGAACCTGCGTCTGGCGATCAGAAGAAAACTGCTTCTGCTGCTTGCAGTGCTTATTTTCATTCCGGCTGCCGGCACTGGCCTGCTGACCGTTTTCAGCCTGCAGGGGTCTGACCGGATACTCGAAAACCATCTGCTGAAAAAAACCCAGAATATGATCGGCAGATACGTGATGTACGACAACGAAAACGATCTGCACCAGCAACTGCTGATGCTTGAAATAAAGCGTCGACTTGAAGAATACGAGGGCAAAACTCTCGACCCGGTGCAGATACTGTCACGCAAAGGTGACGACCTTTTCTGGCTGCGCGTACTGACCGACAATCAAAGCTGGATATCCCAGGACGGCACGATTCTGCACTTCAACAATATTTTGTGGCCGCTCGAACGTGACTCGAACAAACTGCTGAATATCATGCTCCCCAAATATCTTGGAGCCCTCGGAGTGGTGAGACAACAGGGCAATGCCATGGCAAACACCCTGGCCCTGGGGATCTCTGAAGATTATATAACCCCGGAACGCGAAGAAGGTTCGCTGCCGCATGAAGCAACCATTCAGCGCGACATTTCGCATACCCTTGAGACGAGCCGGGCAGGCGCTGTTATTGCAAAATCCCCCGGACTCGGCTACGTCTTCGCCTATCCGAGATCCAACGATGGTGACTTCAGAACTCACTCCTATCTGGGTGAGTTTTCAAAAGAATGGAAAGAGCGGTTTTCAGAAAGCGACCGCTATTGTGATGTCGATCTGGCTGCCAGACTGCGCCGGCAAAGCGACCTGAACATGCATGCCTGGCCTGGTCACAACCGAACCGACGATGAGATGCTAGATATCTTCAACCGGGCCATGGAAGCCCGCGATACGGGCAGTCTCCTTTTTCATTCCGAAAGCGGTGCAAAAGCATGGGCCTGGAGTCATCGACCATCAAAGGCAGCTCTGTTTGCAGCTATCGGCAGAAGTCGTGGCCGGGGTATCGGGCAGCTGGTTCTGGGCATGATTTTTCCGGCCCTGTCGGGTTATGGCATTCTGGTAATAATGGTTCTTTCGCTGCTGTTCGCCGAGTTCATAGTCAAACCGGTCGGAATTTTTTCAGAAGGCGTCAAAAGACTCAGTCATGAAGAGTATGGCGTTCAGATAGTCAAATTTTCCGGTGACGAGTTCAGTCAGATCACTTCGGCCTTCAACAAAATGTCTGCCGCTCTGAAGCAGAGAGAAATGATCAAGCGCCTGGTTTCGACCCGGCTGCTTGAAAAGGTTGAAAACCGGGCTGATGGAGCTGCGGCAAAGACAGAAAAACAGATTGTCAGCGTCGCCTCTTCCGACATAAGAGGATTCACTTCTTTAAGCGAAAAGTTCGCACCATCTGAGGTTGTCGAACTGCTCAACACCTATTTTACCGCCATGGAAGAAGCAATCAGCCGTCATAACGGCGTTATCGACAAGTACATCGGTGATGCGATTCAGATTGTATTTTACGATGTGCCCGGTCAGGCAAATACCGCATGCCGAGCCTGTCAAACCGCGATAGCGATGCGCAAAAAACTTAGAGAACTCAATCAGGAACGCGAGCGGCAGGGGCTTTTTGCCCTTGAAAACGGCATCGGCATTGCGACCGGCCTTGCCATTTCAGGCAGTATCGGCAGCTTGACCGGTCGCAAGGACTTTACCATCATCGGCAGGGTTACAGAACAGGCAGCGCATCTTGAAGCACGCACGGTAAACACTAAAAGCAGGATTCTTGTCTGCAGTGAAACAAAAGCGGCGCTGAACCCAAATTTTACTCTGAGTCAGCATGACACAGACAGTTGGGAGCTGATCGATGAGTGCTGAAGTCAAAGGGCAGATTTCACGTTCGATAAACATATCAACAGCAGCGCTGCTGGCTGCCTGGCTGCTGGTTCTGGTTCTGCCGCTGCTTGGCTCACTGCTCGCCCTCGATTTTTTTCTCGATGAGTATTCGGTCTTTGCTGAGCCCGAAAAACTGGCAATTGCCAGACAGAATATCGATGAGTGCCGTAATCTTCTGGTGCTGGAAAACTATCTTGAGGCAAAAATGCCCGAACTTGAAAATATCAGCCTTCCTGATGGCAGTCAGAATCTTGAAGAACTGCAGGCTGCAATCGATGCGAAAATTTCAGGCAAGGGACTGCTCTATGTGTTTTTCGACAATCAATCGGGTCGATTGACGCCATGCAGGTTCAGCCCGCCCGACCTCAGCAGGCAAATGCCGCCGCCGGCGCTTTTCCGCAAGCTTGTTCAGAATCTGGCCGCCGAAAATTATCTGGTAAGAGGCACTTCTACTCAGGTTGAGGGCAAGGAAAAACAGCGCAATGCGATGCAGGTGCAGCAGATGTTCAAGACCCTGACCGCGGTTAACATCAGGCCTGGACTGGTTGCCAAAAATCTTTCGGTTGATTTTGGCGGCGAGCTCTATTTTACCTGGTTCGAATTCAGAAAGCCTCAGGCTGGGCAGAAGGGTTGTCTGGCGGTGATTCGCGGGCGTGATCTTTCATTTGCCGGTATTTACAAAAGTATCAAGAGAAAATACCCAGGTTTCAGGCTCAAAGAAAAGAAAATGAATATTCAAGAGGCACGTAAACTGCCGCTGCATTTTTTTTCTGGCATACGCAGGCTTGCAGACAGGGTTATAATTACTGCGCCGGCTGATCAGCGTTTTATCAGAAGCTGGGTGCACAGATGCGGAATCGTTCTTAATCAGCAGAAAAAGGATTTTCTGGTGCCGTTCATCGAGTATCATCTGCCCAGAACCGCATTTCAGCATGATTTTCAGGCACTGCGTAAAAAGATCGGCATGTTTGCGCGCTTTGTTCTTATGCTGTCGCTGGTACAGCTTTTTCATATGCTTACCTTCGGCATAAATCTCAACATCAGCTTCAAACGCCGAATTCTGGCCAGTGTAATGCTGGTATCAATTTTTCCGTTCACTTTTCTCGGAATCGGCTTTTATCTGCATCAGCAGTATGACCGGTTTCTGGCACACCAGAACCTGCTCTTGCATGTTGAAATAAGGCTGACACAGCTTAGCAATGAGCTGAAACAATATATGGAAAATCTTGAAAAGACTCTGATAGCTTATGGGAAAAAGATTGGCCCGGCTTTGTTCAACGACACGGCCGCCACTGAAAAATTTTTCCATGCGATCGGCCGGCAGATACCAGTGGTGGCGCTTGCCATGCACCGCCCTGAGAAATCACAGATCGTTGAGTTCCCTGAACGCACCACAACCGGCAACCAGAACAGCACCCTCAACATGATCGAGCGTTTCATGCCACGACAGACTATCGGCCTGCTTCTCGAGCCAGAGCCGATAGTTAACCGTACGCGCCAGGACATAATGGTGATTGCAGGAAACCCGATAAGAAATGGCTCGATTGCCCAGTCAATGAGAACCAACGGCCAGCTGTATTATGTCGACCAGACTTCCACTGTGATCTGGTATTCGATGTATAAGCTTTACGCCGCAGATAACGCCTCCATGAGTCTGATGGGCATTCTTGGCGGCAAATTTGAACCAGGCCCGATTCTTGCCTCTTTTACGGCGCAGACCTCCCTGGCAAAAAGCGGCTTTACCGAAGAATACGGCGGGTTTTCGGTTAAATACGCCTTTTTCCCGACCGAAAGAACCGGGGCAGGCAAAACCTGGGCCGGCAGCGGTCATGTAAATCAACCGTTAATGAAAAAGGCCGCCCGCACTGACTCGTCGCAGACTATGGTTTTTGCTCAGGAAGGCTCGGTCAGAGGCTATCTTATAAGTCGTTACAACCACAACGTTCCGCATGTTGCAGTTGCAATGATGACGGCGACAGGCGCGGCTGGTGGCTGGGCAACTACGGCTGCCGGGCTTTTAATTTATCTTCTGGTGGTATTCTATCTCGTCAACCAGCTGCTTGAATATTTTTTCGTGCACCCGGTGCGTGAGCTCGCCCGCAGTGCTGACCAGATTGCACGCGGCAAAGATGTCTGGAACCTTGAACTGACCTCGGGCGATGAATTCGAAAGCCTGAATGAAGCCTTTTCTGAGCTGGTTATCGGCCTGCAGCAGCGCAACATGCTCAGCGATTATGTCTCAGAAGATGCCATTTCGCAGATAGAGATGTCGCAGGAACAGAGTATGGCCCCTGGCGGCGAATATCTCGAAGCCACGATCATTTTTGCCGCTATCAAAAACTATGCACAGCTGACCGCCGGTTTTTCACCTGAACAGACCGTTGAAATGCTGAATCTTTTCATTACCTGCGGCGATCAACTGGTAAAAAAACACGGCGGCACCATCGACAAAATTATCGACAACACTCTGATGCTGGTCTTCCGCGAAAACGAAGAGCAGGCAGAATCGCATGCGCTGCGGGCGGCGCGCACTGCACTCGAACTCGCTGCCGAGATGCAGCGGCATAATCTCAATATCTATGCCGGCATAGCTTCGGGAACGGTCATTTCGGGGCGAATCGGCTCTTACACAGGCAAGCTCGACTTCACAGTCATCGGTGACCAGGTAAACCTTGCCGCCAGACTGAAAAACGAAGCTCTCGCAAGCAGCAGCGGCCTGATCATTTCTGGCTCGACGATGCGCCTGCTCAAAGGCATGGGGCGCGTGAATTTTCTGCGCCGCTGCTCACTGAAGGGCAAGTCACGCGAATACAACATTTACGAACTTTACGAACTCCGCGGTTAGTGCTTTGTCACATTTGAATTTAAGAGGCGTCAGTTTGTGCGTCATCCATGCGAAGGCATGGATCTAAGCCTTTACATGTAAGATTCCCGCCATACCTGGGGCATAAACGCGGGGATGACGGAAAACCATGCAATTCTGGTGTGGCAGACAAAATTCTCAGAGGGTTCAGGCAATGGTATAATCGGGTATGAAATATTTCGTTCTAAGTTTTGTATTGGCGTTTGCGATTCTTCTGGCGGGCTTTTTCGGCATGGAACGTCTGGTCAGAATCGAACAGGAAGATGCTGCCAGGCAGGCCTCGGAATCAGAGAATATGGAGCATGCGTCTTCTGATGATTTCGGCTTTTCTACCGGAGTGATTGCTGATAAAGCAACTGCTGCAGCTTCCACAGCCATTCATACAGACTCAGAAACTGCTGAAATACATGTCGAAAAAACAAACAAAGAGCTTGAAGCATTGTTCACAGCAATTGCGGGTGATGACGCGGCAACGGTGGCAGAATTCATAAAACGCGGAATCAAACTTGATCAGGAAACTGCCTGGTGCTACGAAGTCGGCTCAGATCACCAGTTCAGCTTTTATGCCAGACGGCCGACAATGCTTTATAACCCAATCTCATTGGCCATTGTTGCGGGTGCAAGTCAGAGTCTGCCGCTTCTGCTTGCAGCGGCCTCGAATTCGCAATGTCTTGAAACTTTGAACGCGATAACCTGCAAAGAGCACAAAGGGTTTGAGCAACTCGGGTTCGACCTGCTCGGCCTGGCGCTGCAGAGAGGCGACCTTGAACTGCTTGGCGCGTTGATTGCTGCCGGGCTCAAGCCGAAACGTCAGGGTTATCTGTTTATTGCCATGAATGCCAAAAAGCCTGCAGATGTGGCCGAACTGGGACCTGAAAGTCGTTTAAAAATGCTTCGCAACAAAGCCGACCTCTTTGTCGAGCTTATCAACAACGGCCAGCGCATAGACCAGCGCCTGCCGATTCCCTTCCCTACCCCGCCGATCACCGAGATGTTCTTTGCCATTGCCGGCCCTGAGATAACGGCCGACGTCATCAGCCGCATCAGCGACCCCGAAAACAGATCGGGCCTGCAGAAAATTGCCGACAGAATAAAAAGAACACCGCCCGGCAAGCGCAGCCAGACTGCCGCAGTCGCCACCTTTCCGGCTGCTGTGGCACCCCTCACAAAGATAAAGAACTACACTGACGCTCTCGATGGGCTGATCATGGCTCTAAAGAATGCCGGCAGAAAATGCCCGCGCTCATTCATGGAAAAAGGCAGCGAGACGATCGATGGCCGTGACTATTTTGTCATTCAGGCAGGCGAAAGCAACGCTTATCGTTTCGAAACCCACAACTGGTATTACATTGAAAAGCACACCGGCATGATTTTAACTCTCGACGTGGTCGCCGACCGCCTTGTCGAAACCGGCCTGCGCTGTCTCTTCGAACCAGCAACCGCAAACGGAAAAACTGCCGGCGGTACAGCTGATTAAATAGTCAGCGTATGGCTTTTCCTGCAAAAAAATGCTATTAAATCTCCAGGCAAAAAAATGAAATCATTAAAAGAACTTTTCAGAATTGGTAATGGGCCGTCAAGCAGCCATACCATGGGCCCGCGCAAGGCGGCCGAAATTTTTCTGGGGCAGCACTCAGGTGCCGCATCTTTTGTCGTCACCCTTTATGGCAGTCTGGCAGCCACCGGCAAAGGTCACATGACCGATGCAGCCATTCTTTCGGTGCTCAGGCCACATGCCCCGACCGAAATTATCTGGCAGCCGAAGGTTTTTCTGCCTCAGCACCCCAATGGCATGAATTATAAAGCCTGCGATCAGAGCGGCAAAGAAATCGACAACTGGACAGTCTTCAGTGTCGGTGGCGGTGCTCTGGCCGACGAAAATGGCAAACCGGTCGGCTGTGAAGAGGGTGAAGGTGCCGAGATTTATCAGATGAGCACTATGACCGAGTTGCTCAGATGGTGCGAGGAAAAAGGCAAAAGCTACTGGGAATACGTTCAGGAGTGTGAAGAAGCCGACATCTGGGATTACCTCGAAGAAGTCTGGCTGACCATGAAAGCTGCGATAAAAAAGGGTCTTGAAGAAGAAGGCTCATTGCCCGGCCCTCTCAACCTGAGAAAAAAGGCGGTCTCATATTATGTGCGCGCAAGCGGCTATACGCAGACCATGCGCTCACGTGGCCTGGTCTTTTCGTATGCACTGGCCGTAAGTGAAGAAAACGCATCAGGTGGCACAATTGTCACAGCGCCGACCTGCGGTTCATGCGGCGTTATACCTGCAGTGCTTTATCATCTGCAGACTTCACGAGAATTCAGCAACGCGCGCATTCTTCGGGCACTTGCTACTGCCGGCCTGATCGGCAATATTGTCAAACACAACGCCTCGATCTCCGGTGCCGAAGTCGGTTGTCAGGGCGAAGTCGGAGTTGCCTGCGCCATGGCTGCCGGAGCTGCCAATCAGCTTTTCGGCGGCAGCCCGGCACAGATTGAATATGCAGCCGAAATGGCCCTTGAGCACCACCTAGGTATGACCTGTGACCCGGTCTGCGGGCTGGTGCAGATTCCTTGTATCGAACGCAATGCCTTTGCGGCAACCCGCGCCCTCGATGCCAATATTTTTTCGACTTTTTCAGATGGCACACATCGTGTATCATTCGATAAGGTGGTCGAGGTAATGAAACAGACCGGCCGCGACCTGCCATCACTTTATAAAGAGACCGGCGAAGGCGGGCTGGCCCGCGATTACCGCCAGATGTAACTCAATCAATTCAAAACCGAAAGGTTAATATGTCGCAGACCAACGAAAACAAAGCCCTGCAAGAACAATTTGCCCGATTTGCCCGGTTGTCAGCCGCCGATATCGTCGTCGATGCCGCTGGCACATGTCACAACCTGCCCTTCAACCAGCTGCCGGAAAATGACGCACAGGAATTTTCACTCGCCTGGAAACTGGTTCGCGGCCAACTGGTAAAGCACACCGGCATGCATCGCTTCTTTCATGATCTGCTCGGCGCCCTTTTCGGCACCTTTGTAAGTCGCGTTGTGGTACAGAACCCCGAATCATTCGCCAATCTCAGTTCACGACCCCTGATGTATCTTGCCAATCACCAGACCGGTCTTGAGTCGCCGCTGTTCATGACGCTGTCATACTGCATGACCGGCCTGCCGGTTCAGGCCATAGCCAAGCCCGACCACCTGAACGCCTGGCTGACTTTTCTGCTGGCTTTTGCCGAAGACTCACTCGGTGCCGGACACCCTTTCAGACTGATGCTTTTTGATCGACTCAACCCTCTTGAACTGATCGAAAATCTTAAAAAGCCCGGAAAGCCTGAAGCTTCGATGCTCGTGCATGTCGAAGGCACACGCTCATCGACCGCCAATCAGCCGGTTACCCGCATAAGTTCCATCTTTCTTGATATGGCTATCGAAAAAGACATGCCGCTTGTACCGGTGCGCTTTGTCGGTGGTCTGCCAGGCCAGCCGAGTGAAGAAAGATTCGACTTCCCCTATAAGAATGGAAAACAGGACTACCTCATCGGTGCCCCGATCATGCCCGAAGAGCTGAAAAAACTGCCATACGGTCAGCGCCCGCGCCTGGTCATGGAACGCATCAATACTCTTGGCCCGGCGGCCGGCGAAGACAACCCGTTACCGCCCAACCAGAATTTCATCGGCACGACCCGCTTTTTCATGGAAATGCTGAAGCTGCCCCAGATGCAGGCGATGCTGTTTGCAATTCTGCAGACGATAGATGACCCCTGCGAAGAAACGGCGCAGCTGATCAAAGCCGTGCAGGCGGGCAAAGCCGGCCTGAGCAGCCCAGACATGCCACCGGTGCTGAAAAATTTCCTCGGTCACCTCAAGGCGAAGTTCTCATAAGCCAGGCTTCAGAACTATACAGCCAGGGCTAAAAGGCGAATTCCTCGCTGAGAATCGCGCTATGCGGGTAACCCATGTCCATCAGATCTCGCCGCAGCTCCAGCATCATTTTCGCCGGGCCGCATACCATGACCATTGTATCAGGCTGATATTGCGGCATGATCTTTTCCAGCGCCTGTTTATCTAGCCGCCGGTGAGCTTCGACGTCGACCGAAGACTCGCGGGTGGCGACTGCAACAAATTCGAAGCCGGGAAGAGCCTGGCGCAGGTCGGCAATTTCATCGAGACAGGGTGCCCCGGCCCGGTTCTGGAAAGTCCAGATCAGTTTAACAGGAAGCGAAGACTTTTCTTCGCGAAGTTGCCTGAGAACACTGAGCATGGGCGTAATACCGATGCCACCGGCAATCATGATCAGGCGGCTGACATTGTGGCGCCAGGGCGAAAACACACCAAACGGGCCAGAAACCAGAGCACGATCGCCGACTCTGACAGAGGCAAGCTGAGATGTCCAGTCACCGCTCGCTTTGATAAGAAACTGCAGACCATGAGCATCGGCAGGCGCCGATGCAATGGTAAACGGGTGTTCTTCCGGCCCGGGCCGTTCATTTTCAAAGCTGATAAAGGCAAATTGCCCGGGAATGAATTTAAAAACTTCATTTTCGCCGGCCGGTTTCAATTCGATGCGCCAGACGTTTTCGGCCGCCACATCAGCTGAAGTGACCACAAAGGCCTCGCCGGCGGTGCCCCGGCCCGACCACAACTTTTTTTGCGCGATCAGTACACCGGCCCACAAAAGCAGCGTCACCAGCCAGAATGCTGCCAGCCAGCCCTTGCGCATCGCCGACTCGATGGCAAACATATGGACCAGAGCAAAAAAAGCCACCGGCCCGGTATAGCGATGCAGTTTCAGCCAGCTGTCATATTTCAGTTCAAGAAACTGACGCCAGCATGAAGAAACTATGAGCAGCCACAGACCGGCGAGGCCTATTCCCCCAAGGGCTTCAGGCCATTGCCCGGCATTGAGCGGCCCGGCACTCTTCAAACCAGAGACATAAATCAGCATCGGGTGCAGAAACGCCAGCGTCAGGCTGATGATACCAGCCGCGCGATGCAGATGTAACAGCCTATCCAGGCCCAAAATTCTGTCGAGAATGCGAAAACGCATTGCCAGCAACGGTTGCAACAACATCAGAGCCAGAGCCCAAAGAGCAAAGACGCGGCCGATCATTACCGTAAAAGTTCCGGGTTCTACGGCAGTTTCGCGAAAATAATGGCGGGCGCCAATTCTGGTGAGTAAAAGAAACAGAGCGGCCAGAAACAGCATCAGCATGATTTTTTGCCATCTGCCGGTCGCCTGGTTGTTGCAGGCAATTTGATTCATGATTGCGCTCCTTCGTCAAACTCCATCCAGTCAAGAAGGATGGAGTGCGCAAGCGGCAGTTTACCCATCAAAATAAGGCTGTCGGCCAGAGTCGAATGAAAAAGAATCGTGTAGAGACTGATCGGATCCTTCCAGTTGGCCACCGAAAACCAGGTCATGACGACGACGCCGACCACGACACTTGTGGCGTTGATCAGATAAGCCCAGGTCATGGTGCGGCGGTTGAGAAACATGAACGGTAAAATCAGGGTATTGAAGAGAGGAAACAGCACCCCGATCAGGTTAAAAGCGTCTTTCGCCGGCGGGTGCACGCGATAGTGCAGAAGAAAACCGCCCAGAGCCATGCAGAACAAACCAAAAACCGGGAACTTGATCTTTTCCGGCCACATAGCTTAACTCCTCCCCATCTCTGCTGTTTTTTACTATTCTACTACTGATTGCGTTTAAAACGCAGTCTTAAAATATATTCAGTCAGCCTGCCTTTCGCCCTGTGCAGGGTGGCTCTGTCGAAGGATGCCGGCGGCTTCCCAGGCGAGGAAAGTGGCGAGCAGCAGCAGAGTGCCACTGAGGCCTGCCATCAGGTAACCTTGCCGGCCAAGATTGTCTATGATGACGTTGATCAGGGCGAAACAGGTAACGAGAAACATGGCTACCATCGGAATCGTTATAAACAAAGGCCGCTGGTGAAAAGTGTGAAAATACCAGACGGTGACGCTCAGCAGCGCAATCGAAGCCAGCAGCTGGTTGGCGGAACCGAACAACGGCCAGATCGCCGCCCACTGACCTGTAAACATAAGCACTGCAGCTGGCAGTATGGTAAGAATCGTTGCGACATGCTTGTTCTTGAATGGTGTCTGAATAGCGGCAGGCATGAATTCAGCGAGTTCCTGAAAGGCGAAGCGACCGAGGCGGGTTGCAGTATCTAGACTGGTCAGAGCAAATGCCGATACAACCAGCGAAACGAAACTTATGAGAACTCCGGGCTCGAATTTGAGGCCGGGAATGGCATTGATGGCCTGTGCCATGCCGTTGGCGAAAACGCCGACCGGCCCTTTTGCCGCAAGATCAGCGGCGAAAGTTTCGCCGCTCAGCATTACGGCGGTAAGGAGAGCGAGAACGCCAAGGAATGTTTCAATCAGCATGCCGCCAAAGGCGACAAGACTGCCGTCGCTTTCGCGGTCAAGCTGTTTTGCGGTCGTTCCTGATGCAACGAGAGAATGAAAACCGCTGATGGCACCGCAGGCAACCGTAACAAAAAGCATCGGAAACAGATAGCCGAGCGAATCGACTTTAAAGCTGGTTATGGCCGGATAAACGATTTCGGGGTTGTAGAACAGCATGCCGATGAAACCAGAGATCAGCAGCAAATAAAGCAGAAAAGAATTCAAATAGTCGCGGGGCTGCAGCAACAGCCAGACCGGCAAAACCGAAGCGAAATAGATATACACAATCAGAATGTAGATCCAGGTGCTTTCTGAAGCGCTGACCGGGTATACCTGCCCCAGCCAGACCATTGCCAGAAGAGTAGCCACACCGACGATCGTAGAAAGGCCAAGCGACAGCTTGAAACGGTTCAGGCCAATTCCGAAAACGACTGCCAGCACTATAAACATGAGTGAAGAACTTGCTGCCGCCGGAACGGTAGTGAAAGTCTTGGCAACGATAATCGTGAAGGCCGCGATTACCAGCGCCAGCGTAAACCAGGTAAACAGCAGAAACAGTATACTGCCGCGGTTGCCGACATGTTTTTTAATAACTTCGCCGATCGAGCGACCATCATTGCGCACTGAGACAAACAGGGCGGCAAAATCATGCATCGCGCCGAAGAAAATGCCGCCAAGCAGCAGCCATAAAAGAACGGGCACCCAGCCGAACACAGCGGCGCTGATCGGCCCGATAATTGGCGCCGCGCCGGCGATTGAGGCAAAATGATGCCCGAGCAGCACTGGCGCAGGAGCCGGCACATAATCGCCGTCATCACGCAGGCGATGCGCCGGCGTCAGCAGCGTATCGTCGATACCGAATTTCTTTGCCACCCAGCGGCCATAAAGCGCATAAGCAGCGACAAGCAAAAACAGCGAAGCCAGCAGAACGATTGAACCACTCATTTCCCTACCCCTGCAGAGTTTTCGCCTATCTTACTCCTGCGCGGTTTAAAATGCAGCTTTTTTTAATAAATGCAGACAAAGACCTGCCCAAATGTTGTTTTTAAGCCGAAAAGAACCGCCCTGATTGATCGAAACGCCCTCAAATTTTCTGACAAAATTAAATTTTCAGCGTTTTTGTGTTAGCGACTGACAATGGTTGGGGCGCATAAAAGTTAATTTCACACATTGCAATACCTGCCGGTAAGAAGTAGTATGCGGGCGTCGTACAATATAATGGTTTAAATCAAGGAGTCACCCATGTTTGATCGTCTTTTGAGAAAAGCTTTTTTTGTCTTCTGCTTCATGTTCAGCCTGACAATTTTCGCGGCTGGTGATCCAAACGACAAGGAAGGCGGCAAAGATCCGAATCTTTTCACCCGTATGCCCGGCTTTCATATTTACAGCTATGAAAATCGTGACTTTGACCGCTTCGAATTTCCGGTCGGTACAGACAAAAATGAAACCATCGAGGGGCGGTTTTCTTACGTTGATTACTACGCAAATGAAGGCATCCAGATGCCGAGCGCGATACAGATCACCAGCAATTATGCCAACGCTGCGAAAGCCATAGGCGGCGAACTTGTATATGAATATGAAGACGGCGGAAGCCAGATCGCAACCCTCAAGACCAAAAAAGGCGACGCGGAAATCTGGGCTCTTGTCTCTGCCGGAAGCAACGGCATGTATAAGATCACCCTCATCGAGAAAATGCTGATGAAACAGGAAGTCACCGCCAATGCCGAAGCCCTGGCCGGAAACATCAAAGCCGCCGGCAAAGTTGTCGTGCACGGCATCTTCTTCGATACCAACAAAGCTGTTCTCAAGCCCGAATCAGACAAAGCCGTAGCCGAGATTGCCAGACTCCTCAAAAACGACCCGTCTCTCAAGCTCTATGTTGTCGGTCACACCGATAATGACGGAACTTTCGATCATAACGTCAAACTTTCGCAGGCCCGCGCTGCGGCCGTCACCGAGGCCCTGGTCAAGAAAAACGGTATCGCCGGTGCACGCCTGACCCCGTTCGGCGCCGGCCCGACTTCTCCGGCAGCTTCGAATTCAACCGAAGAGGGAAAAGCGCAGAACCGCCGCGTCGAACTCGTCGCGCAGTAACGCATTTCTCCAACCGCCCGTTATCAGCCGCGAACCGGTTTCTGTGGCATCTGCCCCAAAGCTCAAAGGCGACCATCAAAGGTCGCCTTTGTTATATACCCAAATCTATACTCAAAAACTCAGGTTTTCTGTAGATTCAAAAAGTCAGAATCAGCCAGGAGTTTTTGTTCATATTTATCCATATCTCTATTACTGATCCATCCTAACTGGCCGCAACTAAGGTCAATAATGCCTCAATCGCGATACATCTCAATCCCGCTGCGCCACGTAGCGCAGCCGAAAAAAAACTACGCGGCCTTATTAATCGCCGGGCGATGTGTGGGCGCAAAAAAATACCACCAAAGGTTCAGGGTGTTTTCAGGCGCAGAAAGTCACGAGTTATTCCTGAGAAGAAGTCGGATGACCACAGGGTCAGCGATTCGGGATCGCTCACGAACAGTTCGACATCCTTACGCGCCTGCTGAAAGTCTACCTGTTGGAAGCGGGCTAACAGCCTTTCTACCAGATCATTGCCGGCAAGCTCTTCGCTCTTTTCCAGATGACCGGTCTGGCGCAAACGTGCAACCAGATGTTCCATATTCAAAGGCGTGCGTCTGGCGAGATACCAGGAATAATCGTAAAAGTCTCGCCCTTTCACCCGATTCTGCCAGCCGCGGCAAAGCAACACATGAACTTTCCCGGCAAAAAGAGAGGGAGCATCATACATTCTGACCGAATAGGGAACAGGAAGCAACTGATATTTCAGCTCAAAACCAGCGCCCGGCGGCGGATCGGTGTCGAGCTCAATTTTGATGCGCAGTTGTTCATCAGGATTTACACCGCTGACGGGAGGCTTTATCGATGCAATCTTTATCAGATGCAGCTGGGTTCCGCCTTTTATAAAAGCTGACCTGACGGCAGACCGGTTGCTTTTGACCTTTTCTTCAACCGTCATTTCCAGGCCGAATGCGGCAAGTTCATCACGCAGCGGACCAATGAACCTGGCCAGTTCAAAGGTTTTTTCGGGCTGAAGCAAAGTAAAATCAAGATCCTCAGAAAAGCGGTCGAGACCATAAAAAATCCGCAGAGCGGTTCCACCATAGAAAGCGGCATGACTGAAAAAGCCGCCTAGATAAAGCCCGAGCAAAGCCAGTTCCTGGACTATTTCCTTGAGCGCGTTGCGATAATCTTCGATGCTGACACAGGAATAGCGTTCAAGCATACTCTGAATGGCGCTGTT
>CAZFUG010000038.1:0-24074 GCA_964522035.1 uncultured bacterium
CACCCTTCGGCGACTGGATGTTCAGGCTTCAACAAACTTCAGCCTTCCAACGCTGGAAGTTCTGGACGACATCAAACAAAACACCCTTCATCGCTGGAAGTTCTGGACGACATCAAACAAAACACCCTTCATCGCTGGAAGTTCTGGACGACATCAAACATCAGCCTTCCAACGCTGATGTTGCTGGAGCTCAGTTTTGTTGCGATTTCTCGGAAATCCTTATTGTTAGACGATTTCTGCGATTTTTTTTCGATGAATTCTTTTTCTTATTTTGAGCAGGGCCATACCAAGGTTCGCTGATTTGTCAATGAAAGGAGGTGATGCCATGCAAAGCTGCTCTCAAACAGCTATTCCAAACAGGTTTGTCTTTTCGCGAAAGAGACCGGCAATGATCAATGCCGACTCTTTCAATACCCAACTCACAACGAATCAAAGGATCGATCATGAAACAAACAGTATTAAATGAATTTCTGGGCGAAATCAAAAATGAATTTCTCTTCACCAAAACCGACTCGAATCTTCTAGTATATCGGCAAAGAGAGTCAAAGCACTGGAAGTTTTTCGACGACTTCCATGTCGAACTCGTGAAAATGGGCTACAAAAACTTTTCACTCATCCTCAACACTTCAGAAGCAAAAGAGATAATAGACAGACTAACCAATGCCTTTAAAGGCGAAATATTCAGTTTCGAAAAAGTTGAAGTATCGAGTGGGCGAAGATTGATTCAGCATAAGAAGGCCTTCTACTTCGACCTTGGTGAAAAGGTCATCAAGGTCAGCAAAAAAGGCATCAGAGAAATCGAAAATCCTGCTGATGTAGCCTTTCTTAGATCACCGACACAAAAACCGCTGTCTGACCTGGCTGAAACAGGCAACATTCTGAAGCTTAAAGAAATCCTTGGGATCGATGACAGGCAATGGTACAGATTATTGCTGTTTCTGATAAATGCCATGCGACCTCAGCCACCACACTACATGCTCGTTTTGTCCGGCCCCCCAGGCAGCGGGAAAACAACAATGGCGTCGATTCTGAAACAGCTTCTAGACCCCTCCGTCGGGACCATAGCAGGTATGCCAAACAAGTTGTCAGATTTAAAGCTGATGGCATCACAGTCCAGAGTGCTCTTACTCGACAATATGGGCCATATATCATCAAAGGCTGCAGACTTAGTCTGTATGATGTGCACTGGTGGCTCGGATAAAACCAGAACCCTTTACACAACGACTGATATGACAATCTCAGAATATAATTCTGTGCTGATTTTCACCAGCGTTGGCAAGATATCTGAACGAGCCGACATCCAAGAGCGAAGCATCAATATCGAGTGCAATTTCATTCGAAACAAGAAAGGCACCGATCAACTGATGAGCGAGTTCCAGGAGCACAGAGCTTCAATAGAGCGGGGCCTGTATGACATTGTTCAGGCAATCCTGGTCAACGAAGACTATGAACCTGTCGCAACCAAATGCAGAATGCCGGATGTAATAAACTGGGCAGGTCGAGCTGAAAGCTACCTTGGCCTTGAACATGGGTTCTTTGCCAAAGTAGCCGAAAAATGCCAGAAAGACCTGCAATCAATGATTGCCAGCGAATCACCTCTCGTTGAACTGATCAACAAGGTAATGACCCGACTTGCCTTGAACTCAAATGACCCGGCAGAATTTAGGCTTGAAAAAAGCAATCCAGAAATGTTTGACCTGTTGTTGAACTCTGCACCCAGATCCATGAATAGAGATAAAGAACTGCCTCGATCGGTGGTTAGTTTCGGCAGGTTGACGTCAGAGCTTCAATCGATTCTTAAAAAAGTCGGAATCATCGTGACCAAACGAAATAGTACAAAAACCGATGGTCGAACGATTGAGTTCAGATTCACTAAAAAGCGCAAGAAAAAGATTCTTAAAAGTCTTGCAGCAAGAAAAGAGCTGAAGGAAGGCAACGGCTTAAAAAAGCCACCGCTCACCACTGATGAAAGCAATGATGAGCCATTCTAACTGTTAAGGCAGGAACATGAAAACCATTCTGATCAAGCTGAAGCGTGAAGATGTTCTAAAAGAAAACTACGCCGCAGCCAAATACTACCGGCAGCAAAACGACGAGAAAGGAGGTGATGACCTTAAGCTGCTAGGTAGAAAGGCTGTTGCAAACCTTATTATGAATCTGATTAAGGAGAAAATCATGGATGACAAAGGTTAAAGATATCGCAGCCCTGCTTGCAAATCTGATCATTGCTGTATACGTAAGGTGCTCCACTTTAGACCAGGAGCTTGCCAGTCAAGACCTAGCGGTAGAAGAATGGCTTCAAAAACATAATCTCAAGGCAACGTTTCGATTTGCGGACGAAGGAAAAAGCGGAACGGACATTGCGGGGCGAAAATCTTTCCAGCAGCTTATAGCAGACGCATTGGCGAAAAAATACCAGGCGTTAATAATATGGGATCTTTCCAGGCTGGCCAGAAACCACGAAGACCTTCTTGAGTTCCTCAAGGTACTAAGGACTAACAGGATTTTGGTTTACTCGATCAAGGACGACATACTTTACCCAGATGAAGACTCGAATCTCATGGTTCTCTTCCGAGCTTTTGAAGCCTCTCAATACTCTGTAAGGCTTTCAAAAGACACCAAAAGAGGACTTTACGGTAACGTAAAATCTGGGAAAAGCACAGGTGGCCGGATCTATGGTTTCACAACATGCCTGGATAAAAAGCTGATTGTAAATGAGTCAGAAGCGGTTGTAATTCGGCAGGTCTTTAAAATGTATCTTTACGAAGAGAAAGGCTTCAAGCAGATCGCTGACGAATTAAACGCCTCAGGGTACAGAAACTCCAGAGGCAGCCACTTCAACAAGAATAATATCTACAATATCCTCAATAATAAAATGCTGACTGGCTGTATGGTTTACGGCAAAACAACCAATCGAGATTCTTTCGGCAATAAAGTTCGCAATTTGAAAGTTCCAAAGGAAGAAGTCATGGTCATACCAGACGTTATTCCTGCCATAATTTCAAAGGACGACTTCGAACAAGCTCAAAAAAAGCTTGCCGAGAATAAAGCCAAGCCAGCAAGCTTCAAAAAGAAAAGAATCTACCTCCTTTCAGGAACGCTGTTCTGTGGAGAATGCGGCAGACCGCTGTCGGGTTCATCAAGAACCGGAGGAAGAAGAAACAAAAGCGAATACATATCTTATATTTGCCCCAATAAAAAGGCAGGCTGCTGCTCAGTTAAAGAACTGCCAGCGATAAGGCTTGAAAAAGCTGTGGTGAAATCGCTGCTGCCGATAATTTTTGAAAATAAATACAAAAAATTTACCAAATATTTCAATGAAACTGCTTTGCAGGAATCTGCGATAAAAATGGAAAGGGAAGGCTTACTTCATTCCCTCAAGCAGTGCCGGAAGCAGAAAGATAATTTTATTAATTCAATTGGCGCAGGGATAAACCCTGACATCATCAGCCAGAAAATCCAGGAGGCTGAAAAAGCAATCCAAACTCTTGAAGAAAGAATCAGGCAGATTGATGAAAGCCAGCAAATCGACAAGAAATTCTTAAAAAAAATCGTTAAAAAGCTGATTAAACTCAAAGATCAGAGAGTGGTCAAATATCTAAAACCCTTCATCAAAGAGTTTGTCAGCAAAATTACCGTAAATAATGAAAAAATAGTGATAGAAGCCGCCCGCTTGAAGGTCGGTCGAAAATCTCGCAAGAAGTTCAACGTAAAGAACTGACGGCGACATCTTAAAACTGGCAGGGCATTGCCAGATTTGGCAGTGCCCTTGTCCAGCCCTCTAAATTCTTTCTGTAATGCTGTTTTGCTGTAACAAGCAGCAGCAAAAATTTTAATTAAGGAGATAGAATATGCCTAAACAGTATTTCTATCAGTTAAAATATCCTGGCCCAAGGAAGGCAACAAATCTCACCCTCCACTCTAAATTTATCGAAAAAGCATTGGGGACAATCAAAGGTCTGATTCCTCAAAGCTTTAAAATTTATGAAAAGTATTTCACTTTCCAAACCTGGCAGCCTCTGTCAAAAGAGGAAAGCAGGGCATGGGCAGAGCAATCAGTAAAATCTGTCCAAAACTAAGAGAACATGTCAGGGAAATTCGCATCAACGTCAGCGGTAAAACAATCATCAGCAGACAACTGTTTATACACATGACTGATGCTCAAATCAGGAGAATAAAAGGAAAAAAAATAAGATAAGGTCAAAAAAGGCATCGTCAGAAATGGCGATGCCTTTTTTTATTCCAGAAACTTCAAAAAATTTTCTTAACCTTGAATCAGATTTGGGCCGTCTTGAAATTTCTACGGCAGGGGGATAACCAACCCATGAAAAGTTAATTCCGATAACGAGACGGGGCATTTCTGTAAAAACCCCTAAAAACTTCTGTCATGCTGTAATGCTGTCATAAAAAAAACATCCCGGCAGGCAGGATGTTCCAAAAGATCAAGCAGCAGCAGAATCACCCGAAACGAAAGAACGATTGCGGCGATAACTCTGCGACAAGTCAGACTTCTTTACAGCACGAAGCAGCAGAACCTTGTCTTTCTTTCTTACGCTGGTTCCCAGGTCCATCTTCAGCTTTACAGAGATTTCGTTGTTGGAAACAGTGATTTTGTCAATGAACAGCGAAGCATACTTCTGGAATTCTTCCTTGTCAGGATTTTCAAGAATCGTTCGAAACTGATTGAGTCTTTCGGCAATTTGTTCAGCAGAGAGCGAATTTTGCTGGAATCTCAGGAAGGAGATTCTTTCTTCAAGCGCCTTCAATTCATCTTCAAGCTTGGTCACAGCTCCGATGATCGTTGGAGAAGCAAGACCAGCCTCAAGAGACTTGGCAAGATTCTCGATAGACTTCTTCTTCGAATCTTTCTGCACTAAAAGCTCAGACAATTCCTGCTTCTGCTGCTTTCCTGAATCCTCCAAAAAGTTCTTGATTCTTTGTTCAAGCTGTTTTCTGCCTGAAACGCTCAACAACCTCTTCTCTAGACATTCCATAACGAAAGCATCCAGCAGATCAGAACGGATTTCTTTGGTGATGCAGGCAGACTTATCCTTTGCTCTCGCATAACATCTGTAAGTCGAATAAGACTCTCTTTTACGACCTGCAAGCCTGGTGTTTGCGTGCATCGGAGAACCGCAGGCACATTCAATTAATCCAGTAAAGGGAAAAAACTTCTTTGCCTTGAAATGACCGCCAGAACGCTTTGATCGTTTCAGCCTCTCCTGGACAGCCAGAAATTTCTCCTGTGAGATAATCGCTGGAAGGCCTGAGTCAACGACGATGATATCTTCTGCCGCTTTCTGTAGGTGATCTCTTCGTTTGTTAGTCGGGCTTTTACACTCAACCACATTCCATCGGTATTCCCCTGCATACTTGGAATTCCTCAAGATAGTGTTGATTGTAGAGCCAACAAACAGACTTCCACGCTTTGTTCTGATACCCCTGGCGTTAAGATCGAAGGAAAGCTTCTTGTAACCTTCCCCTGAAAGAAAACGATCAAAGATTTCTCTGACAATCTTAGCTTCAGACTCGTTGACAACGTATTTCTTCGTTTCATGATCCACATCAAAACCCAGAGGGCA
This sequence comes from uncultured bacterium, assembly GCA_964522035.1. Classification (GTDB taxonomy): domain Bacteria; phylum Muiribacteriota; class Ozemobacteria; order Ozemobacterales; family Ozemobacteraceae; genus Rifleibacterium. The sequence goes on from CAZFUG010000038.1 coordinate 5,583, forward strand.
CGTACCCCCATTGTGACGAGCCTTATGAGCCGTTTCAATCATGCCTCTTCTGGTACTGATTGAAAGGCGTTCCGAGTAGGCACCGGCCATTGCCTCATAGACTGCCTCCATAATGGCCGCCTCTGGCGCGTCCCCAATGTTTTCAGTAACACTTAAGACCTTAATGCCAGCATCTCGGAGCTGTCCTTTGTACAGTACGCTATCATAACGGTTTCTGGCGAAGCGATCAAAACTATAAACCACCACATAATCGACATTTTTAGCCTTCTTGCAATCCTTGATCATCTGCAGAAACTGAGGACGACCGCTGGCATTTGTAGCGGAACAGGCTCGATCGATGTAATAATCAAGAATAGCAATTTGTTGATCCAGGCAAAATTTCTCAATGCATCTTTGCTGGCCTTCAATACTGGTTTCATTCTGGTTACTACTACTAAAACGCATGTAAGCAACGCATTTCTTCACTTGAAAACCTCCTAAAATGGCTTCAAATGAATAATATAAGATTGCAGACACCATTAAATTCACTTATGGCCAAATAATCGTATAATCAATTCGTTTTCTGAAGTTTTAATGGTATTTCTGAAGGGTTGGGTTGAATAAAGCAAATGAATGATTAGAGGAAAGACTCAGAAACTTGCACTAGTGACAGATTGTCAGCTTCGCTTTCGGATCAATAACATGCTCCCACTCGGCTGCCTTTGCGGAAGTCCTTTTCCCACAGCACGAGCTGATTTATGTGAACCTGCATCAATTGACAAACAGATGCTTGTATACTAGATTTCAATAATTCTGGGGCATTTGGGAGGACACAATAATGAAACCACGTGAAAAACCAGATCTTGTAGCAATGATGCTGCAGGCTTCTGACGACCTAGACTTAGAGGCGATCAGAGCTGCTATTGAGGCTGGCGCTGACGTAAATAGTCAGGACAAATACAGTGCTTCGCCACTCATGCTTGCTGCTCATCCAAAAATAGTGAAGTTTTTGATTGAGGCTGGTGCTGATGTGAATGCTAGGGACGTAAACGGCAAGACTCCACTTATGAGCGCTACTAATGGAGATTATCCAGAAACAGTCAAGCTTTTGATTGAGGCTGGTGCTGATGTGAATGCTAGAGACAAAAAAGGTCTAAATTCGCTTATTTATGCTACCAAATTAATTAACCCAGAGTCAGTGAAGCTTTTGATTGATGCTGGTGTCGAAGTGAATGCTCAGGACGAAGAAGGTATGACTCCACTTCTTTGTGCTGCTATGCGAAAGCAGCCGGGAATAGTCAAAGCTTTGATTAAGGCTGGTGCTGATGTGAATGCCAGAGACGTAAATGCCCAGACTCCATTGATGTATGCTCTCATGGAGGATAGTCTCATGGAGGATGATATAGAGGTACTCTCTCCAGTGAGTGCTTTTGCAGTAGGCATTCAAGATGTTGTGAAGCTTTTGATTGAGGCTGGTGCTGATGTGAATGCCAGGGATGTAGATGCCCAGACTCCATTGATGTATGCTGCTATGCGAAATCAGCCGGGAATAGTCAAAGTTTTGATTAAGGCTGGTGCTGATGTGAACGCCAGGGATGTAGATGCCCAGACTCCATTGATGTATGCTCTCATGGAGGATAGGATAGAGGTACCCTCTCCAGTGAATGCTTTTGCAGTAAGCATTCAAGATATTGTGAAGCTTTTGATTGAGGCTGGTGCTGATGTGAATGTCAGGGACGCAAACCGCAAGACTCCACTTATTTGGGCTGTTACAAAAGGGATTCCAGAGATTGTTACGCTTTTGATTGATACCGGTGCTGATGTGAATGTTAGGGACGTAAACGGCAAGACTCCACTTATAATGGCTACTTATAGGAATTCTCCACAAATAATGAAGCATTTGATTAAGGCTGGTGCTGATGTGAATGTTAGGGACGTAAACGGCAAGACTCCACTTATGAGCGCTACTGATGGAGATTATCCAGAAACAGTCAAGCTTTTGATTGATGCCGGTGCTGATGTGAATGTTAGGGACGTAAACGGCAAGACTCCACTTATAATGGCTACTTATAGGAATTCTCCACAAATAATGAAGCATTTGATTAAGGCTGGTGCTGATGTGAATGCTAGGGACAACTCGTGGCGAACTCCATTATTTTTTGTTTCTTGTATAAATTTTTCAGAAATATTCGATATTTTGGTTGATGCCGGCATCAAAGTGAATGCTCAAAGCAAAGATGGTATGACCGCCTTGATTCAGACCGCCCAAAGGTTTTCGTTGGGCCATCTTGAAAAATCTGAGGAAATGATCTGTAGGATATTTTCGTTGAACCGTCGTGAACCACTTGCGGGAATGATCTATTGGCTATTAAGACATGGCGCGGACGGATCTTTAAGGGATAACAATGGCAACACCGCCTTTGATTATGTTAAAGACAATCATGAAATCATGACTGAAAACGTTTACAGAGCTCTTGAAGAGGCACAATCTAAAAAATGAAAACCACAACACAAATGCATTGAGATATGGAATGGGCAAATAAAAATGGACATTTTTTCAAGCGGTCATTCCATTGCATGAATAGTAAAAATTCTTATATTGTGGTTGTTGTTGGCAAAAAATGAACCATGGTCTAGCCAATCGAGATGTAACAATTGATCTGGTTTAGCACGCAGCAAGGGAAGTTCTATGTCGGCAGTTTGTGTGGCATGTAACGAAGACATCAGCCCTCCAAACGGGTTCTGGTGTGCATTTACAATGTTTTCTCCTGAGTCAATCTATGTTTGTGGGAACTGTCTTAAACTGATCCCTGACGAGCATAAAATAAGTTTTCAAGAACCGCCTTTGTTTCAGATTCTGTTTGCAAGAAGAATAGCTGAAGTAGGAATTTCTGGAAACTACCAAGGGCTTGATAGTCGTTCAGGAAAGCCAGAATATTGGGTCGATGCCGATATCATTTCAAGTTATTTGCCGGGCGGCGATTATTTGCTGATGGAACTCCACCCCTATTACTGTATTGCAGAGTTGCTAAGGCAGATTATTCAATCTTTTGATCAAAAAACGCCAGAAAGTAAAGCACTTGCAACAAAAATGCTGTGTAAATATGGTGCTCCACTGGAAGCCCTGCTATTCCAGCGGAAAAAGAAAGACCTGGTTCGTCCAATCACCTTCAGGGGTGATCCTTCGAATTTAACAGAGAAGGAAAAGGAGCTGGTCAAAGAATTGCTTGAACAAATTTTGTAGAGAAGAGGCGGTTCTGGAATATTTGCTGAACTATATCTCCGTGAATACAAATCACAGTAAAGCTTTCTGTTGCGCTGTAACGCTGTCACGGCTTAAAACAGATTGAAAAATCCTCGTCTGTTGGTATACTTGGATAAAAATTACAACAAGGAGTTTGAGAATGGATACGAATGAAACGACGAACCAGAGGGAGAATAAGAATACTGACAGTCCTGGAAGCGTAGTTGTTCCAGATGTGGGCGTAATGAGCTATGTTCTAGCAAATATAAAGCCCATAGGCGTTATCTTGCTGGTTGTTATAATCTTAAGCAGGTTGTTTGCTCCAGGAAATCCACCGACAATACCAGTAACAAAGCAGGCAACCGAAAAAAATGCAGAAGACTTGATCCAGAAACCAGATGAAATGGTAAAGTCAGAGCAGCTAACAAAGCTACCTAGCATACAAGATGATTATCAATTTGCTGTCGATTATCTCAGGAAATATTTCGCGGAAAATGGGTTTGAAACTTCTACTTTTAGGCTGACGGATGTGTCTGAATATTACATTACACCAGCTCAAGAAGCCAATGGCCTACAGCAGGCCAAGAGATTTGCAGTAAGATTTGCTATTAAAACAGAAAGCAGTCAGCAATGGTATGATCTTAGTTCGATAGGCTGGCCTTTGTCTACGCAAAAGTATAATGGCTGCCCAAGTGGCTGTGATAACGATATTTTTCTTGATCTAACTGTTTGGAGCGGTAAAAGACAAATTGATTTCAAATCTAAAAGGTTGAATAATGACTTGTTAGAAAGGTTAAAAGAAATCAAAAACAATGGTCTAAAATAGATCAGTAAAAAAATAGCTGTTAAAATCTTCTGTTGTGCTGTAATGCTGTAACGAAAATTGCATAAACAGTGTGGAAATGTTAAAATCTTGGTTGAGGGTTGCTGTAAACCCCTTCAAGTCCAATCCTTGAAAATTCTACAGGAAGTCCGGGAATGCCTTTAATTGGGCAAAAATGGATTTCCGTCGCGAAATACAGTGCACGGGAGGCTTTCCCAAAACTAGACGTGGATATATTCCTGTTTGGGCCGCCTCCACTTAACAAAACCTCGTCCGCTTTTTAAAGAGGTGGCCGAGGTTTTGTTTTGACCGTCACTTTTCGGAGTGATTTTGATGTTCAAAATAGAACCCTTTTTGCCAGAAATAGAGAAGATCTGCAAAAAATATGAAGCAAAGAGCCTGACGCTTTTTGGCAGTGCTCTTACCGAAGAATTCAACCCGGACAGCAGCGATCTTGATTTTCTTCTGGAATTAACAACCCCCGAAAATGGCCTTGACAGGTATTTTGGGATCAAAGAAGAGCTGGAGAAACTTCTAAGCAGAGAAGTAGACCTGGTTATGCCCAAAGCAATCAAAAATCCGTATTTGAAAGAAAGCATCTATTCCAAGCTCAAGAAATGCTATGACGCATAATATTAAAGCCTGTCTTCACGATGCCGTTTCAGCCTGTCAACTTATTCTCAAATTTACTGAAGGAATAAACCTGCAGGAATATCAGGAAAATCTGATGATAAAATCAGCTGTTGAAAGACAGTTTGAAATTCTGGGTGAGGCTCTGAACCGAATTAAGAAACTTGCCCCTGATTTTCTGAGTGAAATTTCAGATTGGCAAAGAATCATTGCTTTCAGAAATATTATTGCTCATGGATATGATGCGATAGACGACGAAATCGTTTATCTGGTTATTCAAAGACAGATTCCGTTATTGCTGGCTGAACTGAAGCGAAAGTTTTAGCTTTACGAAAGATACCGTCGCACAGCAGGAATTGATTTATTTCAAACGTTACCGTTGATCATATCCATTATTTCGAGAAAGCTTTCGAGACCGGATTCGAGGTTTTCGATTATCTCAAGGGCGAGAACATCTGGGTCGGGCAGGTTATCGAGATCGGTCAGGCTCTGGTCTTTTATCCAGAAGATGTCTAGATTGGTTTTGTCTCTGGCGATGATTTCTTCATAGGTGAATTTGCGCCAGCGGCTATTATACACTTTTAGCTTGCGCCATATCACTTAAAAGTTTGCTTTCAGCAAAGATAAAAACCTCACCTGTTCTTAAAAAGGTGAGGTTTTTGTATGAGAAAGACTGTTAAAGTTCGTTCAGAATATTTTCGATGCACAGTTTGAAATCGTTAAGATTGCGGTAGCTGAGCATTTTTTCATGTTGCAGGTAGCCGACAATGATTCCTGAATGAATTTCCAATTCTTGCGCGCACTGTTCAACCCTGAGGCCTGAAATTCTCGCAAGGCCTTTGAAATGATGACGAATTTCTTCATACTTTAAAACTTCAGCGGCGAATCTGTTTGCTTCATTTTCTTCTACAGGCCTGTCGAGCAGGTCTGTGTTATCCATGCTATCGATAAATGCAGGTGATTTGATCTGTTTTGCATGCAGGAGAACATGCCCTATTTCATGAGCAAGAGTAAACCAGAAATTATCATTTCGTTTGAATCTACCGGTTAATGCAATAACAGGATTTTTGTTTGGCCAGTAGGCAGCCCCATCTGTGTATGTTTTTTCAAGATTCGGAATAATCAGAAAGATTATGCCGGTTTTTCTCAATTCTTTTATGAAATCCTGAATTCCGGTTTCAAGTGTGGAATAGCGTGCGATTTCATTGGCAAGCTTCTGGAGCCTGGCCTTGGAATATTCTGGAACATTCTTTTGCTTTTCAGCTTCTATTTCTACTTTTCTCAACCAGGTTTGAGCAAAGAAGGCGTTAAATTTGCTTGAAAAGGCCTCTGATTTTCTGAAACAGGCATTTACCCTTTCTTCAAGAAAGTCGAATTTGAGATCTTCTATGTTCCAGAATTTTTTGGCAGCATCGAAAAGCTCTTCTTTGTTTTTGGGCAGCCAGCCCTTTTTCTGCATGTCTCTCACGGGCATACGCTTGAATATTTCAGCTCTGGTAGCTGTTTCATCAAATTGTTTGTCTGGTTCAAAATTCTTCCGGTATTGCGCATCAAGATTTATCCAGAATTCAGGGCTCTGCTGAAAAGTTGAACTGAGTAAACGAGCCATATTCATGGTTATGGGTGCAGTGTTAGTCAGTAACTGGCTCAGATGTTTTTCGCTGATATCAAGGATTTCAGCAAGATCCTTCTGCGACCAGCCGTAAAATTCCATTTCGTCTTTTATTACATCGCCAGGGCCTATTGTCTTAAAGGGTTTCAGGTTTGTCATTTTTTTCTCCCGTTTCATGGGTAATCAGTATTTTTTCCCATGGTTCCAGATGTCAGTTATAAAAACTTTCCCTGTTTTCATTTGTTCGTCGGCAAACTCGATTCTGAAAACCAGTCGATATTGCTGATTAAGCCTTATTGAGAAAGTGCTTGTGTGTCCGTGCATCTTTTCGAAATTCATTGATGGCGGAATTCTTAAATCATCAATGGTTACCGAAGCCTTAATTCGTTCAACCCTTTCCACCATTTTTTCGGCGACACCAGGGGGCAGTCGCAGTTTATTCGACTTCCCTGTTGTGTAGAGCTTGGCTAACTCTTTGTTTTCTATTTCCCATTCCATTGATTGTCCTGTCACTATAAATTATAACCCGGCTTTGATTTAATGCAATTAAAAATTTACCTGTAATGTAAAAAATATAATTCATTAAATTTACAAAATGTATTGAACGCCCGTAGAAAATCGGTATAATTAACTTCTTAGCGAAGTTGAGAAGAGTGACAAGAAAGATGCTCTGATGATAACATTTTGCTTACGTAGACATAACATGGCAACAACAGGCTTATCGGCAGCTGATAATGAACATGCAAAAGAATCACATTAAATCCTGCCGCAATGCTGAATAATGGAGGCTCTGATTGAATATGAACCGACACTATCATCTAAAAACCTTCCCGGGTTGGCTGAAAGCTACAGCTGTTCTGGTGATTCTGCTGACATTCACAGCCGCAGCCAGATCCCAGTTGCTTCCTCAGAAGCCATCCGAAGGGTTGTCACTGCCTATTGTCGCCCGTGAGGTCTGGAAAAGTGTTCCAGCAGCTACAGATCGAATGTCTGTTCAGAATAAAATCAAGGGTATCGTCATTCATCACACAGCAGGAAGAGCCCCTGTTGAAAAGGATGAAGCCATGATTCTTCAAAACATTCAGAGCTTTCATATGACTGACAAAAAATGGGGAGATATTGCTTATCATTACCTGATTGCTCCCTCTGGAAAAATATATGAAGGTCGCAATCCATTGTATCTCGGTGATTCCGGAACCAGATATGATACCAACGGCTATCTGATGATTTGCTTTCTGGGCACTTACGACAAGCATTTACCGAGTCCACAGGCACGGTATTCGCTGAAAAAAATCATCAAAAACAAGCTGGCAGAATATTCTCTTGTTCCAGACAATGTCTGCTGCCATCGGGATCTGGCGCAGACAGACTGCCCGGGCAATGCGCTTTACGCCTGGACAAAGTTACAGTGCTGGTCTGAGAAAAGTGGTCAGGCTGATAAGTGATGCAGGAGGCGCTTAAGCTTGCAGACAAGCGCAACCTGGAGCGCTTTTCCCCAGATTTCATGCTGAAATGACTAAGGAATTCTGCTCATTGAATTCGTGGCAAAAATTGACTGAGCAAATACTTTTCCAGGACTGGGATTTCTAATTGCTGTTTGTCTTTATGTATTGAGGGTAAAAAAATCCGGCTTGTTCGATTCTTTCTGCGAGTTCTGGGTATTTCTGTTCCAGAAAAGCAAATCTTCCTTTTTTGTAAGGCCTGAGCTGGGCAACTTCAAAAACCAGAGTCGCATGCTGAGAAACCTTGGGATATTTGCTGGTACATAAGGTTTTAAGTCTCACGGTGTCTTTATGTGAGATGCGCGTCTGCATGAAAATTTTAAAAATTTCATCTAATTGATCACGCTCTTCAGTTCTTTGATTAGGTAAAACATTACATTTTTTGCAAGTGTGCAAAGAGTGGCTTTTTTCAGTAAAAGCCGACTCTGGTCTTGGTTGGCTGCAAATTCTACAGATGTATTCCATTATTTAAATTCCTGTTTTTATTACTCGCGGGACATTTGATTCCTGCTGCAAGCGGAATCATTTTTACAAGTCGCAAAAAATTGCTGTTCAGCTGGTAATATAGATATTTTTAGACCTATAGACAACAAAAACGTTTTACGACCAACTTTTATGGCCAGTGTAACGGCAAACGAAGGTTTTCTGGTATGATGAAAAAATCGTCCAATTTTGGAAAGAAGGCTTGAGCATGAAGATTCGAGTGTTCTCTCTGGTTTTGATGTTATGTTTGCTGGTAACCGCAGCCTGGGCAAGCTTCTGCACGAATTGCGGGGAAAAAGCCCGCGAAGGCGACAAGTTCTGCGCGCAGTGCGGCACAAAGTTCGTCACCGAAGAAACTGTGCCGACAAAGGTTCAATCACCTGCTCCTCAAGCGAAGATCAGGAAGACTCCCGTCACGGTTCCCGCCACCCGGATGGGGCCAAGGGCCAGCCCATTCATCGTGCGGACAAAATACCTGAGCATCAACGGCCGGCTTCTTTTTCAGGACCATGTTTTTTTCATCGCCGACATCATTGGCGAACAGGCCCGCATCTGGTCACGTGACGGCCCTTTCCGCCCCGAACTTCTGATGGGCTGGGTCACCCTCGACGAACTCGAGAAACGATCGACCTTCCGGCGCTCGGGAACGGTCTATACCATTGAACCCTCGATAGAGTCGAATCCGAAACGCAAGCATCACCATCACTGATGGTAAGCCTCAAGATTCAACGATTCGCCTCGCTCACGACCGCGAAATCCGTGGCCGCATTCGTAAATAGGCTTCGTAATCGCTTGCAATATGAACCTTTCAATCAAAAAAGCAACCATTCTCAGCGGTTTGGCTACTATCGCTGCAAGTAATTCAGAATTTTCCAGAACGCCGCCGGTCCCCCGGCGGCGTTTTTTTTATCCGGATTTTCAGATTGAATTACTGAATACCCTGTTGTAGGATTTATTTTCGCGGAAAACGACCATCAGAGAGAGATCTATGGCAAATGCCGCAAGAATCAGAAATTGGTGAATAAAATGGAAAAATTCTTTCATTTGCGTGAGAACGGAACTGACGTCGCTACCGAACTTCTTGCAGGTCTTACAACCTTCTTTGCGATGAGCTATATTATTTTTGTAAACCCGCAAATGCTTGCGCAGACCGGCATGCCCTACCAGGCAGTGTTTCTGGCCACACTGTTTTCTGCCGGCATAAGCACAATCTGTATGGGCCTGATTGCTAATGTGCCCTACGCGTTAGCACCGGGTATGGGCTTGAATGCGTTCTTTACCTATACGGTATGTTTCTCTCTCGGCTTTTCCTGGAAGGAAGCTCTGGCAATGGTCTTTATCTGCGGCCTGTTCAATATTTTTATTACGGTGACCAGGTATCGCAAGCAGATCATCAAATCCATTCCACCAGGTCTGCAACATGCTATCAGCGGTGGTATCGGCATATTTATTGCCTATATCGGCATAAAAAATGCCGGTTTCATTGAATTCACGTCAGGCAAAGGCTCGATATTGTCGATCAATGGCAGCGCCTACAATACCGCTACAGAGAATTTCGCTGGCGGCGTGTATTCTGTGGTTTCTAACGGCGGCATTGTGCCTGCCATCACCAATTTTACGAATTCTTCAACTCTGCTGGCACTGTTTGGACTTATCCTGACCGTTGTTCTGCTGATAAAAAACGTTCGGGGCGCAATTTTAATCGGTATTGTCGCAACGACAATCGCCAACTTGTTCCGCGACCCGGCAGTGGTTTCCGCGATCAGCTTTGACAATTCAATTGGCCAGGCATTTGCAGACCTGGGAACGACTTTTGGTGCAGCCATGGGCAAAGATGGCCTGATTTCGCTGTTCAGTAACCCAGAGCGCATCCCGCTGGTTTTGATGACAATTTTTGCTTTCAGTCTTTCTGACGTTTTTGACACGATTGGAACCTTCGTCGGAACCGGCCGCCGCACGGGAATCTTTTCGGATGAAGATGAAGAAGCACTGGAAAAAGGCTCCGGTTTTTCATCAAAAATGGATAAGGCATTGTTCGCCGATGCAATTGGCACTTCAATTGGCGCGATTCTGGGGACATCTAACACGACCACTTATGTCGAAAGTGCCGCCGGCATTGGTGCAGGTGGACGCACTGGTTTAACCAGCATCGTAACCGGCGTGTTATTTTTCCTGTGCATGTTTCTTGCGCCGGTAATCGGAATTGTTCCGGCCGCCGCTACAGCCCCTGCGTTAATCGTCGTCGGCATCCTGATGCTGTCATCGTTCAAGGAAATCGACTGGTCTGACCTGGAAGAGGCCATTCCGGCATTCTTTTCCTCAGTTCTCATGTCTTTCGTTTATTCTATTTCTTACGGTATTGCCGGCGGATTCATTTTCTACTGCATAGTGAAAGTCGTTAAGGGCAAAGCAAAAGAGATCTCCCCGATTTTATGGATATCTACGGCCCTGTTTGTGTTGAACTTCATCATAATGGCCTATATATGACAAGCTGAGTTTCTGACTCCTGGTTCCTGCAGGAAATTGTGGTCAAAAATGCTGTGTAAAAGGAAAAGATAATGAATGCCAAGACTCATCATGATCTGACAGATTTGCCCAACATAGGCCGGGAAGTAGCGCGGCTTCTTTCTCTTGCAGGCATCAATACGCCTGATGAACTGGTGCGCGCCGGCGCAGTGGGAGCAGCCGTCAGAATAAAAAACATTCGACCGGACGATCCACCATGCCGCAGCTTGCTTGCCGGGCTGCATGGCGCAATACTTGGGGTGCGCTGGCACTCGATACCAAAGCAGGAACGGGAAAAAATCTGGCTGGAATATCTTGCTCAAACTGGCAGTTCCTGATCAGATCCGAGCGAAGAATTCTGTGAGTCTGCTCTATTTATGCAGCTTAACAGAGCTTTTAACTGGCCGAAAAAATATCACTTGCGTTCGTGTTTTTTTTGAATACATTCATTATAGCTGGCACCACTTTTCTTTCGGGCGCTTTCGCGTTTGGGTTCTTGTCTGACTCTCAGGTGATGAATCTCTCCGGTTGTGTGTGGTGCCAGCCTTTTATTTCCGGCAATTGTAAAAAATCCCCGACCATAACGTGGCCGGGGATTTTTCTGTTTCGGCAGTTTTTCAGACGCCAGGCAGCGAGGCCTGTCAATTTTCGTTGAGCACAAAGGTCGCGCGGCGTGCTTCCCCGATCGAGTAGACGACAACCCTGCCATTTTCGATGTCGACTACCTTGAACTTGCCATTCACGACCTGGCCGGGTCTGACGATGTGCTCATCATTTTCGAACTGAATTACGGCCTCTCTGACGCTGTCATTACCGCAAATACCGGTGACTGTAAGCTTGAGAGGCGGTATCACCTTCTTAACTTCTTTTTGCGGAACGGGTTCGGGCTGCCGCTCGATTTTAACCGGCTCGATGACCTTTTTGGTGATAAGCGGCCTGAATGGATCGTGGTCGGCATTTTCGCTCTGAAATGCGAAGTTCTGGCACAACCGGTCGATAACCGCGACTTCGTCGTTCTGGTTTTCTTCAGCCATGAGAGCGGTCAGGGCGCAAAAAATTACGGCTACGGCAACAGATAACCTCAGGACCCTGGCAAACTTTTTCATGATCGACCTCCTCGCTGGTGTTCTGAAAATTAGAACGCGAGGCGGCACAACCGGGTTTAGAAATTTTTATTGCAGCAGAAATATTAATTCAGGATTTACGAGCTTTATCGGTGAGTGTTTTGACGATGCTTTGCCAGTCCGGGTCGGTGCCATTGAGAAAATCGATTATTTTTCTTTCCGGGTCACGGATCACCAGCTCTTTGTCTCTCGACAGAAGTATTATGCCGCCCGTTTCGCTGAGACTGGCGACGATATGATGGACCTCGGCGTTGAAACCAGGGGAATCAGAGGTTTTTGAATCTGTGGTTATCATGGTTGCCCATCTTTCGGCTTCTTCTGGATTTTGCAGCGCCCGGCAAGGGTATGAATAGAAACCATCGCCGAATCTGGTTTCGTACACATCTTCACAGAAAATGACCCAGAGGTGGAGTCGCCCATCTGGAGAGCTCTTTATCATGTCCTTCAGGTCGCCGATATCGAGATTTTGTGTTGGGTTTTCCATGGTTATAGCTCCATCTGATGCAGCAGAAAAAATGAGCATTTTTCGGCCGCTTCGTGCAGACATCTGAGATCTTCAGGTTTTGTCAGCAGGCTTTCAACCTGTTTGCGGCTTAAAACCGACATTTTATCAAGATATCCCGAATTGATTTCGATTTCCTGAAAAGCGATTGCCTGAAAATTCGCCGCCGGCACAGTCTTCTGAAAAGTCACCCGGTATTGCCCGCTATCCCAGGCTATGCCAATCAAGACGTTTTGAAAGCCCATAAGATTCTCCCATTTTTTCAGATGATTTTCCGCTTTGTCGACCTGATTTTTACGGGTCATGCTGCTCAGTGTCATGCCATATTATCATGCCTGTTAACTTAAAATTTCAGCATTTGAGATTTGTTGAAGAACTGAAAGCTGGAATAATGACCGGTGCTTTGAATTGCCGGTTAAAACTGGTAAACTGACCCGACAGGCTGAAAATTGCCGGCAGATGCGAAGCCAGCCACCGGCGACAGCGAAGCAGGAGAAACATATGCAAGCAAACGAACAGAACAGGCCAGCGGGCCGCGAGATTACCGATATGGCCGGCCGACGGGTTACCCTGCCTGAAGTCGTAAAAACCGTTTATTCAGCTTCTCCGTATGGGTTCACCGCTCTCTGCAGCATAGCGCCCGAGATGCTGCCGGGTCTGATTCAGCCCCTGACGGGCGAAAGTCTGAAGTATCTTCCCGCCTGCCTTCATAAACTGCCGGTAATCGGCATGCTGCCCGACACCGAAGGCCTGGCAAAGGCCCGGCCCGATCTGGTGGTCGTCTGGGCCGAGACTAAAAAGCCGTTTCATAAAAAGTCAGAAGATGCTCTAAATGCCCTCAATCTGCCGTTTGTATACGTAACCATGGGCGATCTTGTCGATCTGGCCGACTACCCGGCGGCTTACGATTTTCTTGGCCTTGTGCTCAACCAGAAAGAGCGAACCGACAGGCTGGCATCATACTGCCGGCAGACGCTGAGCGAGGTCGAAGCGGTTCTGCAGAAGGTTCCGGCTGATAAACGCCCGCGGGTCTATTATGCGGAAGGCCGCGATGGGCTGGCCACGGAATTTGATGATTCACTGCACGCGCATCTTCTCAAGCTGGCTGGCGACGTAAACATTCACCGCGGCAACATCAAGACGCACGCAGGCATGGAAAGGGTCAGCATCGAGCAGGTTGCCGCTGCCGGGCCTGACATCATCATCGCTCTCGAACGGGCTTTTTTTGCCGATGTTTTCAAAAACCCGGAGTGGAAACAGGTAAAGGCAGTCAGCGACCGACGCGTCTTTCTGATTCCGTCGCTGCCTTTCAACTGGTTTGACCGCCCGCCTTCCTTCATGCGCTTCATCGGGCTGAAATGGCTGATGAAATGCCTTTATCCCGAGCATTACCAGATCGACCTGATCGCTGAAATCAGGCATTTTTTCAGTCTTTTTCTGAGCATCGCGGTTTCGGCTGCAGAGGCTGCCGAGCTCATAAATCAGCCGATCAGGCATCAGACGAAAGGCCTGACACCGCATCGTTACCCCGATTCTCTCAAGCCGACGGGTAAGGCCGTCTGAGCCGGTTATTGCGAGTATTTTTTTTTGAATATTGCAGATTTGCAGTCATAGCAGCTTAAACAGTCGATTCAATCCAGACACTACAGAACAGGTGAATAAAAATGAGTCTTGCAGCCGAAGAGCTTAAAAACCTATTGAAACAGCACAATGCCGCGGGCATCAGCATTGCGGTTCTGCGAGATTTTCACCTCGCGTATACCCAGTGTGAAGGCGTTATCAGCAAAGAATCGGGTGAGCCTCTCTGGCCTGATACGGTTTTTCAGGCGGCGTCGGTCAGCAAGATCATTTCTGCGGTTTTAACCATGATTCTGGTTGAAAAAGGCAGACTGGACCTCGACAGACCGGTAAACGAATATCTGAAATCATGGAAACTGCCTGACAACGACTGCACCAGTAAGGCGCCGGTAACCATCAGACGCATGCTCAGCCATTTTTCCGGGATCAATGTGCCAAGTTACCGCGGTTTTTTAAAAGAAGGCCCGATACCATCATTGTCAGACGTATTGAACGGAACCGGGCCATGTGACGCGCCGGCGGTAATCGTTGAAAAACCGGTCGACGGGCAGTTTGCTTATTCTACCGGTTCTTTCGCGGTTCTACAGACGATTTTACAGGATGTTACCGGCGAGAATTTTGAAGCGCTCATACAACGCGAGCTTTTGCAGCCCTTGAATATGCACAGGAGCTTTTTTGCGCAGCCGCTCAGCGGGCATTTGAGCAGAAACGCGGCCTGCGGCCATCGCTCTGACGGAGAACCGGTAGACGGCAACTGGTTTGTCTACCCGACCCAGGCAGGCAGCGGCATCTGGACAACCCCCACCGACCTTGCCAAATTTGCCCTGCATTTACAGGAAATACTTCAGGGCAACACTTCAGGGTTGCTTCAGCCACAGTCGCTCAAAATGATGCTGTCGCCATATCGTGAGCCCTTTTTCGGCCTTGGTTTCGCGCTTTACAATGACAAAGGGCCAGGCCTGTTTTTCGGCCACACAGGCAACACAGAAGGCTACCGATCGATGTTCATCGCCCATGAGTCACGTGGCTGCGGGGCATTCATTCTTGCGAACGGCAATAACGCCGACCCGGTCATCAAGGAAACAGTCAACCAGATCGCCATTTCTGAAGGCTGGCCGGGCTTTAACTGGTGACATGGGAACCCAAACGGCACCCATGGAGTTTTTTCCATGAGCTTTTGGGTAATGCTTTGCTGCAGACTGTTTGTGAAAATCAGGTTGAATATGCCTGAATTTCATATCATCAACAGCCATGAAACCGGGACCTTATAAAACCTTGCATCA
This sequence comes from uncultured bacterium, assembly GCA_964522035.1. GTDB lineage: Bacteria > Muiribacteriota > Ozemobacteria > Ozemobacterales > Ozemobacteraceae > Rifleibacterium. The sequence goes on from CAZFUG010000038.1 coordinate 20,848, forward strand.
GTTGCCCTGATTGTTATATCGTTCTTTAAACAGCCGATTGCCGCATTGAATTGTCACGGCTTACAGAAATAACCGAGGGGCAGCGTAAAAATGACAGTTGCATCTGCAGGGACTTTACAGCAGAGAGCCGCAGTATGAGCAAAAAGCAGCTCTCAGAACGCGATATCTGCACCAAATTTATTACCCCCGCGCTCGAAAAGGCCGGCTGGGACATCGCAACCCAGGTGCGCGAAGAGTTTCCCATTACCAACGGCCGCATTATCGTTCGCGGCAAAATGCACACCCGCGCCAAAAACAAAAGGGCTGACTACGTGCTTTTCTACAAGCCGGGTATTCCGATTGCCGTGATCGAGGCCAAAGACAACAATCATTCTGTCGGCGACGGCATGCAGCAGGCCCTCGGCTATGCCGAAATGCTGCAGGTGCCCTTCGTTTTCAGCAGCAATGGTGATGCCTTTCTGTTTCATAATGCCATGACCACCGGAAAAACCGAGCAGGAAATCAGTCTCGACCAGTTTCCTGCCCCCGATCATCTCTGGAGTCTTTTGAAGAGCGGCAAAGCCATCGATTCTGACCAGGAAGCCCTGATAACCCAGGATTACTACAGCGACGGCGGCAACAAGACACCGCGCTACTACCAGCTGCTGGCCATCAATAAAACCATCGAAGCAATCGCTCAGGGAAAAGACCGCATATTGCTGGTCATGGCGACCGGCACCGGCAAAACGTTCACGGCTTTTCAGATCATCTGGCGGCTCTGGAAATCAAAAGCGAAAAAGCGCATTCTCTTTCTCGCCGACCGCAACGTGCTTGTCGACCAGACCATGACCAACGACTTCAAGCCCTTTGGCCCGGCAATGACCAAGATTCAGAAACGCCAGGTCAACAAGTCGTTCGAAATCTATCTTTCGCTGTATCAGGCCGTCACCGGCACAGAGGAAGAGAAAAACATCTACAAACAGTTCAGCCCCGGCTTTTTCGACCTGGTCGTCGTCGACGAGTGTCACCGCGGCAGTGCCGCTGAAGACTCGAACTGGCGCCAGATTCTCGAATATTTTTCCTCGGCCACCCAGATCGGCCTGACCGCCACCCCGAAAGAAACAAAAGATGTTTCAAATATCGATTATTTCGGCGAACCAATCTATACCTATTCGCTCAAACAGGGCATCGAAGACGGTTTTCTGGCGCCTTACAAGGTTGTCCGCATCGATATTGACAAAGACCTCGAAGGCTGGCGGCCGAAGAAAGGCATGACCGATAAAAACGGCAACCTGATCGAAGATCGCATTTTCAACCTCAAAGACATGGACCGCACGCTCGTTCTCGAAAAACGCACCGAACTGGTTGCGGCCAAAATCAGCGAGTTTCTGCGCAATACCAGCCGGTTCGACAAAACCATCGTCTTCTGCGACAACATCGATCATGCCGAACGCATGCGCCAGGCGCTCGTCAACGAAAACGCCGATCTGGTCGCCGAGAACTCAAAATATGTCATGCGCATTACCGGCGATAACGAAGAGGGCAAGGTCGAACTCGACAACTTCATTTTTCCCGAGTCGCGCTACCCGGTCATCGCAACCACTTCAAAGCTGATGAGCACCGGCGTCGATGCGCAAACCTGCAAACTTATCGTTCTCGACCAGCATATTCAGTCGATGACCGAATTCAAGCAGATAATCGGTCGCGGCACCCGCATAAATGAAGATTTCAACAAGTATTTCTTCACGATCATGGATTTTAAAAAGGCGACTGAACTGTTCGCCGACAAAGATTTCGACGGCGACCCGGTTTCGATCTATAACCCCAGACCCGGGCAGCCTGTAACACCGCCCGATGATGAAGAAACCACAACTGGCGACGCTTACCCGCCCGGCGAAGAGAACATCGCAGGCGGTGGCGTTACCGACGATGACAGCGGCAATGGTGAATGGCTCGAAGACGGGCAATCAGGGGCTGCCAGAAAATACTACGTCAATAACGTCGAAGTTAAGGTTTCGTCAGAGCGCGTGCAATACTTCGACGCCAGCGGCAAACTCATCACCGAATCGCTGAAAGACTACACCCGCAAAACTCTCAGCCAGGAGTTTTCAAGCCTCGATGAATTCCTCAGCCGCTGGAACAGCAGCGAGAAGAAGAAAACCATCATCGAAGAACTCGCCCGCGAGGGTGTCTTTTTCGAAGCCCTGGCCGAAGAGATCGGCAAAGATCTCGACCCGTTCGACATCGTCTGCCACGTAGCCTGGGATATGCCGCCCCTGTCGCGCAAAGAGCGCGCCGAGAATGTTAAAAAGAAAAACTATTTCACGAAATATGGGGAAAAGGCCCGCCGGGTTCTCGTTGCACTGCTTGACAAGTATGCCGACGAAGGCGTGACTCATATCGAAGAAACCCAGATTCTGACTGTAGACCCCTTCAGCCGGATCGGTACGCCTGTCGAAATCATCAGAGATTTCGGCAGCCTCGAAAACTACCGGCAGGCGGTTCTTGAACTCGAACAGGCCCTCTACTGCGCCTGATTTAACGGAGAAAACGCAATGTCTATCACCACCCTCATCAAAACCATTCAGGACATCATGCGCAAAGACGTCGGCGTTGACGGCGATGCCCAGAGAATCAGCCAGATGGCCTGGCTGCTCTTTCTCAAAATTTTCAGCGACAAGGAAGCCGAATGGGAACTGACCGTCAGCGGCTATAAATCACCACTGCCGTCGAGGTTCCGCTGGGCGAACTGGGCCAGCAACCCCGAAGGCATAACCGGCGAGGAACTGATCGACTTCGTTAACAACAATCTGTTTCCGGCGCTCAAAAAGCTTGCCACCACTGCCGGCGTCAGCGAACAGGGCAAGGTCGTCGGCAGCGTCTTCGAAGATGCCTACAACTACATGAAATCGGGCACTCTGCTGCGTCAGGTCATCAACACCATCGAAGAAGACTTCGACTTCAATTCTTCAGCTGACCGGCACCTGTTCAACGATATCTACGAAAAAATTCTGGCCGACCTGCAGTCAGCCGGCAATGCCGGCGAATATTACACACCCCGCGCCGTCACTCAGTTCATGGTCGACATCATCGACCCACAGCTCGGCGAAACGGTTCTCGACCCGGCCTGCGGCACTGCCGGGTTTCTGACCAGCACTATCGAGCATCTGCAGAAGCAGGTAAAGACTCCCGATGACCGCAAGTGTATCGCCACTTCGATCAACGGCGTCGAAAAAAAGCCGATGCCG
>CAZFUG010000039.1:0-23991 GCA_964522035.1 uncultured bacterium
CGGTTATCGTCAAAAAGTGCAGCTGGCGACCAAATTGCCAAGCTGGCTGATCACCTGCCACGCCGACATGGACAAATACCTCAACGAACAGCTTTCAAGGCTTGAAACCGATCATATCGATTTTTATCTCGTGCATGCGATAAACAAAGGCTTCTGGAAAAACCTCACCGCCCATGATGTTTTCAGCTTTCTTGACCGGGCGCTGGCCGACGGGCGCATCCGCCATGCCGGCTTTTCGTTTCACGATGATCTGCAGCTGTTCAAGACCGTTGTTGACGCTTACAACTGGTCATTCTGCCAAATTCAGTATAACTACGTCGACGAAAATTACCAGGCCGGGCGCGCCGGGCTTGAATATGCGGCTGAACGCGGCCTTGGCATAGTAATCATGGAACCCCTGCGCGGTGGTGCCCTGACAACAAGTCTGCCAGAAGCCATAACGAATGTGTTTGCAGAATCCGGTCTCAAACATTCACCAGCCGAATGGGCTCTGAAATGGCTTTACGACGACCCGCGCATTTCTGTGGTTCTGAGTGGCATGAGCGCCATGGAACATGTTACCGAAAACCTGCGTATTTCGGCGGCAGCCGGCGCCGGTTCAATGACTCTCAAAGAGCACGAAGTGATGAACCAGGTGCAGGCGATTTTCAAACAGAGAATGAAAGTGCCATGCACCACCTGTGGTTACTGCATGCCATGCCCGGCCGGGGTCGAGATTCCGAAAAATTTCTCGATGTATAACAGCTATCATATGATGGGCGAAAAGTTTTACGACGCAACGCGCTTCATGTATTTTGCGCAGGTCGCCGAGTCAGCAAGGGCCGCAAAATGTGTAAAATGCGGCCGCTGCGAAACTCACTGCCCACAGCATATTCCGATAATGCGCGAACTCGAAAACGTCGCCAACACCTTCAAGTAAAATGCAATTCTTTCTACCGCATAAATAGAGCTGAACCGGTTCACCGGGCCGGTCTGGCAGTAAAAGCTGATTTCAAAACCTCTTTTATAAAATCAGCATTCAACCGAATCGCCCTATTCTGGGCGGTTTTGCATAAGCGCATCCCTGGCAAAACAATCTTCCGAAGGCAATGCGACGTTTCTATATTCTGATCCGGGCTATTTGCGGCGGCGCTTGAAGATGTTGCCAAGGTCTTTGAGCAAATCTTTGGCCGGGTCGGTCTTTTTAGTGGCGGGAGCCGGCTCTGCGCTGGCCGGTTCTTTGCTGCGGGGTTTGAGAATATCGATCAGCAGCTTCTGACCCTGGCGTTTCAGGCCAAGTTCGAGAAGTTTTTCGGGCTTGAAACCTGGAAATACCGGCGCCAGCAGTGTGCCTTCGACGCGGCTCGGAATGCTGGCTGTTTTGCCATCGAGAGATATCTGCTGCAGAACCCTGCTCTTCGCTACGGCCACCGGTGCAAATCTGATCTCAAGATTGCCTTTCAGGCTGGTGTCGAGACCGACATCACCGCGATAATCAGCCCGGCCGGCCGAGCTGAGAAACATCATGTCATTGGTTGTCATGATGCCCTGTCTGATGACGAAAGTGGCACTGGCTTCGCTGATGTCGCCAGAAGAATACTCTTTGAGATTAACCAGTGACAGAAAAGGCGTAACGACCGGCGGCGTGTTGTATCTGCCGTTCTGCATGTGCAGGCTGCCGGTGCCGTTCCAGGATGCGAGGGTTTCGATATCGCCATCGGCTTTGAAAGTTCCACCGGCTGGCCCGGTGATTACCTGTTTCTGCGTGGTATTGCTGTCGAGGAAAGATTCGGCGCGCAAGCCGCTGCCCATTGCGTTTACCTGCAGCTGCACCGGACTTTTGCCGGTAAACACCTTGCCACTGCCGCTGAGAGACCCGTCAAAAAGCTTTGCCTGTGCGCTTTTTATTGTAAACACATTGTCGCTATAGCTGAAACCGGTACTGACATCGATGAACGGAAACAGATATGAACTGCGATTCGTTGAAGAAACCGGCAGGTCGAAATCGAAACGTGGAACCGAGGCCGATCCGGTCAGAGACAGATTTTTTGGCGCACTTTCGACCTGCAGTTTTATCGAGGCTTTGTTTATGTCAATTTTGCGGCTGGGTATTGTGAGAGCTGCACTGGAAATATCAATATCTGTCGAAACTGAGTCGTCAGCCATTTTTCCGGTCATTGCCAGCTGCGCTGACAAGTTCTTGATTTCAGGACTGGCGTTGTAGACGAGCGAATCGACATTCTTCAGGTCGGCGTTGAACGAGAATTGCAGAGGCTTAGCCGCGGCACTGGAAAATTTGAGCTCTGCGCCGGTCTGGCCGCCTGCCAGGCGAAGGCTGTCGATATGGCCAGGTGCAAGAGCTCCGATAACCGCTACCAGAGTTTCGACAGAGGCAGACTTTATTGTTGCCAGGCCTGATGCCTGCAGAGGCTTGAACGCCTGCACTTTCATATCGGCTTCGAATGGAAGTTCTGCGGCTGCGGCTGCTTTATTGGCGTCAGAAAGCGACAGGCTGCCGGCAAAATCGATATCCAGCTGGCTGCCAGACTCAGACCGTGCGACAGTCGCAGATGGCATTTGCAGAAGCACCGTTTTGCCACTCTTCTTTGCGGTGATACGCAGTTCAAGCTTGCTGACAGAAAGCTTGTCAAATGGCAGATTTTCGATGCTCAATTCAGTGGAGGCTGATGCCGCCCTGGGAACAACGCCCAACACGGGCTTTCCGGTAGAATCGAGGGTGATGAAAGCTTTCATTGATTTTATCCTGATCTCTTTCATCACCAGATTGCCGCCGAGCAGGCCCATCATGTCGCAGGTGGCAGAAAGCTCTTTTATCTCAGCCGAAGGCAGCTCTGACTGCGCCCCGGCCCCTATTTTGACACCGGTCAGAATAACAGTTGCGTAGCTTAATTTGTAATCCTTGACTGCAACCGGCACGCCGAGCAATTCTGAAATTTTCTGCTCGAACTGCTCTTTGATGCCCGGCGCCGGTTTCTCTTCGCCCATGGCAAAGTTACAGCAAATCAGCAAAGCGCAGAACAGCAACGCCTTAAAAGAAAGAGTCAAGCCTGCACGATAAGCACTAACATGTCTTTTCATATTGTTCGCCTCTCGACATTCACGATTACAGCATCAGCAAGCGGCTATAGTCGTTAACAAATTTTCAATCTCACGCCGTATTCATATAAATATATTTAAATACGCCGCATGATCTATCAGTAAACTTCAAATAACGCTTTTGCTGCCTCTGTCGACCCTATCTCTCATTCGGGTGAAATGAACCTAAAGCCCGTTCAGAGCTGCAAACAAGATCCCAGAATTTTTCATCGACAACCCTGGCATATTCGGGCTCCAGATTTCGCGATTCATAAACAAGATGTCTGGCGAAGGAAACGATAACTTCCATTTTTTCTGCCGCTGCAAAGTTTTCATCAGTTGTCATGGCCATCGCGTCTCCTTTTTCTCAATCAAACATTACCATTTAGTCATATTTGATCAGTCTGGGGTTTTCAGTCAGACGCTTCATGGTATCGAAAAAAGCCTGAAAGAATGCTTCATCCTTGGCGTATAGCTTGTAAAGATCCAGCTCTTTCTTGCGCTGTCTGGCCATTACCTCGTCAAGTATCTTTTTAAAGGCCAGGTCACGATTTTGCAGGTCTTTATTGTCTGCGACTTTAGATTGGAAGTCAGGATGTTCTTTTATATGTTTGCTTAACGAAACAAACTTTACCTTCTGATCTTCCGGGGTTGTTTCCCAGCCATGGAACCACTTTTCGTTGAAAATTTTGACAATCTCTTCCAGAGTTTCTTGATCGCCCCCACCGCCATGGGTGCCCCTTGGGTTCGGGTTTTGCGGATCCAACTCACTTTCTGAGGCGTCCAGGCCAATGCTGTGATTTAGTTTGGTTCTTTCCAGCCCATAAGTTGAGAGGTCAACCGAGTTGAGAAGATCATCTATCATTTCATCTTCCTTGGTTTTCACAATCAGCTTTGGAATGAGAAACTTCAAAAACCAGAAAAGTTTTTCCCAGGCTATTACTTCGTATGGCATTATTGCTGCCATCTGACCGTAGATTTTGACGAATTGCTTTGCTTTGATCTTGAAATCGGCCTTTTCCAGGTCTTCGAGCCCGAGCTGGCTGTTAAATCGCTCTTCAGCAAGTTGTATAATCGGGCTTAAATATTTATCGGCTTCCAGGTTGGCAAAATATTTTTCGGCAAAATCTTCTACTTCCTGCCATTCATAAACGCCAGCGTCATCCAGGGTTCCCTTCAGCTCGTGCAGTATGTTTATGTCGGTCGCTTTGCTTAGTGTTGTTGATGTGTAGAAGGGGTCAAACGATGCCTTTATGTCATCGACAGTATTGAAAAAATCGAGGATAAACAGATCCTCAGCTTTCTTGTTGTACTTATCAGCGGCTCGATTTAAACGTGATAGCGCTTGAACAGCAACAACGCCTTCCAGCTTTTTATCAACATACATTGTGCATAGCTTTGGCTGGTCAAAGCCGGTTAAATACTTGTTTGCAACTACCAGCAGCCTGTATTCGTCTTCATCGAATTTATGGCGGGTGTCTGTATCTGAAAAGCCGTTTATACCTGCTTCGGTGTATTCGATTCCGTCAACTCTCTTTTTACCGGAAAAGGCAATCGCGATTTTGAATGGATTGCCCTTTTCTTTAAGCAGCTTGTTGAGCGCCTGGTAATATCTTATGGCAGCCTCAATGTTTTGGGTGGCTATAATGCCTTTACCTTTGCCTTTCAACTTTTTGGTGTTGTAAACCTTGGTGATGAAGTGTTCCAGCATTATTTCAGCTTTGGTGGCGATAGTTTTCGGGTTGCGTTCTACGTAGCTCCGCAGCTTTTTCTGTGCTTTTACCGTGTCAAAAAGCGGGTTTTCCTGAATTGACTTTTCTATTTCATAATAGCTTTTATATGTCGTGTAATTGGCCAGCACATCAAGAATAAAGGTCTCTTCGATAGCCTGTTTCATTGAATACAGGTGAAAGGGCCTGAACGTTCCATCCGGTTGTTTAGTGCCGAACTTTTCCAGGGTAGAGTTTTTGGGCGTTGCCGTGAAGGCCATGTAGGAAGCGTTGCCCTTCATTTTTTTTGCTTTCATGGCTTTGAGTATGAGTTCCTGCCTGTCCAGCATTTCTTTCTCATCCTCTTCGCCATTTGCAATCCCCATTGCTTTATTCATCTGTCCTGCGGCAATACCGCCCTGGGAACTGTGAGCTTCATCAATGATGACTGCAAAGCGTCTGTTGCTGAGGTCTGCAATGCCATCCACAATAAACGGGAACTTCTGAATCGTTGTAATTATGATGCGCTTGCCCTGTTCCAGGCTGTCTTTCAGATCCTGCGATGAATAGGCTGGTGCGACGATATTTTTGACTTCTGAAAATTCTTTGATGTTGTCTCGAAGCTGCTTATCAAGAAGTTGCCGGTCTGTCACCACGATAACAGAGTCAAATAAAGGATTTTGCATCCCTTTGGCGCCTGGTGTGTCTTCACGTTCCGGGTGTACTTCTATAAGCTGGTATGCTACCCATGTAATCGAATTGGACTTACCGGAACCGGCTGAGTGCTGTATGAGATAGGAGTGCCCGACACCGTATTTTCCGGCGTGTGCAATCAGCTTTCGCACAACGTCAAGCTGATGATAGCGGGGAAAATACAATGCCCGCGTATTGAGAGCATCTGTAGCTTTCCCGTCAAAGCGCACAAAGTGCTGAATTATATTGGCCAGGCTTTCGCGGGTAAAGACTTCTTCCCATAAATAGCTGGTTTTGTGCCCGAAAGGATTTGGCGGGTTCCCTTTGCCGTTGTTATGGCCCTTGTTAAAAGGCAGGAAAAAGCTGGGTTCGCCGCGCAGCCTGGTAGTCATGTATATTTCGTCAGTATCTACGGCAAAATGCACCAGACAGCGACCAAAACTGAGCAATGGCTGGTTACAATCACGACTGAATCTGTATTGTTTGATCCCATGCACCTTGGCGGTCTGGCCTGTCCATGGGTTTTTCAGTTCCATTGTCGCGATTGGCATGCCGTTCACAAACACCACCATATCGATTTCTTCATGCGTGTTTGCGGTGTTATAGCGAATCTGCCGGGTGACACTGAACTCGTTTCTGGCAAAGTTGTCTTGTACTGTCTGGCTGCTGCTGCCAACAGGCAGCTGATACAGCAGGGTAAAGAAAGCATCTTCGACTTCCAGACCTTTGCGCAAAAGGCGTAAAAGGCCGTATTTTTTGACCATGCGGTCAAAGCGCTCAAGTATTTTCAGCTTCCAGTCAGCGGCACGCTTGATTTTTGCCAGTTCGCCTTTTTGGCTGGTTTCAAGGAAATGCCAGAAGCGGGTTTCGTCGATAGCATACTTTGCGTCAAAGTCGTTGGTGTTACCAATATAAAAACCTTTGCCGCCGTATGGCACAGCGATGTCAGCAACGGTATTGCCCTGCGCCTTGAGTTCTTCAAGACATGTTCCGGTTAAAGCTTTTTCAATAGCCGCTTCAAGCGCCTGTTCGTTGGTTTTGCTTACCATATCAGATTACTTTTATCTTTCCTGTCACTGCGCTGTCGATTAACACAGCTTTGTATTCTTTTAATTTCTCAATCTGCTTTTCTTGAAGAGTAACCGCCTTATCAATTTTGACGGATTGAGCTTCGATAAAAGAAACAATAAGTGTTTGCTCTGTTTCATTCGGGAGAGGTATAACAAAATTTTTTAAAGATTGAAAATTTAAACCTTCTCTCCCGCCGCCTTGTTGATAAAGCCAAATCTGACTTTGTCCTACCTCAGAAGCCAAAAGATAATTCAGAAATTTTGTCTGAATAATTTTTCTTGGCCTAACAATACAAACGTGCTGATTTACATTCATTGGAATATCTTCATCAATGTAATGGCATCTTCCAATTGAACCGCCAGTAATATTCAAAAGAACATCGCCTTTTGATGTGTGACTATTTGTCATCGACAAATGTGTTTTTTCAGATATCCTGGCGACACCTTCCAAATCTAAACGACCAAAATGTATGTTTTGGCTCCGAAGTAAAGGTATTCCTTCATCGAGATAGGTTGTCCCACCGCCAGAAGGCGTAATACCACTACCAATCTTAGAAGTGACATGCTTGATTTTCTTCAAAAGCCAATTTTCAGGAATCTTGCTGAGGCAATTTATGCCAGAATCTTTCATTTTGGCATTTGGGGTAAGCCCTTTGGTGACGGCGTTTTGTATGATTATTTGCTTTCTTTCATTGAGAAGCGCAATCATCTTTTCTTTTTTGGCAATCGCCTCATCGATCCTGGCTGTTTTCTCATCAAGAAATCTGGCAATGGCGGCTTGTTCTTTTTTGCTCGGAAAAGGAATTATTACGTCTCCAAATGCATCAAAATACAGCCTGAGACGCATATCCATAATGCCTTTAGAATGTTTTTTTAATTCAGAAACACAACTTGTTGTTCTAAATAAGTAATGGAAATAATCACCATCAATCGAACACTTGGCTCGAAGAATGTCATATGCAGGGCTGGTTACGCCGTCGTATTTTGAAATACCGATAGCACCCATCCAGGCTAAAAGTTTGTTTACAATAATATCGCCTTTTTTAACAACCCAGTAACCATCTGTTGTTGATGCTTTATTTCCTCGTTCTTCTAGCTCTCTTCTAGGCTTTACGCCAATGTCCGTATAAACAGAGAGTAATTCGATATTGTTATTTTGAGGTGCTGGTTCCGCGACTAAGCGAAAAATGGATTTCACTCTTCGCTTTTCCCAATGCTCAGGTATTTTACCGAGCCATTGAATACCGGTATCGCTGTATTTATCGTATTTTTTGAATTGAATCGTTGTCATTGTTTGGGATCTTACTTTACAGGCTCAGGATTTCGGCGATCAGGCCGTCGCTTTCCTTTTCGAGAGCCAGTATTTCGCTGCTGACTTCTTCGAGACTGCGCAATGGCTTGTGCTGGTAAAAGTATTTGTTAAAGCTGATTTCGTAACCGGTTTTGGTTTTGTCGAGATCGATCCAGGCTTCGTCTATGTGAGGCTTTACTTCTCGCAGAAAATACTCGTAAATATTCTCTTTAAGCGGCACGTTTTCAAAGTCCCGCAGGTCTGACTCGCTTTCATAAATGATGTATTCGTCTTTTTTGCCGCTTGGGTAATAACCGTAATCCGGTAATTGTTCGCTATCGCAGTCAAGATGCTGCAACAACTGATCAAGGGCTTTGCCACTGATTTTCTGGGTTTTCTTTATGACTTTTACAGCGGTTTCGTCATACCAGCTGACAGCGTTCAGAATGGCATTTTTTTCAGAGCTTTCCAGCTTGAGCCCGAGGCTCTTTACCTGTTCGTCAAACATGATTTGAAAATCATTGTAATCGTTGAATTCGTCAGTGCCAATGGCCTTTAATAGTTCTTTCGCCGCTGTCAGCAACTGTTTCTGCCTGTTCCAGGTTGTGGCTGAAGTCAGATCCTTGCGTTTTTTTGCGTTCAGCTCAACTCCGTTTTTCTCACACCAGCCCAGAATCTCTTTTTCTATGGTTTTGAGCTCGCTGTAAACCTTTTCGCCGTAGGTTTCCCAGGCCCATTGCATCGGCTCTTTAAGTGTCTTGTCAAATCTCAGGTCAGCAATTCGCTCTTCACAGAACTGTGCTTTCAATCGCTTTGGCCGCTCGATTGCAACTTTATAATAGCCAAAATCGCTGTTAGCAAAAATTTTGACGGTCAACCCGTCTTCAGTTTGCCGCTCAATATCGGCAAATTGAGTGTAAGCGCTCAAAATTTCCTTTATATTGTCAGCGGTAAATTCACAGTTTTTTGCTCCCAGGTTCTTTCTGAGTTTGACAAATCTTTGTGAAGCATCGATCAGCTGAACTTTACCCTTGCGTTGCCGGCTTTTGTTGTTGCTTAACAACCAGATATAAGTAGTGATAGGGGTATTGTAAAACAAATTGTTGGGCAGCTGGATAATAGCTTCCAGCAGGTCGTTTTCAATAATATAACGCCTTATATTACTTTCGCCACCGCCGGCATCTCCGGTAAAAAGGCTTGAACCATTATGAACAGAAGCAATTCTCGAACCGAGCGGACTCTGCGACAATGGTTTCATTTTGCTGACCATTTCCATTAAAAACAGCAACTGGCCGTCAGAAGACCTTGGAGTTGCATCAGCAGCCTCGCTGTTGCCCCAATAGTCTTTGAGGTGCACCACAAAACGGGAATCTATAATCTCTTTGCCGTCTCTGATGTATTTCTGCTCTGTCGCCCATGACTTGCCATAGGGCGGGTTGGAAAGCATGTAATCAAAATTCATGCCGGCAAATTCATCTGTGGAAAGCGTGGAGCCAAGGCGTATATTCTCAGGGTTGTTTCCCTTGATCATCATGTCTGATTTGCAGATGGCATAGGTTTCGTCGTTAATCTCTTTGCCATACAGGTAAACATCGCCGGCTGCCCTGATTTCGCCGTCTTCGTCTTTGATAAAATTCTGTGATTCAGTCAGCATGCCGCCAGAACCGCAGGCCGGGTCATAAATGGTCATTACCGGCGGCAGATTGTCTTTGACCGGCTCGAATACGATATGTGTCATCAAATCTATAACTTCACGCGGCGTGAAATGCTCACCAGCTTCTTCGTTGTTCTCTTCATTGAACTTGCGGATCAGCTCTTCAAACACATAGCCCATGCCCAGGTTGGTAAGGGGTGGCAGCTTTCTTCCGTCCGGCCCTTCTTTTTCGAAAGGTGTCAGATTGATAGACCGCGAAGTAAACTTTTCCAGGACATCGAGAAGCTTGTCTTTTGAAGCCAGATGCGTAATCTGACTCTTCAGTTTGAATTTATCGATGATTTCTTTAACATTCTGGCTGAAGCCGTTGAGATAATCTACGAAATTGGCCAGAAGTATCTGCTGACTGTTGGTCGCAGTCTCATAAAGACGCTGCAGCGTCCATTCACTGGTGTTGTAAAAAACATAACCGCTGGCATCTCTCAGCCCGCTCTCATCCCATTCGGTAAAACCGGCCTCGTCGCGTTGAAAAGCAAGTTCGGTCATTACCGCATCTTTTGTCGGTTCCAATAAAACATCCAGGCGGCGCAAAACCACCATAGGCAGAATCACGTCGCGATATTTTCCTCTTACGTAAACATCTCTCAGACAATCGTCGGCTATCGACCAGATAAAGGCTACCAGCCTGTTGTGTGCTGCTGTGTTCATACAATACCTTCTTCCACGGCCGGGGCAAGAACATTTGCCGTTTAACAGCCATTATATCCATGATCTGTTTTTATTCTGCGACTGCTGTTCGCAATCTAATAGCACGCCGACAATTGTAACACCCGAGTGTTCAAAAATCATCAATTGACATTGAAATGAAAAAACGGTGTTTGCAGCGATGCAAGCCAGCTATCTCCGAAAAGTATCGGAAAACTATGCTTTCTGGAAATAAAATTGCTTTAATTTTTTATGAACAGCTCTTCAGGCAGTGAGAAGCGCTTTGCCAGTAATTCTGCATGACGCCGGTTCAAACGCCTTTTGCCGGCGAGAATCTCTGAGACGACGCCCTGACTGCCAAGCTCCGAAAGATCTGACTGCTTGAGACCCTGTTCCGTCATCAGATTTTTCAGGAACTCCACGCCTGAAATTGCCGGTATCTGGTGATGCTCACGGTCGTAGTCTTCAACTATTACCTCTAAAACCTCCAGCAATCCGGCCAATGGGTGCCTTGCATCGTCATTTACAAAATCAGCAAGGTATTCCATTGCTTTAACGACAAGGCGATACTGTTTTTTGTTGTGAATACGCGACAAGGGTATGTTTCTGGTTAATTCCAGCCATGCTGACTGAACCTCGGCGCCTGATATCGCAGATTTTACAATACTATTCATTTTTCCACGCTCCCTTGTCGTATTCCGCATGGGTTAAAACAAAACGAACATAAACCTTACTGCGGTTAAAATGGATGCCGCATATAACCCGATAATTATTACCGCCCACGTTAAAGACATAGCGGTCCTGACCTGACTTTAAACGAACCCTGTCTGCCGATGGAAACATCCCGCGCAAATCATTAAAGTCTTTGTAGCTTTTTGATTCAAGACAATCAAACCAGGTTCGCAGGGAGCAAAAACTTTCAGGATGGCTTTTGATAAAGTCTCTGATCTTGCCCCAGCTGATTATATGCATTTATTTCACCCGTCTAAATAATATCTCATTTTTGAGATATTATCAAGCCTGATAAAGAAGACAATATCTTTCAAGTCGTTCAATCCAGAATTTTTTAAAGATCGAGGCCGAGCTGCCAGCGCATGAATGACCACTGGTCGGTCTGTTCTTCGAGAATCTGGGTAAGGGGCTTGCCGACGCCGTGACCGGCCTGGCGTTCGACCCAGAGAAGCACCGGCTTTTCTGCTGAACTGTTGGTGGCGCTCTGCAGAGCAGCGGTCATTTTGCGGGCGTGCATCGGGTGGACTCTTGTGTCTTTTTCGGCGGTAAAAATGAAGACTGCCGGGTATTCCCGCCCTTCGACAATGTTGTGATAAGGCGAGTAGCGGCGCAGCCAGACAAAATGTTCTGGGTTCTCGGCAGTGCCATATTCGGGCACCCAGAAGCGGGCCATGAGAAAACGCTGATAGCGCAGCATGTCAAGCAGCGGCACGCCGCAGATGGCGGCCCGATAAAGTTCAGGTCGGCGGGTAATTGCGGCGCCGACGAGCAGGCCGCCATTCGACCGGCCACTGACACCAAGTTTTTCACGACAGGTGTAACCTTCGGCAATCAGCCATTCGGCGGCGGCTTCGAGGTCTTCGAACACCTTTTCCTTGTTGCCGAGAGTGCCCATTTTATGCCAGTCGTCGCCGTATTCACCGCCACCACGCAGATTGATGACCGCGTAAATGCCGCCGTCTTCGATCCAGGGAATCACAGTGCCGTTGTAGGCCGGCGTCATGCTAAGACCAAAGCCACCGTAGCCATAGATTACGGTCGGGTTGCAGCCGGTCTTTTCGACCCCGTCGCGTTTGATCAGAAACATGCTGACGCGGGTGCCATCTTTCGAGGTGAACCAGTGCCGGCTCACCTGCATCGCAGACAGGTCGGCCGCGACCGGTCTTTCCCACCAGGAGGCAGGAGTTGAAAGGGAGTTGTCATAACGAAGAATCCGGTTCGGGCTGTTGAACGAGGTATAGTCGACAAAAAATTCTGGGTGCGAGATCGAGCATGAAAAGGAAGCGGTGCCGATGCCCGGCAGCTGCACCGTCGTCTCGCTGCCATTATGCAGATCGAAAGAAGAGAGGCGCGAGGCAGCTTCGCACTTGTATTCGACCAGCAGAGCGCCGCTGGTAAAGCCCCAGTCTTCGATAACCGCGCCGCTTTTTTCGCTGACAAACGGTTGCCAGTGGCTCATATCAGGCTTATCGGTAGTTGCAACACAAATATGACTGTTTTTTGCCCCTTCGTTGGTGAGAATGAACAGGCGATCAGCGACGACACAGGCACAGCTGCGGCTTTCGTGACCAACAATGATATCCTGGCGCACCAGACTACCGGTTCTGAGCCATTCAGAAAAATCGACCAGCCACAGGTCGTTAGATCGGGTGCTGGTATGATAGCTGAGCACCAGCCAGCGACCGTCTTCTGACAGCCAGGCCGATGGTCCCCAGGTTGTGGCAAGCGGCCCTTCGGCATATTGAGCGAAAATCAGCCGGTCGTTGTCGGTTGCGTCGCCAAGCTGATGCAGGCGAATCTCGCGCGAATAGGGGTTGGCTGGGTCAGCCAGTCTTGAGTAGACGAAGCTTCTGCCATCAGGCAGCCAGAAAACGCCGCCAACCTTGTTGGTTATTCGGTCTTCGAGATGACTGAGTTCTGCAACCCTGAGAATCCGCAGTTCATGGTTTTCGTCGCCGCTGTTGCAGATACCGTAAGCCAGCAGACTTCCGTCGTGAGAAGGTTCGAACCAGCCGACACTGCTCAATCCGGTCGCGTCAGACCGGTTGGTGTCGAGCAATACCCGCTCAGGCCCGCCAAAACCATCTGACATGCAGACGACCGGCTGGTTCAGGTTGCCGGGACGTTTGAACCAGAAGAGACGTTTACCGGCAAAGACCGGCAGCCAGCACGAATCAGCTTCGAGCAGTGGCTTAAGGCGCTCTCTGAGAGCAGTCCGGCCCGGCAGGCAATCGAGAACTTTTCTGGTCAGGGAATTCTGCGCGTCTGTCCAGCTGTCTGTTTCCGGGGTCGGGTTGCCTTCGGCGTCGCCCTCGAGCCATCTGAAATCATCATGGATAACTGTTCCGTGAAAATTTTCAGCGGTTTTTTCGCGGCGGCTCGGCGGGTATTGCGGCTGATGAGAACTCATTTTTCGTTCCTTTGTTTCAGAAAGGCGCGCATACCGGCGCTCAAGAATTCTGCAAGACCGGGCGCAACCTTTTCGTAATATGATCTGAATCTTGCATCAGAAACATACATTTCGGCAAGTCCGGCGTAAATTTCAGGGGTTACTTCGTAGAAACCACCGATAAAGGCGTGATGCTCGGCAATTACCGCCTGAACTTCAGGTGTTTCAGGTGCCAGCCGCATCAGAGATGCGAGTCTGCGGTTGATGGCTTCGCCATCTTTGAGATGTTTCTGAAAGCCATCTTTGCCCATTTTGCGAATGTTCTGCCATGACTCATCGACTTTGGCGCGGCCGTAGCGTTCACGCGCCTCACGGTCGTATTTTTCGGCGGTTTCGCGGTCAAGAAAACCCTTATAGTATTCGTGGTCCTGCATGATAATCTCCTTTTCATTCAGACTCGCAAGAGTCCGGTCAATGGTAGCGAGCAACTGCAATGTGCGCTGCTGGCGGGCTTCAAGATTTTTTCGATGTTCGTTCAGAGAACTCGCCAGATCGAACCCGGGAGAATCGAGAATTGCCCGGATTTCGTTCAGCGGCAGATCGAGTTCACGATAGAAAAGTATCTGCTGCAGCCTCAGCAGGTCGCTGCGGTTATAGAGACGATAATCGCCTTCGCTGCGCGCCGATGGCTTGAGCAGACCGGCAGCATCGTAATGATGCAGAGTGCGAATGCTGACACCGGCCAGGCGGGCCAGTTTCCCCACCCGCCAGACTTCTTCTGCATCGATTTCACATTTTTCGTTACATTTTTGCCTGCGTTTATTCATAAAACAAGCTTAATGCATGACGTTACGTAAGGGTCAACCACATTTTAAAATTTTGCTTATGCAGGCTGCAATGTTGTTGAAAAGACAGATTCATCGTAACATTGGATCATCGCCAGGAGAAAAAATGAACCAGGAAAACTCCGATAACAACAATGAAACAATCAAGGCTGCGCAGCCAGAAGAAAATGCTGGTGGTCAGCAGAATGAGAAGTCTGATGCGGCAAAACCTGCCAGTATTTCGCTGACGGCTCTCGGGTTTTATAATTTCTTTTTCATTCTGCTTTCTCTGCATGCGCCGTATCGCTTTCTTCACATGCTGCCGAATCTGGTTATTACCTCACAGGGCCTAGATTATGATATGGGCGGGATTTTTCCGCATCTGGGCTCGGCCATTGCGGCGGCAGTCATTCAAACCGGACTGGCGCTTCTGATTACGGCGGTTGCAGCCATTGCCCGGCTTATTTTTCGGCGGCTCGACGCTTTTGTGGTTTCATTTCTGTCGATATGCGGGCTGCAGGTACTTGTTTATCATCGAATATACTTTGATGCCAGAACCGACCCAGCCATTCTTGAGGCATTCGGGCCGTTCACAATATCATGGGCATTTCTGGCGCTGTTCATTTTCGGGTCAATTTTCAGACTGCACCGGCAAAAATCTGGCAAAAAACCAGATTGAGCGGAAACAACCGGAAACTGCTCCGGTTAGTTCACCATCACCATGATTGAATGGCCATCCATCATCGAGTCTTTATTTGCGAGGCTTGTGCACAAGAATGCGGGCCGCGGGTGTCTGTATAAAACAGATGTAAATGAACACTGGCTCGCAGAAAAATCAGGCGGAGTGGGTTTTACCGAGGTTGCGGCGGTGGTTGAAGAAAATCGAGGGCAGTTCGTCGATGTCGAGGTCTTTGATGGCATTTTCGAGAAAATCGAGCTCGGCAAAGGCCGAATCGGCGGCGCCGGCGGCATAATGCGGCAGGCCGCAGAAAACAGAAACCGGCACGGCTCTCGGCACAACCGCACTCTCAGGCAGAGCTTCAGCTGCGCCTGAAATAGCCATAAACAGCACCCGCAGCGACCGGGTTGCCCGCAGGCGGCGCACCAGTTCTTCGATTTTGCCGTCTGCAGATATGGGTATAACCACCAGCAGTTTTTCGCCGGCCTCAGCCATGTGTTCGAGCATGAGAAAATTCTGATCAATTGAGCCTGACAGGCACAATGGCGCCAATCCGCTTTTAACAGCGAGATTAAACCAGCGCTGATCGTGCTTTTCAGAGAGAAACACCAGTCGCACCGGTCGTTTAAAAACACGCAGGGCGGTTATCCAGCTCAGAATGCCGAAGTCGCGGGCAATAAAAATCTGGCCGCCGGGTTTGAGATCAGTTTCGCCCCAGACGCGGAAATATGGAAAAAAGACGCTGCCGACAAAACGGGCCAGATAGCGGCAGATTTTCCAGGCCAGCCAGCCAGGAACCTCTGCCGGCCTGAAAATTTCATGATGGTGCGGGCGTTCAGTCTTCTGATCTGATTCCGGGTATTCGCTCATATATGCGGTTGATGTCATAGCGTTGCAGAACTTCGGAAAGTACAAAGGTTTTCAACAAATCCTGGCGGCTCAGTTTAAAGCCATCATGCTGTGGTTGTGTTTCAGGCTTATCGGCAACAGCTTGAGACCTGGCAATAGCGGAAGCTCTGGCTTCGGGAATATTATCTTCGTAATTCGTGCGGCCTGAGACAGTCGGCAATTCATCATAACTGACTTCAGCGCGACTGGCCTGGGTTTCGTAGTTGCGGCCGGTAAGGGCCGGCAGCTCATCATAATTTACTTCAACATGACCAAAAGAACTCTCGTAGCCTTTCGACTCGAGAGAAGGCAGCTGATCGTAGTTAGCTTCGCCTCGGGCCGGCATCGGCAAAATGCTGGCTTCAGCCGCCGATGCGGGTGTCGACTGTTTCTTTTTCTTTGCCCTCTTTTCGCGGGCGCGCTTTGCGGTGTTGTCGATATCGGCAGTCTGCCCGGCACCGCCACCCGGAGCTTTAAAGAAATCGTCGAGGGTGGTGAGCTCAGAGAAGTCGATGTTGGCGTCTTCTTCCTGCTTTTTCTTCTGAATTTCCGACCAGACCGAGTAGATCAGGGCGAGAATTACGATTACTACTTCCACTTAAGAGCCTCCTGGGCTTCTCAGCGCTTGTTTCCGGCCTTGGGTGGTTCAGCCATGTGTGAGAATGATTTTCTCATTTCGGTATCAGAGCTGATGTTTTTAAGAGTATAGTAGTCAAGAATGCCCATATTTCCGTCTTTGAGAGCATCGGCGATGGCCTGAGGCACGCTGGCTTCGGCTTCGACGAGTTTTGCCTTCATTTCCTGTTCAAGGGCTTTCATTTCCTGCTCTTTTGCTTCAGCCATGGCGCGGCGTTCGGCGGCTTTGGCCTGGGCAATCTTCATATCGGCTTCTGACTGATCGATCTGCAGCTTGGCGCCGATGTTTTCGCCAACATCGACGTCGGCGATATCGATCGAAAGAATTTCGAAAGCAGTGTTGGCATCGAGACCCTTATCCTGAATGGTTTTTGAAATTCTGTCGGGGTTTTCGAGAATTTCTTCGTGGCTGGCGGCAGAACCGATGGTGGTAACGATACCTTCGCCGACGCGCGCAAGAATCGTTTCTTCGGTGGCGCCACCGACGAGTTTGTTGATGTCGGCTTTAACAGTAACGCGGGCAATGGCCTTGACCTGAATGCCGTTTTTGGCCATGGCGGCTACCAGGGGCGTCTGAATGACCTTGGGCTTAACGCAGAGTTTTACCGCATCGAGAACATCGCGACCGGCAAGGTCGATGGCGGTTGCCTGTTTAAAGGAAAGATTGATACCGGCCTTCTGGGCCGCAATCAGGGCTGAGCAGACCTTCGAAACGTTGCCGCCGGCGAGAAAGTGTGATTCAAGGGCCTGCAGACCGATCTCTATGCCGCCTTTCTTGACCATGATGGCGGGGTTGATGATGGCGTGCGGGGAAACTCTTCTGAAGCGCATACCGATAAAGTCGAGCGGGCTGACGCTCACGTCAGAAGCGATGGCGCTGATCCAGAGACCAACCGGTACAAAATAGGTGAATACGAAGAACAGGAAAATACCAATAAAAGCGCCAATCAGAATAAAGCCTTCAGACATTCTACCCCTCCGTTAATGAGAATCTGTTAATTCACCAATCAATATCAGTTAAAGCCCCGGCAAAGTCAAGCTGATTCGTTTTCTGAACCATCGGGAATCTCAGCAACGATGATACGGCCGGCAGTTGCTTTTACGACTTTGATTTTCGCACCCTTTTCGACAAATTCGCCGTCGGTGATGACATCCAGGCGCTCGCCGTCAATTCTCGCGATGCCGGAAGGGCGCAGCATGGTCGTCGCCACGCCTTCA
The DNA here is from genome assembly GCA_964522035.1 of uncultured bacterium. Taxonomy (GTDB): domain Bacteria; phylum Muiribacteriota; class Ozemobacteria; order Ozemobacterales; family Ozemobacteraceae; genus Rifleibacterium. The sequence continues at coordinate 17,564 of CAZFUG010000039.1, forward strand.
CGCCCGATGTAGCGCTGCATGTCTTCGACAGCGACAAAACCCTCGGCAGCAGACGATTCGGTGGAAAGAACGAAATTTTTACCCAGACTGGTCTTCGGGAAAATGAAGAAAAACCACAGCAGCAGCAGAATGACACCGACGACACCGGCAAAGGTGGCAACGACTGCCATGGTGCTGCTGAGCTTGAGGTAGGCAGCGACGATACCGCCGCCAAGAAGAAGAATACCGATAACCCCGGTTATGCCAAACCCGGGAATGATAGCAATTTCAAGAAACAAAAAGAGAAAGCCCGCAAGCATCAATACGATGACCATCATTCCCCACGCCGGCTTTTCGGCCTGCTCGGCGAGACCTGGCGTCGCAGAAGCCTGATCAGAAATACCCGCGGCAGATTTTTCGGGCAGCAGTTCGGCCGTATCACTGGCGGCAAAAGCCGGTACAATGGCAAGAGTGGTTATCAGGAGCAAAAAGATTAGCAGGTATCGCATGCTGTTTCCTCTGGTTGTCATATTGGGTATGCTTTAATTTAACATAATCCGGCGCGATAAATCAGAAAAACCTGACGACAGCGAGAAACTCAGCTGATAACCTGACGAACGACGATTTTCTGGCCTTCGACTTTTCTGACAACGACGCGGGCGCCCTTTTCGATAAAATCACCGTCAGAAACGGCATCGTAGCGCTCATCACCAATCTGAACCTTGCCAGACGGGCGACAGGGAGAGGTTGTAATACCTTCGAGATTGAGCAGGTGATCGTAAACATTGGCTTCTGTGGCAACAAAACCCTGTTCCGGTGCCATCTCTTCTTTGAGAACGAAACGGTCGAAAACGCGCAGCTTCGGACCCCACCAGTAAACCAGCCCGGTTATTATCACCGAATAGGTTATTATGCTGGCAATGGCAGTCAGGGCCGAATAGATGCCACCGAACACCATTACAATACTGAAACAGACAGCAATTATGCCTGAAACACCGGTTATACCAAAACCGGGGATGATAAAAGCCTCGACCAGCAGCAGTGCCATGCCGACGACGAAAAGAACCAACGCTTCAAGGCCGGCCATATAGGCAAACAGGTGCCCACCAAAAAACAGGGCGAGACAGACAACGCCAGCCCAGCCCAGAATGCCGAAACCGGCGATGAAAAATTCAAGAACCAGGCACCAGAAACCAACCGTAAACAGGATGACACTGATCTGCGGATTGGTGAGGTAGCGGGCGATCCATTCGGCCGAAGTCGGCTCAATACGCTCGACTTTGGCGTTTTCAAGGTTGAGAATTCGCAGAGCCGAAGTAATCGAGGCGACAATATGATCGCAATAACCGTGTTTCAGAGCCATCTCTGAGGTCAGAGTCAGAATTTCACCTTTTTTATTGAGACCTTCAATTGTGTCATGATTCTTGTCGACCATCGCCTCGGCAATTGCGGGCGGGCGCTTGCGGGCTTCAGCCGAGGCTCTGAACTCAGCCCGGAAAGCCGAGACGAATTTTTCTTCGGCAGCCTGCACGCCCGTGCCCATAAGCATTATCGGAGTTGCAGCGCCCATTTCAGAACCCGGTTCCATGAAAATGCGGTGGCATGAAATGGCGATCAGGGCTGCAGCAGACAGGGCGCGACCCTTGACATAGGCTATGGTTGAAACTTTTGAGCGCAGCAGCGCGTCTTTGATTTCCTGGGAAGATTCGACGAGCCCGCCGTTAGAATTGATTTCGAGAATGACGGCGGCGGCGTTTTCGAGCTCGGCACGGCGCAACTGGCGCTGAATGAAAAACGACAGACCCTTGTCGATATCCTTGTGGACTTCAACGACAAAAACAGTGCCTGAAGCGCTCTGCGCGGCCACCGGAACCGGCGCGATCATCAGAAGAAAAACAAAAACGGACATGAGAAAACCCATGCAGCGCACGAGGCTCTGCATGGGCTGTTTTACAGCGAAATCAGCTGCCGTTCTAGCGGCGGCGTCTCTGCTTGCGGCGTGCTTCAGCAGCTTTGCGTTTCTGCTTTTCACTTGGTTTTTCATAGGCCCTGCGGCGTTTGATTTCCTTCACGATGCCAGCTTCCTGGCACTTTTTCTGGAAGCGCTTCAATGCCTTTTCCAGTGGTTCATCCTTCATTACTCTTACTTCTGCCATTCAATTCACCCCCCTTCTGATTTCGTATCAGAGAGGTTTCCCTCGTATGTTCGATTAGATTCAGCCCGGAGGCCAGTTAAGACGACGTTTACCAAGAACGTGAAAATGAATATGATGCACGGTCTGACCGGCTTCATCACCGCAGTTGGCCACGACCCGGAAACCTTTTTCGAGGCCCAGTTCGCCCGCCAGTCTGGCGATGGTCGCAAAGATCTGCGACAGCATTTTCCCGTCGCTGGCGGCCGGATCAGTCAGCTTTGCAACATGTTTGACCGGTATAACCAGCACATGCACCGGTGCCTGAGGATTGATATCTTTAAAGGCAACCACAGAGTCGTCGCGGTAGACGATCTCGGCGGGAATTTTGCCGTCAACGATTTTACAAAACAGACACTGTTCCATGGTGAAGGGAATTGTACATCAGCAGAAACTGCTTGTCAACAAAATTGTCGGTGCGGTTTCAGTTTTCGGAATCGCGCAGAACAACCTCGCCATGCATGCCGGGATTGTATTTGCTTTTGTTGGTAGAAATCGGCGAGCGCAGAAAGCGAATGGCTCTGACGCTGGCTTCATGGGCTTCACTGATATCAGTATCGGAGTCGCCATAAAACAGGCTGATGCCATGTTTCTTAATAAAAACAGCCTTGCTGGTTTTGCCGGAGAAGATTGCAGCGGGCTGACCTTCGAGCTTGAATTCGCGGTGCAGCAGGCGGGTGAGAATCTCGCCCTTAACTTCGGGGCGGGCAGTGATGAAATAGATTTTGTCGCCGCGTTTCTTGTGCATTTCGATGATTTCGCGGGCCGACTCTTTCGGCATGCTGAAGCGGTCGAAATCGCAGCTCATATCTTTCCAGAACAGGTCGGAACTGAGGGGTTTCGGGCCATATTTATTGGTGCCGTTCGGGCCGTCGGTATTGCTGAAAGCATAGTAAAAGCCGGGTGAAGAGAAAAGAACCGTATCGTCGACATCGAAGCCTACAGAAACCGGCTTTTCGGGCAGAGAGGCGGCGATTTCATCGACCGTAGTGGTCAGGTAGGTAAAGGTTTTGGCCGGGGCGGGAGCCGCAACCAGCAGCATGATCATGACAAGACTGAGCAGCCAGCGTCGCAAATTCATCATTCGTTCTCCTTATAGAAAATCTTCTGACTGCAACCAGTAAAAAACGAAACCGGTACATTTTCAACTTAATTTTTCACAACAGCCCGCTCACAATGATCCAATGAACAGAGAACGCATTAAACCGACCCAAACTTTTGATCTACAGACGAAATGACGTTACCCCACATGTCACTCTCACGAAGAAGCTTGTCAATTCAACCTTTGAAAACGGTTTTTTCGATACGCCACATATCAGACAGCTCGCCCCAGATAGAGACTACCTTATACCGCAACATTAAAAACCTGATACATCGACAGACTCGAAGCTGGGAGTCTTGTTCAAATGATATTCATAACAACTCCAGGTGGTTTTGCCCGGCAATTGATTCGGGCTCGAACTGGTGCATTTATCGCTGAATTATGGTAAGTTATCTGCCAGACCAGACGAATGGAGAAAGAGCGATGAAAAGCGCCGAAATCTTTATTGATCCTGCAAAATGCCGAAAAGACGGCATCTGCGTTAAAATCTGCCCCTGTCAGATTTTTAAGCCTGGTAAATCCGGAGTTCCGGAAGTTGAAGCTGGCCTGGTATCGACCTGCATCAAATGTGGTCACTGCGTATCGGCCTGCCCGGGGGATGCAATTACCGTCAATGCACTAAACACAGCCGAATTTAAACCCGGAATCAGCAAACTGCCTGAATTCGAAGTATTCGAAAACCTGGTGATGAGTCGGCGTTCGATTCGCAGCTTCAAAAGCGAGCCGGTCAAGCTCGAACTGCTGCAGAAACTGCTCGACATGACCAGATACTGCCCGACCGCCAAGAATACCCAGTCACTGTCGTGGCTCATCGTTAACGGGCCCGAAAAGGTCAGACAGGTTGCCGCAGACGTCGTCAACATTTTCAGGCCGGTTGAACGCATGGCACCTCTGGTTGCTGCTTTCGACAATGGCGAAGATCCGGTCTGCCGCAATGCTCCGCAACTTCTCGTCGCCTATGGCCCCGAAAAATATGCCTGGGGCAACCTCGACGCAGCCATAGCCATCGCCAACCTCGAACTGGCTGCCAAAACCAGCGGCCTTGGCACCTGCTGGGGCGGTTTCGTCACCAATGCGGCAAGCTCTGACAAGCAGATCGGCCGGCGTCTCGGTCTCGATGATTCAGAAAAGATTTTCGCAGCACTGATGATCGGCTACCCGAAATACGCCTACAGAAAAGTTCCGCCACGCAACCCGCTGCGACTCAAAGTCGTCTGAGCCGCTGATGGACCGTAACTTCGACAAGCTCGCCGGCCGGCTGCGCAAGCACATCTACAGTTCCGACAAAGGTACTGTGCGACTGGCCGTTCTGCAGCACGACATGCTGACCGGAATCGGCGAGCTTGCCGCAGGCAAACCGCTGCGCATACTCGATGCCGGTGGCGGCATGGGCCAGATCGCCCGCTGGCTTGCCGAAATGGGGCATCAGGTAACGCTCTGCGACATTTCGGAAGAAATGCTTCAGGTTGCGGCCGAAGAAAACACCAAAGCCGGTCTGAATGAGAAAATCAGCATCGTACATGCCCCGCTGCAGCAGATTCCTGAGCTGCTGCCCGGGGCCAGGTTCGATCTGATTCTGCTGCACGGGGTCATCGAATGGATGCAGGAACCACCGCTGGCTCTGCAGACCCTGGCTCCGATGCTCGAACCCGGAGGGGCCATTTCCCTGCTCTACTTCAATCGCAGCAAGCTGATTCTCAAATGGGGAATCAACGGGCAGTTCGACAAAGCCGAATCGGGCCGGCCCACTAATCCGCGGGTTCTGACCCCGTCGAATCCACTGACCGAAACTGACGTTCTGCCTGTTTTTGCGGCGCTGAACCTGAAAATAGCTTCAAAAGCCGGCATCAGAATCTTTTACGGATTTTTTACCGGGATGGTCAAGAAACGGCCATCATGCCAGAAAACGCTCGATCTCGAAATGCAGTATTGTCACACCGAACCTTTCGCTTCACTCGGCGAACACACACACTTCATACTGAGAAAACCCGCCACATGAAACAGACACGCGACCTCGAACAGCTGCCAATCAGCAAACTGCTGATCAGATTTGCCGTGCCGGCGATGACCGGCACTCTCATCACTTCGCTCTATAACATCGTCGACCGCATTTTTCTCGGCCGCTATGTCGGCGAACTGGGCATTGCCGCCACCACCATTGCAATGCCGCTGATGATGATCGTTATGGCGATCGGCATGCTGATCGGCTTCGGCACCAATTCGCAGATTTCGATCAGACTGGGCGAAAAGCGCCATGACGATGCCGAAAAACTGCTCGGCCAGGGCTTTTACCTGCTGGTTACAACATCGATCGCCTTTTCGGCCATCTCGCTGTTGTTCATGGATCAGCTGCTGGTAATGTTCGGCGCCACCGAAAAGGTTCTGCCCTATGCGCGCACCTACCTTTCGATCGTGGTTATCGGCACCATTACCCACCAGATTTCGTTTGCGGCCAACAGCTTTATCCGCGGCGAAGGCAACCCCAGGGTTGCGATGGCGACAATGCTGATTGGCGGCATCATCAATGTAATTCTCGACTACCTTTTCATTGGCGTCTTTGGCTGGGGAATGGCCGGCGCCGCCTGGGCAACGGTCATTGGTTACAGCGTCTCGTCGCTCTGGGTGCTTCACTATTTTCTCAGCGGCAAAAGCGTTCTCAAGCTGAGGCGCGAAAATTTCCGTATTCGCCCTGAAATGATCGGCAGTGTACTGATGATGGGCTCGCCGAACTTCATCATGAACACAATCGCAAGCGTTCAGATGTCGCTGTTCAACAACCAGCTGGCAAAATTCGGCGGCGACACCGCCATTTCGGTAATGGGCGTCATCATGAGCTTCAACATGGTCTGGATGATGCCGGTAATCGGCATTTCACAGGGTATGCAGCCGATTGTCGGCTACAATTTCGGCGCCCGGCGCTTCGACCGCGTTAAAAAAGCTCTTTTTCTTGCCAATGCGGCGGCAACAGTAATGAGCATCGCCTGTTTCATATTCATCGAGATGTTTCCAGGTCATGTATTCAGGCTCTTCATCAGCGATGGCGCTTCAAACGTCATAGGTGTCGGCATCGATGCAATCAGGCGTTTCATGCTTCTGCTGCCGATAGTCGGCTATCTGATTATCACCGGCAACTACTTTCAGTTCACCGGCCGGCC
>CAZFUG010000040.1:0-23694 GCA_964522035.1 uncultured bacterium
AACCAGTTGGCGTGGTCCCAGGCGAGGAATGAGTCTTTGCGGTTGATGGAGAAAGAGCGTTTGGCCCTCTCGGTAAAGTTCATATTGCCGACGATGATATCGGCGCCATCGGTTGTTGCAAGTTTCTGCTCGATAGTGTTGATGGTGAACGGAATGCCGCGCTTTTCGAAGGCGATGGTTTCGAGTTTGAAGATGGCATTGAATTTGTCGATGACCAGCGGCTGACTCTTAAAGCCGAGAGCCATCTTGATCTGGCCTTCGAGTCTTTCGTAGTCATCCTGCAGGGCCTGGCAAAGCATCTGCAGGCTCTCGATCTTTTCTGTATCCGGCCGAACTTTGGTCGATTCAATTTTCAGGCGCTGGCGGGTTTCGACCAGCTCGGCACGCTGTTTCTTGAGAAGAACCTGTTCTTCACTGAGCGTGCGCTTCTTGAACCCGCGTCTGGCAATCTGCACGCCGCGGATTTCGCCGGAAATGGAGCTCATGCCGAGACCGGCACGGCCCTGTTTGGTGACTTCGAGCAGTCTTTCAAGCTCACCCTGCACCATTTCAGCTGTCGGGTAGCGCTGCTGCGGGTCGCGCGTGAGCAGTTTAAGAACAATCTGTTCAAGCTTCTGCGGAATAGCAGGGTTCAGCTGACGGGGCGGCGGAAAATTCCATTTCGTCTGTTCGATAAAGACCTGCATCGCCCGCTTGCCTTTGAACGGCAGATGACCGGTAAGTTTCTCGTACATCACGACGCCGTATGAAAACAGGTCAGAAAGATGGTCGACCGGCTTGTTGGTCAACTGTTCGGGGCTGGCATAAGCGACGGTGAACATGCCGTCGGCGCTCATGTTCAGATCATCATCGCGGCTGGTAAACTTGGCAATGCCGAAGTCGATAAGACAGGGCTGGTATTCGCTGCCTCGAAGTATGATGTTGTGCGGCTTGATGTCGCGGTGCACCAGGCCCTTTTTATGAACATAGTTGAGGGCGTCCATGCAGCCGATGAAAACCGTGAGGTATTCTTCCATGGATGGCAGGGTCTGCTTGACCCCGATGGTGGTCATCGAATTGCCGAGCGGGAAACTGTCGAGCGACAAACCCTTGACGTAATCCATGATCAGGTAGTGAAAATCGTTCTGACAACCCTGATCTACGAATTTGACAATATTGGGGTGATTAAGGTTTTTAAGGATATCCCCTTCCTGCTTGAATTGAGTCAGGACCTGGGGAATTTTGGCAACTTCAGGGTCGAGAAGTTTAATGGCTACCATCCTGTCGGTATCAAGCTGGAAGCCAATATAAACAGAACCCATACCACCGCAACCGATAAGGTCAAGCAGGTGGTAATTCGTTAATTCTGGAGGATTAACGATGGGCATAGGGACCTTTCAGTTATGGATTTATTTGCCCTGAGAAGCGAGGAAGTCGATACGCTCCTGTGCGTTTTTGGCGATCTTCGAATTGGGCTTGATTCTGATGACTTCGCTCCATGCTTTTTTGGCTTCGGCCATCATCTGCTTTTTAAAATAGCTGTTGGCAAGGTAATAGTGCTGATTTTCATTGTCAGGTTTTATTGACAGGGCGCGTTTGTATGTAGCAATGGCCTTATCGATCTCGTTGTTGCTGTAATACATGAACGCAAGCCAGTCAAGCAGGTCGACATTGTTCGGGTCACCTTCGAGAAGCTTTTCAACTTCGTTGATACCTTCACCGGTGCCGGCTGTGTATTTGGTCAGCAGTTCAGCTTCTTCAGCCTTCATGTTGTTCTGAAGGTCGTCACCTGAAAGAACCTGCTTGAACCTCTTGTGAGTGAGGTCTTTCTTTTCTTCTTCTGGTTGAGACTTTTTGGGCGGCTCCACCGGCTTTTCCTTGCCGCTGAGCACAAAAACAATTATTGCTATCAATACTACGATGGCGATACCGATTAAGAGTAGCGTTCCGTCCATTTGAAAGTTGACCTCCAGATTTCACTAACTATATATACTTTAAAATCAGAATAATTACCACAGTTTTCTAAACAGAACCCGCGTTTCCATAACTTAAAAGCAATTTGGCAAGCCGGGTGAATGAAAACAGGCCCGGAAAAGCCACCGGCAATTCTTCGATCTGCGCAACAACGACAGTTGAATTGTCTTTACCACCCGCCCGGTTGGCAGCAGCGATAAGTTTCTTCGTCGCCCGCGCCGGCACGGTGTTTTTCAATAACTCTTCGATCTGAAAGTCTTCTACCATTCCGCTCAATCCATCTGAGCACAACAATAATACGTCTGAAGACTGAAGTTCTGTTTCAAAAATGTCGGGCACGACAAACTGCCTCGTACCCATTACCCGGCTGAGAATGTGTCTGGTTGGGTGAACCCGTGCGGCCTCAGGGGTAAGCTTACCCATTCTGACCTGCTCGCCGACAAGGGAATGATCGTTCGTCAGCTGTTCTAGCTTTCCGCCGCGCAGTCGATAAAGCCTTGAATCGCCGATGTGGCCGATAATAGCGCGAGAACCTTTGATCACGACCATGGTCATGGTCGTGCCCATACCTTTGGTATCGGGGTTTTCCTGGGCGTGGTTCCAGACTACGGCGTTGACGGTGGCAAACATCTCTTCGACCAGCTGCGGAGCAAAATTTTCAAAACTGCTGTTTGCGAACCATTCGGCAATAGCCCTTACAGCAAGACCCGATGCCACTTCGCCGGCGTTCTGACCGCCCATGCCGTCAGCGACCGCGAGCAGGCATGCGCCTTTCCTGATGGCCAGGCTGCTCCAGGGAGGAATGACCAGGCATGAATCTTCGTTATTATGCCTGACCATACCGGTATGCGTTAAGCTTGATATTAACAAGGGCTCTCTACTTACCTCTAAATTGAGAACAAGCCGAAAATATATTTCAATATAAAAGATTGTCAAGTGCAATAGTAAATCGACGAAAAAAAAGACCCGGCAGAAACCGGGTCATTTTTTAAAGAAAAAATAGATTATTTTTTCTTTTTAGCAACGGTGCCGTTTACCAGATCTTTCAGTTCTTTGCCGGGGATGAACTTGGCAACTTTTTTGGCTGCGATCTTGATGGGCTTTTTGGTCTGGGGATTGACACCCTTGCGAGCTTCGCGCTTAACGGTAGCAAATGAACCAAAGCCGATGAGCTGTACTTTGTCGCCCTTTTTCAGGCCGCCCTTTACGGCATCAACAAATGCTTCGAGTACTGACTGGGCGTTGGCGTTGGTTACGTCTGCTTTTTTGGCGATAGCTTTTACGAGTTCTGATTTATTCACGGAAACCCTCCTGGTAAATTTGGTCAAAGGTGATTATACATATAACTCCAAAGATGCACAAGTGGGGCAACTACTAAAATTCATATTTTGCGAAACCGACCTGCATTCTTCCCAAAAATTTATCAGTGTTGATGCTGGTTTCCGGCTAATTTTTCCGCGAAAAAATTTTTTACTTTTTCTTCCGGGCCGGCAGTCTGAATTGCCGGACCGGTCATTTTTTTTAATGTGAATCGATGCTCAGCCCCATCGCCTTAAGTTCGCTCACCAGCGATTCAGCCATACGTTCGGCAAGTGCGTCAATCTGCTGACGCGAAAGATGGTTGATTCGATAGTAGTTTTGAATGCAACTGTCTTTTTCGAGCCTGTCGAGAAAACCATGAATGTCTATCGCTCTGGCGATATCGGATGAATTCATCTGCCACGTCTCCTGCTTTTTTATCAGGGCTGTTTATAACATAACCGCAGCGATATGCGCAAAGTCCCTAAAACAGCGGAGCAAAGCAGAATACAGGAACTCGTGGCCGGCAACTCTGCGTGGCTGTAAGGTGAAAAATTTTCAGCGGTCGAAAATCACGAGCTGCATCATTTTCAGCTGAATCACATCGCAAAGAGAAAACCCGGCGGCAAAACCAAGCTCTCTGATTTTTTCGAGCGGCATGCGGTGGTCGAAAGGTGGACCAACCGGTTGTTCAACGCATGGCCATTCAAGAATTGCAAGCCGTTTTGCCGTGACTCTGAAGGCTTCGCTGAGAGCTTTTTCGGCATCGTCGGTTTCGTGCAGCACATGCCCCATGAACACCAGATCGCAGCTCTTATCAGCAAACGGCAGCTTTTCGGCAGGTGCCTCGACAAACTCGGCATCAGGCACCAGTTCACGGGCTACATTGAGAAATTCGGGGTTACAGTCGACAGCGCGAACATTGACGCCGCGTTCAACCAGGGCTTCGGCGAAAACGCCGGTGCCGGTGCCCACATCAATGGCATTGGCCACTTCGATGCCAGCCAGGCTGTAGGCCATGACTCTCTCTATCTGCAGGCGTTCGAGACGCTCTGGATTCCGAAGCTTAGCTATTACGCCCGTAAACCTGCGTTCATTCATGGTATGGTTCAGCTTTCTGATTTTGGTTCAGAGGGAGTTTCTGGTTTTCTGGAGCCGTTTGCAGCCTTTTCTTCGGCGGCAGCGACCTGAGCCGCCACTCTTTTCATGGTTTCTTCGGCTTCCTGTTCGGCTTTAACCTGGCGTTCGCCTTCTTCTTCGGCGGCCATTTTCTGCACCAGCCATTCACCGCCGATAGCTTTGGCGATTTCGATTGAGTGCAGATTGATGCGTTTAAAGCACTGCAGAAGATCCATGTGCAGAGTCGAGGTTTCGATAGACTGAACCTTGTGCTGGAAAACGCGGCGCATGTGGGCAGTGCGCAGACGCTTGATCAGCACTTCAAAGGTTCGTTCAGATTTGAGAACCCGTTCGGCAGTTTCCAGATTGTTGGTTGCGAAAGCGTTGATGATCAGCATGAAGTTTTCGTTAACACGGTCGAACATGCTGAGCAGTTCGCGGAAACCCTCTTCGGAGAACCTGATTTCTTCGCGGGCCTTGGCTCTGGCAAAGGGCACGATGATCTTGTGAATCAGGTCGCCCTGCCCTTCGAGGTCATTGATGATCGCCATGTATTTCATCATCGTCGAGGTCTGATTTTCGGTCAGTGACTCTTCAGACAGGCTTGAAAGATATTTGGTGATTTCATACTGAGCGGTATCGACCTTCTCTTCGCGCACGCCGACTTCTTTGATGACCTCATCACGGCCATAAGAAATCATTTCAGGAACCTTTTCCATCATGTATTCAACGTGGCCGGCCATGCGGGAGATTTCGCGGGCAACGTTGCCAAGCGCCAGTTCTGGCGATTTGAGAAGGCTTTCTGAGAGATACTTGGTGTGGACCGAGCGACCGCTTTCTTCGACCTTTTCTTCGGGAATGATCAGGTGGGTCAGCCAGACGATGCGGTCATAGAAAGGAAACATGACCAGCATTTTGATGATCGCAGAAACCATGTGGGCGTTGGCCACTTCACGGGCAACCGAGGTCGAGAACGGTGCAGTGAGCCAATGAACAAAGCTGCTGAAGCTCAAGCCTTCGTAGAGGAAAGGCAGAAAAACTACGGTCCCGATAAGGTTATACAGAACATTCAGAAGAGCGGTTTTTTTGGCAGCGGCAGAAGCCCCGATGGAGGCGATCCAGCCAGTGATGCATGTTCCGGTGTGGGCGCCAAGAATCAGCGGAATCGAGGCATGCAGAGTAATCAGGTTCTGGCTGGCAAACACGACCACAAGACCGATAGTGGCGCCAGAACTCTGAATAATTGCGGTGAAAAGCATGGAACCGAAAATGGCGGTGATCGGGTAATCGCTCATGGCAATCAACATGTCTCTGAAAGCCGGGAAACTGCGCAGCGGCGACATTGCCACGCTCATGACCTTCATGCCATAGAAAATAAAACCAAAGCCAAGAATGATATCTCCGGAATAGTTAACCGTTTTATTCTTGGAAAATTTGAGAAGAAAGCCCAGACCGATCATAAACAGGGCAAAATGAGAAATTTCGAAGGCGATCAGCTGAACCGTGACGGTTGTGCCGATATTGGCCCCGAAGATTACCGAAAGGGTCTGACTGATGGTCATCAACGAAGCATTCACAAACCCGACCAGCATTACAGTCGTTGCTGAACTGCTCTGAGTTACGATGGTAATCAGAATGCCGGTGAGAACACCCATGTAACGATTGTTGGTGAATGCGCCAAGAATTTCCTTCATTTTCTTGCCGGCAATTTTCTGCAGGCCGTCGGCGCCAAGATTCATTCCGAAAAGAAACATGCCCAGACCACCAAACAGGCCAAACATCAGATACATGATCCAGGATTCGTCGTTAACATTGAAGTTGATGTATGAATAGACCGACTGATCACCTTCAAGCATCGCCAGAATCGAATAATTGCCAGCGTCATTTATTTTTCCAGGTTTGAAGGTTGCAATCCCGATCGGGTTGGTGACAACCTTCTTCTCGGTGAGTTCGAATTCTTTGGCACCAGAAGGTTTGGAGGCAACGATAAAAATAATTTTTGCCCCGACAACAGGCGTACCACTGGCATCCAGAAGTTTAAGTTCAACAGGTTTTGCAGTGCCGCCGGCAAGAACCGACTGGTTATTGCCAGACTCAATTTCGATGCGGGCACGGTCAGGGTGAACTTCCTGAACGACCGACTGCAAATGATGAGCCGCAGAGGCCGGACCAGAAGCAACTGATTCTGCGCCAATCACGAGCCTGAAGCTCAATAAAACCAGTGCCAAAATAACAACAACTAAATAGGGTCGACGTGCAAACATTCCTGTTCCCTCTATTCTAATTTCTGGTAAACCGTTATCGTAACAAAGGTAAACCTTCCATGTCAAATTTATGAGTTTTCATCGAACTCTTAACGTTTATGTATCGGAGCTTTTCAATATTTTCCGAAGTCCCCGCAGAAGACATTTTTATGCACCGCAAATCAGCAGATAGCAAAAAAAATGTGTGGCAAACCGCTGCTATAAGTCTAGCCTTAACATCTGTGACAAATATATGACAACATGAGGGTTCTTGTAATAAACTATCAGACAGATATGAATGAGGAGCAAGCATGCCCGACAAAAAAAGATTACGGGAAGTCACCTTCTTTTCTCTTTTTCTTCTGCTGCTGATCGGGTTTTTTCTGCTGATCGGCGAAACGGCTGACGCCCGGGCCGGCGGCGGTCATAATTATTCCGGCGGTGGCGGTTCAAGCAGCGGTCGGCGCAGCAGTGGCGGCGGTGGCGGCGGTGAGCTCGATCTCATCTTTCTGCTGATCAGGCTGATCATTCATTACCCGGCAGTCGGCATACCAGTAACCATTGTGGTGGTTTTTGTGGTGGTCAAGGGCTACCACAAAGGTAACGACGCCTGGGTCGATCACACCATCATCAAGGGCATGCGCTTTGCGCCAGACAGTCAGGCCGCAATTGCCCTGACCGAGCTGAAAAAGCGTGACCCCGACTTTGACGACGGCCTGTTCAGAAAGCGCGCCGAAAAAGCCTTCGAGATCATTCAAAAAGCCTGGTCAGACCGCAATCTGGCCAATGCTCAGTATTTCCTTTCTGATGGTGTTTTTGAGCAGTTCAGCATTCAGATCGATGAAATGAAGGAAAAAGGCATCATCGACCACATGGAAGGCCTGAAAATTCTGAGTTCGAAGCCAGTCAAATTTCAGTCAGACCGGAATTTCGACGTTATCCATCTGCGCATCGACGCTCAGGCGGTCAATTATCGCAAAGACGAAAAGACTGGCAGAGTGCTCAATGGTTCACGCTCACCGGAAAATTTTGCCGAGGTCTGGTCATTTCTGCGCAAGCCTGGCGTGCGAACCCTGAAAAAGCCGGGCCTCATCGAAGGGCAATGCCCCAACTGCGGTAACCCCATCAAAGTCGGGCGTCTGACGAAATGTGAAGTCTGTAATTCGCTGCTGCGCTCGGGTGAACACGACTGGGTGCTCGCCGGCATAACCCAGGCCTGTGAATGGTCTGCCAGGCCGGATCGCATCGTTCCGGGTCTTGGCGATATGGTCGAAGCCGACCCGGGTTTCAACATGCAGCATCTTAAAGACAGGGTAGCGGTGATGTTCTGGCGAAAAATCGAGGCCGAACGCAAAGGCAATGTTGCGCCACTGCGCAAAATCGCGCGCAATGAAATGTGTGAAGCACAGTTGCAGTGGTATAAACCCGATAAAAGCGGTGCCAGAAGGTTCTACACTTCGTGCGCCGTCGGTGCCATCGATCTTCTCGGCATAGAGTTGAAAGAACCGGATGACCTGACCTATGTCGAAGTAATCTGGAGTGGACTGCCTTCAATTCTGACACCGAATAAAAGTATAGAAACGGCTCCACAGCCGATCAACTTCAGACATGTTTTCGTTCTCGGGCGTAAGCACGGGGCTCAAACCAAAGTAACTTCGTCGCTGGCCAGCACTCAATGCCCGTCGTGCGGCGCACCTGAGCAGACAGGCACGGCAAACGAATGCCCATACTGCGGAACGGTTATGAACGACGGCAGCAGTGAATGGGTGCTCGAGGCAGTCGTCGATAAAACCGACCCGCAGGTAAGCGCGGTTCTGACAAAAATGAATCAGTTGCGGCAGAACACGGCAAAGCAGCGACCGGCTCAGGCTCAACCTGGCTCGGGCGATGCGGGAGTTACGGTGCCGCTTTCCCAGTTCGGGCTGCCAGGTCTGGAACTGGTTAAATGGGCAACAGCCATGATGCTTGCCGACGGGCAGATCGACCCGAAAGAGCTCGAAATGCTTAACAGTATTGCCCGACAACGCGATGTTTCGGGGCAAAAACTGCAGAGCATCATAACCGAATTGAAGTCTACAGCAGACCCGGTCGATTTTGTGATCCAGACCAGCACGCTGGCGACCAGCAATGAGCTTCTGGTTCAGCTCGCCAGGGTAGCGCTCTCAGACGGGCGCCTGTCTGCCGAAGAAACTGCAATGCTGCAGCGGGTGGGTCAGAAAATCGGCATGCTGCCCGCCGATATCGACATGCTCGTTAACCGCGAGCGCCGCAATCTGTATCAGGAAGCGAAGGCAGCGATTGCACAGGCGAAGCGCAACAAATGAGTTTGACAATGCTCTGCACATGAATATTTTCTGATAAGTTGCATTTATAGAGAAAAACAGAGGAGGCGTAGAATGCAGAATTTCACTTTTCACAATCCAACCAAGATCATTTTCGGCAAAGGTACAATCGGGGCGCTGAAGCGCGAGATACCGGCCGGTAAAAAGATCATGCTGATATACGGCGGCGGCAGTATCAAGCGCAACGGCACCTATGACGAAATCATGGCCGCACTCGAGGGCCGCGAAGTTTTTGAATTCAGCGGCGTCGAGCCGAACCCGACCTACGAAACCCTTATGAAGTGTGTTGAAGAGGTCAAAAAGAATGGTGTCGACTTTCTGCTTGCGGCAGGCGGCGGCTCGGTAATCGACGGCACCAAATTTGTGGCGGCAGCAGCACTTTTTGACGGCGACCCCTGGAAAATTCTGCAGACTTATGGCTCATGCGTAAAGGCTGCCCTGCCCTTTGCTTCGGTATTGACGCTTCCTGCCACCGGCTCTGAAATGAACAGCGGTTCAGTAATCACCAGAACCTCGATGAAAGCGAAACTGCCGTTCAACAGCAAGCTGGTTTTCCCGATGTTTTCGGTGCTCGACCCGCTCAAAACTTATACGCTGCCGCATAATCAAGTCGCCAACGGCATAATCGACGCGTTCATTCACATTGTCGAACAGTATCTGACGACACCAGCGCATGCCCGAGTTCATGACCGCTTTGCCGAGGGTCTTCTGCTGACGCTGATCGAAGAAGGCCCGCTCGCTCTCAAAGAGCCCGAAAATTATGACGTCAGGGCCAATATCATGTGGGCTGCAACCATGGCTCTCAATGGCCTGATCGGGGCCGGCGTTCCGCAGGACTGGTCAACCCACATGATTGGTCACGAACTGACCGCTCTTTATGGGCTCGATCACGCAGTAACTCTCGCCATCGTTCTGCCCGGCAACCTGACCCTGCGCAAAGAAGCCAAACGACAGAAACTTCTACAGTTTGCCCAGCGTGTCTGGGGCGTCAGGTCTGGGAATGAAGATCACCAGATTGCTGAGGGCATCAGAATGACCAAAGAATTCTTCGAGTCGCTTGGCGTCAAAACCAGACTCAGTGATTACAAGATCGATGCCGCCGGCATCGAAAAAGTGGTAGCTCAGCTTAAATCGCACCAGATGATCAAGCTTGGTGAAAATGGCGATGTTACTCCCGATGTCGCAAGACAGATTCTCGAACTCTGCCTGTAATAAAGGAAATACGCTTGCTGCTCATACCGGTAATTACCTCTGACCGCGGGTGTTTTGACAGTATCGTCGCGCTGCTGCAGCAGAACGGCGAAAATTGCGAAACTCTTCAGCTTGCCGAAACCGGCGAAGCTGAAGAGTTTCTGCGCATTGAAATGCCGGAGCTGGCGGTAATCGACTTTGCCGACCCCGGCATTGACAGTGCCAGACTGCTCGCCACGGTCAGAGGTGATTCCTGGCTTCTCAGCACGGGCTTGGTCGGACTGTGCGATTCCCCGGTCAAATTGCGTGAGTCAGGTATTCTCAAGGGTGTAAATACCGTTGCCCTTCTCGACAAGAACCGCATCAGCCGGCAGTTCCCGCAGGTAATCAACATCATCTGCAACAACCGGCACATGCTGTTTCACCGGGTAATCGGCAGCGACTTCGGAGCCGAGATTTCATCGAGTTTCGAGCTGCGCAACGACCCTCTCGAAGCCGGGGTATTCACCAACCTGATCTGCAACTACCTGTTCAACATGAACTGCATCGATGCCGGTTTGCGCGAGCAGCTCAATTTCGTTCTCGTCGAACTGCTGATCAATGCCATCGAACACGGAAACTGCGGTATTTCCTATGAAGAAAAGACCGCCTGGCTTGAAAAAAACAATGATATCTGCGAACTGATCGACCGCAAGTGCGAAGACCAGACCATTGCGGCCAGAAAGGTATTTCTGCAGTATGCGATAGAACCGGCGGTGTCAAGGTTCACGATTACCGATGAGGGGGCCGGTTTCGACTGGCGGGCCCTGAAAGCCCCGTCGATCGAAGAGCAGGTATTGAGTCTGCACGGTCGTGGCGTCGCGCTTTCGCGCGAAATGACCGCAAACCTTAAATACAACGACCTGGGCAACCAGGTAAGTTTCGAATTCAACCATAAGAGTGGTGTCAGCAATATCAGTCCGGCCCTGTTCCAGGATCTGGAAACCGTTGAATTCAAGCCGGGAGAAACAGTTTTCAACGAAGGCGAGCCAAGCAATTATCTCTATTACATCGCCTCAGGCAGTTTTGAGGTGCTTGTGCATGGCGAAAGGGTGTCGACGCTGCGCCCCGAAGACATCTTTCTTGGCGAAATGTCTTTTCTGCTGAGCAATCGGCGCAGTGCTACGGTGCGTGCCATAACCGCAGCAAAACTGATCAGAGTGTCAAAAAAAGAATTCGTCGAGGGCATCAAAGAAAAGCCGCATTACGCACTGTTTCTGTCGCGACTGCTGGCCCGCCGCATCGAACGGCTGAATCAGCGGATCGGTGCCCACAAAACCTGACCACAGATGAACGCAAAACAAATTGAGCCGCGGATGAACACAGATTAACACGGACAAAACCAGATAAAACCGGTATGTCTGAAAATCAGGCGGCTGACAATAAAAATTTCAGCGCATCGGGAACAGTTCGCGCAGTTTTTCGCGGCGCAGGCTGTCGTTTTTCTGCATTTTTTCCCAGTCGGGGCTGACCAGCTTGAGCATGTCGCCGACTTTTTCGCGGATTGCAGGCTCATGAATTGCAGCCCGGGCGAAAACCGCCTTGAGAACCGAAGTCATTACCCCCATAGTGTCGAAAAAACCGCTGAGCTGGGCCGGTGCGGCAGCGAGACCGGACTGCTGCAGCCCGGCAAGTGGAAACTCTGCCACCGGGTGACCGGCAGCATCTGCCTGCAGCAGACTGAATTCAAGAACCGGTTCGGCGGCCCCGGCGATGAACAACTGCAGAGACTGCAGAGGCAGCGTCGCAGAAGCGTTAAATGAAGCCAGGCAGCGGTTTCCCCTGACGGTCTGACCTGAAAAATGCAGCAGGCCATTTTCTACCGGCTGTAGCTGCAGGTCTTTGTCGACCTGGGCGAAAAGCTTTTTAAAATCAAGATCGACGCGGTTTTTAACGACGCCGCCGACCGGCTGATTGAAAGAAAAATTGGCGGTTACCTGCTCACCCTGCTGCTGCAGCTCGAATACGACCCCTGAAGATGCTATAAGCGTAAGCTTTTCAGCGAACGGGTCGTTGATCATAGCCATCTGATCGGCTATTACCAGCACAGGAATTTCGTCGCGTGCATCGAAAACCTGCAGAGAATAGCCGTCTGAAGCAACGAAACGCAGCCGACAGAGAAGATGCACCGGTGATTCAGGCAGGCGCAGATGCATGTCAAGAGCCAGAGACGACAGCTGATCCGTTGGCAGCACAACATTCTTAACCAGCCGGTCGAGCTGCGAACCGACAGAAACCTCGGCCAGGGCCATGCCGGCCGAAAAGAGGCAAATTGCCGAAATCATGAAAAGGCGCAGGGCTCGCATCATTTTGCTTGTTTCCGTTTCAGTGAGGATGGTGCAGTGTCTGTGAATAACACAATCAGGCAGTCTTTTTCAATTGTTGCAGCGAGGGCTGCAGAAAAGTCGCCCGAGGCTCCATGCAGGTTTCCATGAACAGATAACCGAGATCGCGGGCAGTCTCGGTCGAACCGATCAGCAGATAGCCATCAGGCTGCAGATGCCGGTTGAGGTGAAAGAAAAGATTCTCTCTGTCTTTGCTGGAAAAGTAGATAGCCACATTGCGGCAGATGATCAGATCGTATTTTTCAGGCAGGACAAATGGGCGATGCAGGCTCAGGCGTTGAAAAGTCAGCGATTCCTTCAGCTGATCTCTGACCTGCCAGGAGCCTTTGCCGGGTAAAAAGAAGCGCTCGAGCAGGTGCGGCGGCACGCCGCGTTCAACCTCAAAGTGGCTGTAACAGCCTTTTTTAGCTACTTCGATGGCGTAGCGTGAGATATCGGTAGCGGTTATGCGATAATCTGAAGGCTGCGCCCCGATCTCGTGCAGAAGCATGGCGATACTGTAGACTTCCTGGCCGGTCGAACAGGCAGCGCTCCAGATTTTCAACGGTCTTCTCTCGGCTGAAGAGCGGCAGCGGCGCAGCAGTTCGGGCAAAATATTCAGACGCAAAGCTTCGAATGGCGCCACATCGCGAAAAAACGAGGTTTCTTTGGTAGTGATCTGATCGATGATGTCTTCGCGCAATTCGAAGTTTTTTTCATCGCGCCCCATGAAATACAGCTGACTTAACGAACTGCATCGATATTTCTCGAGCAGACAATGCAGCCTTTCGCGTATCAGGTATTCCTTTTCATGACTGAGGGCAATGCCGGTCAGGTCAAAAATCAGCTGAATCCATAATGCGAGCTCATTGCGGTCAAGTTTTATGCTCATGTCTTCATCTCCTACATACATCAGAATTTGAAGGGCGTGAGAATGAACTGCCGATGGCTTCGCGACGGGCAATTCTTTGAATTCCGGCAGGAATCTCATTTAGAGCGAGAACTTCGTCGGCAAGGCCAGCTTCGACAATAGCCTTGGGCATACCGTAAACGACACACGATTCACCATTCTGGGCCATTACATAGCCGCCGGCCTTTTTAACCAGTCTGGCGCCGCTCAGGCCGTCAGAGCCCATGCCGGTCATGATCAGTACGGCAATATTACCGGCGAAAGAATGCACTGCCGATTTCAGCAGATAATCAACAGATGGTCGACAGCTGTTTTCGGGCGGGTCATCTGAAAGCCGCAGTTGATAGCTGCCTGGCCCTGAGTCTTTAACCAGCTTGAGATGAGCGCCGCCTGGCGAAAGAAAAAACTTTCCCGGTTCAAGAGGCATTCCATCGGCGACCTCGTATACCTGCTGGCCCGATTTCTCGCGAAGACCTGCGGCCAGCGGCCCGGAAAAGTATTGCGGGATATGCTGTACGATTATCACAGGTATATTCAGCGGTTTTCTGATGCTGGTGAGCACTTCAGCCAAAGCCGGCGGGCCGCCGGTAGAAATACCGATAACGATAAGATCTGCAAAACCGGCATTCAGTCGACTTATGGCTGCTGCAGAAGAACCGGTATTTTTCCGGTTTTCTGCGGTGTTTTTGGGAAGATTACCTGTTAATGGCGTTTTTCGAACTCCGAGACCCATCATGCGCCTGATGCGAAGTCTTTCCTGAAAAGCTTCGACCGCAAGCTTCAAGTGTGGCCTCAGCAAACGACTGGTCTCTTCGATGGTTTCACCTTCGGGCCTGGCGAGAAATTCGAAAGCGCCGGCCGTGAGGGCCGCAACCCCGGTTTTCTGAAGATCTGCGTTAGAACTGCTCACCATTATGGCGCCGCAATCAATATGTTTTTCGCGGATTTCGGCAAGAACTTCGAAGCCTGAAATTTCGGGCAGATTACAGGCAAGCAGCAGCAGGTCAGGTTTATGCGAAGAGAGCTTCTGAATCGCAATTCGCCCGTTTGGAGCGTGGCCGACCACCTCGATACCGGGTATTTCTTTCAGCAGATCACTGAGTGTCTTGCGAAATACCATCGAGTCATCGACTACCAGTGCTTTTACGGGTGTTGCAGCCATCAGACCTCCCCGGCTTCAAGGTTCGCTTCGGTGTTTCTTTCGAGCAGTTCATCAATTTTCAGCAGACCGACCATTTTGTTGTTGAGAAAAAAGAACCCTTCCACCGCTTTTTTCAGAGACCGGCTCAGGCTCTCAGGGCTTGCGGTCAACTGCTCAGGCGAGAAGGGGAAAATTCCCAGAAGTGAATCGACGAGAACGCCAAGCAGCTCACTGCCTGCCTGAACCACGAGAATGCGTGATTCGCTGCAGGTTATCTGAGGTTCGAGCTCGAGTTTTACCGCAGGATCGATCAGAACGATTACCCTGCCTCTCAGATTGAAGACCCCTTTGACGTAAGACGGCGCATGGTGCACCGGCCTGATCTCGGGGATTGCCAGGACTTCCTGGATCGGGGCTGTCGGCAGCCCGAGAA
This sequence comes from uncultured bacterium, assembly GCA_964522035.1. Lineage (GTDB taxonomy): Bacteria > Muiribacteriota > Ozemobacteria > Ozemobacterales > Ozemobacteraceae > Rifleibacterium. Next base: position 14,995 of record CAZFUG010000040.1, read on the forward strand.
TATTGCCGCTGATATTGCAGACCACTACCAGCCGGCCCTCATCTTCGAGCAGGCTGCCGGTCAGATTCATAAGTGAAGACATCAGAGTTTGAACCTTACAAGTATGGTGCGCAGAGACTCTGCCAGCTGTGACAGTTCGCGGGCGCTGTCGAGAACCTGCTGACTCGAAGAGGTGATATCGCGGGAAGCGCCGTTGACCTTCGAAACATCTTTAGCCATGTCCTGAGTGCCGGTCGCGATCTCAGACATGCGGGTGTTCACATTGCGAATGCCGTGTGAGGCGTCGGCGATGCTGTTAGAGATGCTTCTGGTGACGCTCGCCTGCTGTTCGATGCTGCAGGCAATGGCTGAGATGATGTCACTGACTTCTTTGATGATCTTGCCGATGTTTTCGATGTCACCAATGGCATTTACGGTAACATCCTGAATGCCGGCAATTTTCTTGCGGATATCGATGGTGGCGGTTGCGGTCTGCTGCGCCAGTTCTTTAACTTCGTTGGCGACAACTGCGAAGCCTTTGCCGGCAGCGCCGGCGCGGGCCGCTTCGATGGTCGCATTCAGCGCCAGCAGGTTGGTCTGTGATGATATACTGGTGATGGTTTCGGTAACCTGACCGATTTCCTGGGCCGATTTTTCCATGGCCCGGATGATTTCAGAAACGCCGCTCGCCTGCTGGCTGGCGTTGGTAGCGATTCTTCTGGCTTTTTCTGAATTGGCGGCGATTTCGCTGATGGTGACGCTCATTTCTTCTGTGGCGGCAGCGACGGTGGTGAGGTTCATCGTTGTCTGTTCCATGCTCGAAGCCACCGACACGGTATTTGAGCTCATCTGTTCTACAGCTGCCGCGACCACTGAAGAGCGATCTGAAGAGTCTTTGGAATTCTGGGCCAGCTGTTCTGAAATTGCCGAAAGCTGGGTTGAAGAAGAGGCAATGGTATGCACGCTGTCATTTACCTTGCGAAAAATCTGGGTCAGCTGTTTAACCATGGTGGCAATGGCCTGCATCTGCTGATCCTGAGCGGAGCGTTCTTTAACCTCGACGAGCAGATCACCCTCAGCAACCTTCTGAGCGACATTTGAAACGCCCTGCAGCGAATCGATCAGCTGATTGATGCTCTCTTTGAGAGTATTGAATTCGCCGCGATGCTCTTCGACAACCTTTGTCGGGATTTCACCGCCGCTCAGCTTCTGAATATAACTTGAAACCATTACTATAGGCCGGCTGATGGCTTCAAGAATGTTGTTCATACCTTTAACCAGGCCGGCGAATTCGCCACGATTGCGGCTGTGGTCGCATCTGGCAGACAGATTGCCTTCAACTGCGGCTCTGGTAAGAGTATTGCTGTCATCGATAAGGTTCTGCAGAGTCTCGCGAACATGCTCGAGGTTATGAAAAATCTTCAGAAACATTTCGTGAACTGGTTTTGCAACCTGATCTGGTTCGGCAAGTTCCCAGTTCCAGTTGATCTGGCCCTCGGAGAGAAGCTGCAGACATTGCGCCAGTTTTGTCAGTTCCTGATTCTGATACTGAAAGACCTGATTGGCGCTGACAGTAAGGGTTTCAACCTCGCGGCGGCCATCTTCTGCTTTGCGCAGCAGATAATGATGGCAGTTTGCGGGGCGATTCAGATTGTTATAGATTGCCACGGCCATTGATTCGCATTTGCCATAGCCGCATGAATTGCAGTTCAGCAGATCTTTTTCACTGGTTTTGCCCATCTGCTGGTATATTTTCTGAAGTTCGGCATCGGGCGGAGTTTTGATAAAATTGCTCTGCGAACGGTTTTCGTAGCTGCGGTTATACAGGCGCGGTTTCCAGAAACGGTGCACGAGTTTTTCGATGCTTTTTCTGGTGCGGTATTCAGACATGGGGCCCCATTTGCGGTGCCGGGCCTGCATGTTGCGGTTTCTTTCTTCTACAAGGCGTTCAACCTCATCAGGTGAATAATGTTTGTAATCGGTGCCGGTACCGCCGTTACAGCCAAGATCACAATTCAGACAGTCGACCATCAGCGGCGCCTTTTTTTCCTGGCGCAGTCGGTCGAGACGGTTGAGATAGTCGTAAATGATGTGCGGTCCTTCGATTTTGCGGGTCAGATCTTTTACCGCAGGATTCCAGCGTTCTGCAGTGCGCAGCAGCCCACCGGGAGTCGAGAACAGAACCGCCCGCTCGGCCGGTGGATTGTCGTAATCGGCTTCGGGAAAAGTCGAAAGCCTGATATTCTTTTCGTCAAAATACTTTTTCAGATTGCTCATGGTGATATTGAAATCGCCAAGCCCGGTCTGGAAAAATTCGCGTTTTTTCGCAATACAGGGCGAAAGAACAGCGACCTTATGGCCGGCAAATTTTGGCCAGAATTCGCGGATCATCTTGATTGTGTGCAGCATCGGGCTGTCGGCCGGTGCAAATGAAGGCAGCAGTTCGGGCCGGTAAATTTCGGCATAGTTCACCAGAGCCGGGCATGGCTGAGCGATAACCAGGTCAGGGTTGTTGTGCCTGATGTGCTCAAGATAGGATTTGACCGTCAATTCGGCACCAAAACTGACATCAAAAACACCGGCAACGCCAACAGCCTTCAGCCAGCCGTTCAAACGCAGATATTCCTGGGGGAAAGAGACGGCCACTGCCGGTGCAACTACGGCAATCACCGGTTCACGCCGGTTCAGCGCTTCAACAAAGCCGGCGGTATCATCGAGCGCTCTTCTGGCATCGTGTTTGCAGGCAGTCAGACACTGGCCACAACCAATGCAAAGATCAGAGTTGATTCCGACCGTATCTCCTGATGCGTCATTGCAGAACTTGACCGGGCATGCTGCAATACAGGCATGGCAGTTAACACAATTATCCTTTACAACTTCAACAACTTTTGGCAAAGGTCGCAACATTTATATCCCCCGATGATTAATTACAGGCGCCGGTTTTCAGCTCTTCCAGCCAGGCTGGAAGGTGCTGATTTTCCATTTTCTGAAAAACATGGGCTACCCCTTCGTTTTCCAGGTGTTTGTGTTCTTCATGGCCATTGGTTCGCGTAGCTACAATCTGCAGATGGCCGAGGTTTTTCTTCTGCCTCAGCCTTCGCAGGCTTTCCAGGCCGTCATGCTGCAGAAGGGCAAGATCAGAAAAAATTGCCCGCAGCCGGTCTGAGGGCCGCAGCAGAAGGTTTTCGGCCTCTTTCCAGGAATCGGCTTCGACAACGCTGAAACCGTGATTTTCAAGCTGCAGACGCAGCTGATTGCGATAATAAGAGACCGGTTCAAGCAACATAATCTGGCTTGCCTGACCGGTTTTGAAGGCAGATTCATAATCAGGTTCGAGCAATTCAGGTCTGACCAGAGACAGGATTTCCCAGATATCTACCAGCAGCATCGACTGCTGATTCCAGACCTTTGAGCCCCCGATTCCGGGCTGTTTTAATACGGTCGGGTCAAAATCCGGCCGCATTTCGACGACCTGAATCGGCAGAGCTGCAATCAGACCTATTTCACGGTTTCTGACGCGTATGACGATGACGCCGCATTCCTGATCTGGCTTCAGAGGCTCGATACGGCCAAGATCGCTCAAAAAGAAAACCGGCAGCAGGCGGTCGCCATGTTTAATGGCTTTCCAGCCGCCAACGGCAACCACGTCGTGCATACTGACCTTTTCGAGACGCGAAACAAGAAACAGCGGCAGTGCAAGAACCTCCGGCCCGCCATAACGGAAAACCAGAAACGGCACTGTGTCGCCATCCTGACGCGACTCGGCGGCCTGATCTGCCATGCCGGCAGCCAGTGAGTTCTGCTGATTGAGAATCGCAGCGCGGCTGGCCAGACCTAAAACGTCAATTATCAGAGCGATTCTGCCGTCGCCGAGAATGGTTGCACCTGAGTATTCAGCCAGTCCTTTAAGATCGCTGCCCAGCTGCTTAACAACTATTTCTTCAGTATAAAGAGGTCTGTCGACAACGATACCGTATGAAAAGTTGCCGGTGGTCACAACAATGACATTGATGCCGCTGGCAGCATGATAACGGCGATCTTTGCCGCGCGGATGTTCTTCGTGAGCACTGGCGAGAGAAAGCCCTGCAGTCGGCAGGTTATGCCTTGGCGAACGCCGGTCAGCCAGGCGTTGTCGTCGCTCAGGCCGGGCTTCGCCGGTGCTATCATCGACATAGCTGTCACAGTCACCAAGGAATGTATTCAGTGAAATAAGTGGCAGAAGCTTGCCCCGCAGGATCAGGACTTCCTGTGAGCCGATGACTTCGATCTTGCGTTTGATCATTTCGGCCGGAATCAGCAGCATTTCGAGAACATTGACCTGCGGAATGGCAAACATCTCGCGACTGCTTTCGAGAATCAGCGACGGAATAATGGCAAGCGTGAGCGGCAGCTTGATTTTAAAAGAGGTGCCCCGCCCCAGTTCAGAATTGATCTCAACTTTGCCACCGAGCCGGTCGATATTGGCCTTGACTACGTCCATGCCGACGCCACGGCCCGAAAGCTCAGAGACTTTCTCGGCGGTTGAAAGTCCAGGCAGAAAGATCAGATTCTGCTTTTCACGCAGCGACATGTTGCGCGCCTTTTCAGGTGAAATCAGGCCCTTTTCGACCGCCTTGCTGCAGACCTTGTCGCCATCGATACCGCGGCCGTCATCAGAAATTTCGATAACCACCCGGCTGGCTTCGTAGAACGCCTGCAGTTTAACTCTGGCCGGGTTCGATTTGCCGACTCTGATTCGCTCTTCGATGGTTTCGACACCATGGTCGACGGCATTGCGAATCATGTGGGTCAGCGGGTCACCGAGGCCTTCGATAAGGGTCTTGTCGAGCTCGACCTCTTTGCCTTCCATGGTCAGGTGAATATCTTTCTGCAGCTGTTTCGACAGGTCGCGGATCATGCGCGGAAATTTTGAGAATACCCGATCGAGAGGCTGCAGGCGGGTCATCATTATCGTTTCCTGGAGCTCGCTGGTCACCTGTCCCATGCGCTGCCCGCTGATTCTGATTGCCCGCATGTCATTGCGGTTCAGACCTTCGCGCAGCTGGTTTCGGCTCAAAACTAGTTCACCGGCAAGATTCATCAGGTCTTCGAGCAGACTGACCTTGACTCTGAGGGTAGGTTCGGCCTTTTCCTGCACCTGCAGAGTTTCGATCCCGGCCGATGGTGCAGAATTAACGGGCTCAGCAGAACTGGCCGCGGCCGTGTTCTGCTTCTGGTTACCAGCAGAGACGAACTCTGGCGTCAAATTATCGAGGGCGCCGGCAAGAGCTGCGATCGGCTGCTTTGCAACATCGCCGGCAGCATCCAGCAATTTAAAAGTACCCGCCGGCACCTCAAGAATGTCATTGATTTCGTTCTGACCGATGACTGAATTATAAAGAATTTCGACCGGGAGAGCCGGCTCAGGCGAGTTCTCTGAGGCAATAAAGCTGTCGAAATCGAACTCTATTGCCATTATTGAGCCAAGTCCGCCCAGAAGTTTCATGAAATCGACGAATGATTTATTGCGCCTGTCGATATCTCTGATCAGGTCCAGTCTGGTGAAATAAACCTGCATGAGTTCCTTCTGGGCAGATTTGATTTCTTCAACCGGCAGAGCAAAAAGGGAAGGGGCCGGCCAGGCTGGCAGCTGTTCACAAATGTTTCGAGCCGGTGTTGCCGGTGGTTGAGTGCCGGAGTTTTTTGTCAGCTGTTCAAGTGCCCGGTCGAGATCTTTAAGAATCTCGGAAATATCGATAGTGTTACTTTGAACCGCGTTGTCCACAAGATTGCGAAGACGGTCAAAGCCTCTCAGGAGCAGGTCGACGAGCTCGCCATCCGGTGTTGCCCGACCAGACCTGATGAGATCGAGCAATGACTCGGCCTTATGAGACAGCTCATGAATGTGAGTAAAGCCGAACATGCCGCTTGAACCCTTTATCGAGTGAGCTGCCCTGAATACATGATTGGTCAGCTTTTTCTGTTCTTCGGGTGAGGCACCTTCGAGCTGCAGCAAAAGAGGTTCTATGCCTTCAAGATGTTCGACAGATTCCGCCAGAAAGCATTGCAGAAGTTCGTCGAGTTCATTTCTTGAAAACATCAGTTAACCGCCACAGGCATTTCTGAAATTATGTACATAGACAGCTTTTTTGCACTCGTGCAGCACAGAAGGCAGGCTTCGTGGCTCCTCATCAAGATCGATTTCCCTTGTTTTTTTAAGGGCGAAATTTCAGAACGACTGATTGTAGCACAAACCCGGCAAGCCAACAAGTCATGGAAAAAGTTCGAAAAATAAAGCGGCCGGAGTGTACCCCGGCCGCCGATGTGAAAAATTCAGGCTTTACATGCCGCCCGAGGCGGCAAATTCGACCTGGTGCTGCATCAGCAGCATTACTGCCAGAATCAGCAGAAAAATACCGATCATTATAGCCATGATCTTGCGATGCATGGCCTCTTTGTCATACACGGGCGGCGGTTCGATTATTTCAGGTGTGACCACCTTTTTACGTTTGACACCAGTCTTTTTTGGTTTTGGCTGAATATCTTCGAGTTCTTCTTCGCTCATGTTGTTTTCCCGGGAATTAAGATATGGCAAGCATATCACAGAACATTTCAGAGTAAAACTGACCTTTTTCAGTTTTTCAGAAATTCCTGCAGAACCTTGAGATTGACCTCGGTTCTTATTTCAGGCGGTGCTGCAACTTCATCCACACCAATTTTTAAGCCATTTTCGCCGCTCAAAACAGTCTCAGAACCGGCTATATTCTGAGCCATGGCCCTTTTCAGACACTTTTCGACAAGAGAACGAAATGATGCAGAAACCTGGTCGCCGTGCATTTTGTGATTCCTTTCATCGTCACAAACAGCAAGAAAACAGCGGAAACGTAACAGCAGAAGGTCGGAAAAATAAAACTCCCCCTGGACGAAGTGGTTTCTTCCTGGGGGAGGGTTATTCGAAGGTCGGGCTCAGACTTGAGCCTGAGCCTGATCAAAAATTCAAGTTTTCGTAAAAGCTGCTGCAATTTAACCTCAACTCTTAAGAACTGATGCGGCGAATATACCAGCAAACAGCCGGAAAGTCAAGTTTCTGAAACACGAAAGCCCGCTGTTTAAGCGGGCTTTCGTCATGCTCGAGGGGGGACTTGAACCCCCACACCCTTGCGGGCATAAGAACCTGAATCTTACGTGTCTGCCAATTTCACCACCCGAGCGTGGTAGGCTTATATTAGCAGGTTTGCCCGTCTTTTGCAACACTTTTTTGCAAATTTCACATTTGCGGTCAAAAGAAGGTTAATTCTTCAATCCGAGGATTGCCTTCGTTTTCTGGGCAATTTCTGGGCCGCTGAGATCTGCATATCTCGACTCGACCTCGAGCTTGAAATTGCTGTATTTGATCCCCATCGAGGTAGTCAACTGCGCCGGAATTGAAGGGTCATTCTTCAGATACAGGAAGGCTCCACCATCGACTGTTGCCCGTTTGCCATTCACTTCAACATCGGATTGCTTTGTAAAAGACTCGGCTTTTTCTACGAGTCTGGCAGAAATATCAAAAGGATTATAGCGCAGGCCGGTGCCGAACGTAACTTTTTCGGGTGTGACCTTCAGCAGCAGCGGTGGAACAAAAAAATAAATCAGACAGTTGATAAATATCGCCCCGCCGCAGATGACGGAAAAGAACAGAAACAGCCACTTTACAATTACCTTGTCACCGGTAAAGCCGGGGCCCACAATTTTCTGAAAATAGCCGATTTCAAGCCCGGCCAGCAGAAAAAGCAGACCGACAACCGTCAGAACCAGCAGCAGCTTGCGTGAAACCCTGACTTCAAGAATATTATCACCAGCCATACGAACCTCCCTGAAAAAACCAGCTTTTACTCAGGCATTTTTAGCATATTCCGGCAAAAAAAGTAAGACGTGAGCTTTATTGCCTGATGCAAGCCATGCACCACCGCCATGGCTGCATCGGCTCTTTACAGAAAAAGCATATCAGGCGCATGCTCCCGATGCGGACGCAGCGTCATTCGTAGCGCAGAGCTTTGACCGGGTCGAGAGTCGAAGCCTTGGCAGCGGGGAAACTGCCGAAAATGATACCGACACTGATCGAAACGAAGAAGGCGATCAAAACCGATGAAAGCGGAATCGCCGTGGTCCAGCCGGTGTAGAGAGAGATAAGCCATGAGATGGCAACGCCGGCAAAGATGCCGATCAGACCGCCAAGCACGCTGATCAGAGTGGCTTCAACGAGAAACTGCACGACGATATCGAGTTTTGAGGCGCCAAGAGCCCGTCTTACCCCGATTTCGCGGGTTCTTTCGTTAACCGATGCGAGCATGATGTTCATGATGCCGATGCCGCCGACCAGAAGAGAAATACCGGCGATCAGAGCCATGACGAGATTGAAAAGATTCTGAGTTTTCTGGCTCTGCTGCAGAATTTCGAGCGGCACCTGAATTTCGAAATCATCGACTTCGGAATGACGCCGTTTCAGCATCACCGCAATGCGGTCGCGGGCGGCCAGCAGATCGTAACCCGGCTTGACCTCGACCCAGATACTGTTGATTTCATGATAAAGATCTTTATCTTCGACCGGCCAGCGTTCGAGGCGCTGCAGGCTGCTCTTGACCGGTATATAAACGTCGCGGTCATGATCGCGGCGCTTGATCGCCAGCTTGCCGCTTCCGGCGCCCTGCGGCTTCATGACGCCAACCACCTTGAAACGCACCCGCTCGATCTGAACTACCT
>CAZFUG010000041.1:0-19090 GCA_964522035.1 uncultured bacterium
GGCGAAGGGCTTCCGAGCCAGAAAAGGTTGAAAAGAAAAAGCTGCCCTGCGGCCTCTACCCGGGTGACCCCGAATGCGGCACTTCCCGATGCCGCATCATCTGCCAGGATGCAGGTTTGATCGTGGAATGGCCAGTTAAGAACAGCGGCCAGGAAGAAAGCAAGCCAGACAGCAACAGTGCTAAGAGCCCTGGAGGGATAAACCTGAAATCCGGGAGTGTGTCAGTCAGCGAACCATTGCCACCGAACTGTTCAGATTTTCCCGATATGAACTGAATAGCCGAAAATGGCTGCAGATGATGACAAACTGCCTGGTGCAGACAGCGCGGCCGGGCGGTAAAAATTTGCTGGTTTTGTCGTCTTTCATTAGAATTAAAAAATGACCTGAAACATCAGGGCGAAAACTTTCGCTGAAATTTGAAGTATTCTTCAGAAAAGGCAGGAGCTGGCTGATGAAAAAACTGTCGAGACTTAAGGGCATTACGGTCGGTTTTTCGCTGATGCTTCTTTCGCAGACTGCTCATGGCATTGCAGCAGACAATATTCAATCTGCCTACAATGATATGCAGCAGAAACTGACCGAATATCGCGACGCAGTGTGCAGTCAGACTGACCTCAATGCCGTCACCCTAAAACGAGATGCCTATTTCAAGGCAAAACAGGCTTACGAAAAGCTCCGTCAGGCCGGCAACCAAAGCATAGACACTATCAAACAGGCCACTTCACAAGTTCGTCAGGCAGCGACGCCGGCAACCAGTTCTGATAAGGCAAACACACAAACACTGACAACCGCAGCCGGTATCGACAGGGCAGTGCAGAAGGCCGTCAGCGGCGCAAAGGTCAGCGAAAAAGATCTTGATATTTCATTCAAAGAAACCAATGACAACTCGCTCGAACTGCAGACCGGAGAGACCTTCTGGCAATCAGTTACCCGTGATCTGCAGGGAGCGAAAAAGAGCATCACAATTCAGATGTTCGGTATGGAAGCCGACAAAACCGGCTGGGAATTCGCCCGCCTGCTGGCAGAAAAAGCAAAGCAGGGCGTCGAGGTCGTTCTGGTCGCAGACCGCTCTGGCGCCCGCATGGGCGGTATGAAGAACCTGACTTCAAAGACCGAAGAAGAGAAACTCTTCGATTTTTACCGCCAGAATGGCGTCAAAGTCGTTCTTTACGATAGGGTCAGCAAAGCCACTTCGGTCGGGCAAAAACTCGACTTTTTTCATTTCGACCACCGCAAAAAGTTCATTATCGATGGCCAGATCGGCTATGTCGGAGGCTACACCCTGCAACAGGAATCGCGAGAAAAGAAACACGACATGATGGTGCGCTGCCAGGGCTCAGTGGTCAACCAGATGCAGACCGGCCTGCTGCTCAGCTATCTATACAACGGCGGCAAACTGCAGGAAAAAGATGCGGCAGCCATTCGCGAACGCTTTTTCCCCAAACCTGCAGTTCAGGGCACTTCGAACGCCAGAATCACCTACAATATTCCGCGCGGCGTTCATGATGTGCATGATGATTACAAGAATCAGATCGATTCTGCCAAAAATTATCTCTACATCATCAACCCATACATCACCAACAACGACCTGATTGACCGCCTGGCAGCCGCTGCCAAACGTGGCGTTGACGTGCGCATCGTGCACCCGGCCTCGGCTGAGAACCCGCTCAATGACGCCAACACCCGCTTTCACTTCGACAAGCTCCGCAAAGCCGGCGTAAAAATTTATCTCTACGAAGGCGAAAAAGGCCTGGGGAAAGTGCACGCGAAGGGTCTGATCGCCGACGACCAGTTCGCGTCGATCGGCAGCTGCAACATGGATACAATGGCGCTGCGCCACAATTATGAATCGAATGTTGCCTCAAAAGACCCGGAATTCGTTAAAAAGGTCAAAAAAGATCTTTTCGAAAAGGATTTTACGGTCAGCAAGCTTTACGAGCCGCCGAAAAGCCTATGGGAAAGAATCAAAATCAAGGTTAAGGGCGGCGCATCTGAGTTGCTAGACCGCTGGGACTGACCCAGCCCCGGGCTTTTTCTTCCATGCTCTGACCGGCATTTCGCGCATGAATGGCATTTTAAACTGTGCTATCATTGCGCAATGATAAATTCAAAGATTCAGCAACAGACAGACCTGATCGTTGCGGGTGCCGGGCCGGCAGGAATGGCGGCAGCAATTGCGGCAGCGCGGCAGGGAGCAAAGGTTCTGCTGCTCGAAAAAATGCCTTCGCCGGGCGCCAAGCTCAAGGCCACCGGCGGCGGGCGCTGCAATCTGGCAAGCAACCTGAGCAACGAAGAAGTCATGCGGCGGTTCGGGCGCGACGGGCGTTTTATGACCCCGGCTCTGCAGGCCTGTGACTGCAACAGATTGATCGAGTTCATGGCTGAAATCGGCGTTGAATGTCATATTCCTGATGGCATGCGGGTTTTTCCGAAAGATCATAACGCCGGCACGGTTTTGTCTGCACTCGAAGCCGAAATCAGGCGCCTTAAAATTGAGCTGCATTGCTCACAGAAAATCGATGCCCTGGTTATCAAAGCCGGCAAAATCATGGGGGTAAGTTGCGGCGAAAAACTCTTTGCAGCCGCAGGTGTCGTTCTTGCAACCGGTGGCAGAGGCTACCCGGCGCTGGGCTCTGATGGCAGTGGCCTTAAACTGGCAGCGGCTGCGGGTCATACTGTTACCGAGCTGTTTCCGGCGATGCTGCCGTTGCAGACCCGTGAAACATGGGTAAAAAACTGTCGGGCCGACACGATCGGCAAAGCTGAGCTGCGCATCGATCTGCCCGAAGCAAAAAAACTGCAGGCCCGCGGCGACCTGATATTCACTTCTGATGGTATTCGCGGGCCGGTGGTTCTTGATTTTGCCCGCGAAATCACGCCGCTGCTCGCCAGATACGGCGAGGTTCCTCTGCTCGTTAACCTGATTAAAGGGATGAACGAAGAAGAGTTGAGAAATCACATTGATAACAGGCGCAGGGCAGAGCCGAAACTGACGCCTGCACAGCCTCTATCTGGTCTGCTGCCTGAACCACTTGCAGCAGAATTATGCAGACAGGCCGGGCTCGACCTGACAAAGCCTCTGAAAGATCAGCCTGGCAGCAACCGCGATCGACTGCTCAAACTGCTGGTCTCTACCCCGCTGACCGTGATCGGGCACGCCGGCTGGGAAGCCGCCATGGTCACACGCGGTGGTGTTTCACTTAAAGAGATCAGACCCGAAACTCTCGAAAGCAGGCTGATCAAAGGCCTGTATTTTTGTGGCGAAATCCTAAATCTTGACGGCCCATGCGGCGGCTACAATCTGCACTGGTGCTTTGCCAGTGGCCTGCTCGCCGGTTTTCATGCCGCAGATACAGTAATCGAAAACAAAACGCCGGCTTAATTCTGTGCCGCATTTAAGCTCGCAACTCTGATTTCGGGATGTTGCAGAATTCACTGTTTCAAACTCTGTGCGGTTCTGCAGTCGATTCACATTTTTATCTGATTGTTGTAAAATAATACGGAAGATTTACATTTCACGGAGGTTACGATGCAGAAGGAACGTAAAGCAAAGGTTATTGAAGTGCTCAACAAGGCCCGCTCAATGGAACTGTATGCTATTCATCAGTATATGAATCAGCACTACGGTCTCGACAATTCCGACTATGGTGAACTGGCAGCCAATGTCAAGCTCATCGCCATCGACGAGATGCGCCATGCCGAAGCATTTGCCGAAAGAATCAAGGAACTCGGCGGCGAACCGACTTCTGATCTGGCCGACAAAGTCAAAAAAGGCCAGCAGGTCAAACAGGTTTTCCCGTTTGATGCCAAGCTTGAAGACGATACCCTCGATGCCTACAACCAGTTCCTCAATGTCTGCCGTGAAAATGGCGACAGCATCTCGATGAAGCTGTTTGAAACCATAATCGATGAAGAACAGGCCCACTTCAACTATTTTGACAACGTTAACGGCCACCTCGAAAACCTTGGCGACACTTATCTCGCCCGCATTGCCGGCACCCCGGCCGATACCGGCCCGGCCTCCAAGGGTTTTGTAACCCAGAACGCCGCCTGATTTTTCTAACTTCAATTTTTCTAACATAAAAGGGGCTGTTTCATGAAAATATGAGACAGCCCTTTTTGACGCTAATCTGCATCGACAAAAATCTGAATTAACAAAGCACCAGTCGATAACAGACATAAAAAGCCCAAACTGATGCTATTGTCTTTTTTACGGGTCATTGCGTAACAATAGAAGAACGCCAGAGCCAGCGTGCAAAAAACAGCCTTCAACAACTGGCAGCAATGTTTTTATTCTTATTTGCCGGCAATTCCAGATTTGTGAGGTCGAAGAAGCAGGCGTATCCTGACCTGATGCTCTGCGAACTAATTTCTGCAGAAGAGGCGGCACAATATGAGATTTTTTCTTTTCTTTTTCGCTCTGGCAATGTTTTTATCTCAACCAGCCAATGCCGGCACCCCAAAAGACAAGGAACTGTTCGACAAGGCTTCTGAATTGTCTTATGAAGGCCAGATTAAACGGGCTGAAAAAATGACCGGTCAGCTGCAGGAAAAAGAAAAACCAGGTGCTGCTTCCGATGACGGCACTTCAATGTTCATGACCATGATCTGGGGCGCAATTGGCACAGGCTATTTCATATTCGGCAAAAAACAGTCAAGATTCACTTTTCTGCTATGCGGTGTAGGGCTGATGGTTTTTCCGTTTTTCGTTTCAGACTTTATGGTCAGCATGATTCTGGGGCTCGCCATGACCCTTGCGCCATTTAAAATCGAATTCTGAAGCCAGATACTGGCTTATCATCTCGCAAAATCTGCATTTAAGGGGCTATCGAGTTTTTTTCACGCTTATCTCAGCATGATTTGAGGCAGCTTTTTTTCGCTCCCACGGACCCAGCGCCAGAGATTGATCAGTCCGCGCAATAATTCATCGAAAGCCAGCGCCACAGCCAGGCCAACCGCTCCGAGCCCGACCTTGAAAGCCAACAGCCAGGCAAGCGGCACACAAACAAACAGCATGATAACAAAAGCTGTTCTGGCAACAAACTTCGCTTCGCCACGCGCCTTCAAAGACGGGGCCAGAGTCGTGTTCAGCCCACGGCCGGCTTCAAGCAGAATGTATACCGCCAGCAGCGCGCGGGCTGTGGCGATGACCTGTTGATCAGCCGTAAACAAACACAACAACCTTGGCGAAAATAAATAAACCAGTGCTGAGGCGGCCGGGCCAACCAGAAACGTTATCAGACTGCTGCGCAAAACCATTTTTCGTGCTTCTTCAAGCTTGCCGGCTCCGATAAGAAAACTGACCTGCACTTGAGCGCCCCACCCCAATGCGATTCCGGGCAAAGATGGAACCGCCGAAAGAGTTCCGGCGTAGGCCCGGGCAGCCAGGGCTACCGCACCAAGACCGGCAAACATGCGACCGATAAAAAGCTGCGAAAGGGCGTAGGCGAAAGGCTCAAGTATCACCATCGCAGCAAGACTGACTATCGGTCTGATTTCCGTCAGCAGGCCGGCCTGACGCCCAGGAAAACTGACAGGCAATTTTAGCCAGAACATAAAAGCTGCAGCAGCAATGCTGATTGCAGTCAGGTTGCCAGACAACTGTGAAACCGCCACCCTCTCGATGCCTGAAAGCTGAAACCCGAAAAAATCTGCCGGCAGAAGCCAGAGACAGAGAAAGCATACGGAGTGGTTACATAACGCTACCAGCAATGGCAGAAGGCTGTTACCGGCGCTGCGAAAAACTGAGGTAAAGTATTGTCCGATTGCGGTAAAGGCAAGTGACCACTGAGCGATACGGCAATAATCACCGGCATACAATGCAGTATCGCCTTTTAAACCAAGAATCGCGGCTATGAAAAACTGCCGGCCGGAAGAAAAAACAGTGAGCATGACCGCGGCAACGATTAAAAACAGGCCAAGAAGAGCACCTCTCAATCTGGCCGCACTCTCTTCATCGCCATTGCCTGTCACACGGGCAATCAGAATGCCGCCGGCCTGAGACAGCCCAAGAAACATCGTCTGAAAAAGCCAGAAGAGATTGTTAACCACCCCGACCGCGCCTGAAGCGGCGTCAGCAATTCGCCCAAGCAGCGAAAAAAGCAGCATGCTGACCGCAAAAGAAAGCAGAAGTTCAGCAAGTATCGGCCCCGAAAAGCGGGTCAGACTTTTCATTTGAATTTCTTGAAGAACGAGTAATTCTTCTTGCTGCCATCACGCAGCTGCCAGATGACACATTCGCCCGCCTCAAGCTCAACATGTGTCATGCCGGCTGAAGCGACGATAAAGCGTTCCGAAAATACGTCATGCAGCCTCGTTTCAGAAAACAGCCAGCCCCAGGGCAGAGTTAACGTCGCGGCACATTTGCTTCGACTGTTGTTCCAGGTCACCAGAGTAAATCGCTCCGGTTCTTCTTCGCTTGCCCTGAAAAAAGCGAACAGATCGGAGTGCAGATCGGTAATTACCGGCCGCCAGACCCCATGGCGCAACTCTGGTGATGCAGCCCGCAGCTCAGCAAGCCTCCTTATCTCATCACCATAATGTCGGCTGGCAGCAGTCTCACGTCGTTCCCATGGCATGCCGGCGCGGTTTTCCGGGTCAGAACCGCCCTTAAGTCCGATTTCTTCGCCATAGTAGATCATCGGTATTCCGGGAAGCGTAAACTGCAGGCGCCGGACCACCGTTATCTTCTTTCGGTCACTGCTGAAATCTGTATTTGTTCGTCGCGAATCGTGCGACGAAAGCATGAGAAACTGGTTGTGAAAACCATCATCGTAAGCCGCCTGCAGATTCCGGGTCAGCTGACGGGTATTGATGCTGGCGGCCAGGCAGGCTTTAACCGAAGCGGTGAAAAAATAGCTTTGCGTTGCATCGAGAGCTTTGAGCCATGGCACCGAAAAATTGGCAACTTCGCCAATCAAAGCAGCATCAGGAAATCTTGAACGAAACTCGTCGGCAATTCTTTGACAGACAGGCAGACTCAGATCATTTGCACAGTCGAGACGGATTCCGTCAAAGCCTTTGTTGATCCAGAAAGAAAGAACATTTTCTCTGCCGGCAAACAGATAATCCTGCACTGCCGGCTCAGAAAGGTTTAGTTCTGGCAGGCCCGGATAACCCCACCAGCAGAGATAACTGCCGTCTTCTTTGAAGGTGAAGCGGCGGCGCATTTCTGCGTCACCCGCTAATGCCGCCTTGAACCACGGGTGCTGATTCGAAACATGATTGAGAGCAACATCGCAGACAATTCGCAGGCCGCGACGGTGAACTTCTAAAATAAGCTGTTCGAGATCTTTCCAGGTGCCCAGCATCGGGTCAAGCATGCAATGATCGGTCGTTTCATAACGGTGATAAGATGGCGCAGCATTGACCGGCGTCAGCAGAATCGCGTTGGCGCCTGTTCCGACAATGTGATCGAGGCGACTCAAAATACCCTGCAGATCACCGCCAAAGAATTCACGGCCGCCACGGCCGCTTTTGCCTGGCACCGCCGACCACTTAACGAGTTCAGATCCTTCTGGAACCGGCACTTTGCCGGAACGACAGAACCGGTCGGGCATGATCTGATAGAAAACCGCGTCAGAAATCCATTTACACTCGGCTGCTGCATTCATGTTCATTGTTATCCCTGTCGATCTGACGTTTTTCACAACTTTGGCGCGTTCATTATGAGAACATGACCGACAAAAATCAAGGGGGTACAGCATTGCGTTAAAAGCCTGAAGAGATTTATCATAATACAGAACATCTGAAGCAAAAATTTTTTGCTGCGACGTCAAAAGGGATTTTACGGACAGTCATGCAACGAGACAGAAAGCACCATTCACCACTTTTTCAGCTGTTGTCTTATATCAGGAGCTATTTTACAGGCCCGTCAACCAGAAAGGTTGATTCAGACAGAAGCACAGACATTTCAACCATTACTGCCGAAACAGAAACCAGGCCCACTGAAACGGCAGACAGACAAAAAGACGACAGAGACTTGTTCGTTGTCTGGGATGCCCTTGGCGACGGCCGCGCCGTTGGAGTATTCGAAAGCGAAGATCTGGTCAGACAGATTCTTGCCATAAATCCTTATTACTATCGCTATTACCGCTGTAAACCAGGGCAGGCAACCAGAACAGCCCTTGAATGGCTTGACGAAAAACAGCGGTGCGATCTACTGCAACTGCTGAACCAGGCCAGAACCTTAAAGAAGCGTGACAGCAAACAGCCTGAGGCTGATGGCATTATCAGAACTGCTGAACCAACTGACATTGACCGGCTCACCGAACTATGGCTTGAAGCATCTCTCGACGCCCACAATTTTATCAGCAGCGATTTCTGGCAACAGAACGCCGAAAAAATGCGCCAAAAATACCTGCCCGCTTCAGAGAACTGGGTTTATTGCGAGAATGACCAAATTCTCGGCTTCTTTTCACTATTTAACGACAATCTCTCCGCTCTGTTTGTCGACCCGTCTGCGCAGAGTCGAGGTATCGGCCGAAAACTGCTCGACCATGCCAAAATTTTGCGGCCATGCCTTTCACTTAATGTTTACGAACAGAATATCAGAGCGGTCAGCTTTTACAGTCGCAACGGCTTCAGAGTCGTTCAGGCTCAGAAAGACCCGCACACCGGACACAGCGAACTGCTGATGCAATTTTCTGCCTGAAAATCTCAGCGCAGCCAGGTGCCGTCTTCGCCGATTTTGCCCGGACCATTCAGCACCCAGATACCGGCAGAATTTCCTTTGACCGTAAATGTGATCGATCTGGTAGAGGTTGCTACGGTCTGAGCCGACCCTGTGACCGCGTCGACGTAATTGCCAGGCAGAACACGGCTTACGGTTATTTCCTGGTCGATAAATGAGCTCAGTCCTACAACCGCATAACTTTCGGCATTATTGAAGTTGCGCACGAAACTCATGCCCGATACAAATTCCGAGCCGTTCTCAAGCGACCCGAGACTGAGTGCCGGTACTGCCGCACGAATCTGATTAAGGCGTTTGATATGCTGAAACAAAGGGTGAGCGACTGTCTGCTCGATAACCGCTTCTTCGAGATTGCCGCCAAAATAGGCTTTACCGGTAGCTGCCAGAAGATCGGTCGGCAACACAAACTTTTGCGGCATACCCTTCATGAATTCGATCTCTTCACCCATCAGCAGCATCGGCACGCCGCGCATTGTCCAGAGCAGGTTATAGGCATTTGCCGCCTTCCAGGTATCGCCGGAGAATCTTGTCAAATTGCCATTCTCAGGGCCAAGGTCGAAGTTATGAAAGAAGGTAACGAGTGTCAACGGGTCGGCATAGACGCCATCGTATTTGATCAGATTGCCGATTCCGGTGAAATGACCATTGGCAACCGAGGCTGCAAAGGTTTTAAAAAGCGGGTAATCCATGACTGCGATGCCGGAATTCTGAATTCCTGGATCCATCGGGTCGTTTTCGTTGCGGGTATACCACCATGGACAGAGTTCAGAAGGTTCTTTGCCGCCGGCAGTCAGGCGGCCAAACCCACCTAAAACCGGCTCAACATCGGCAAAAACAATCAGATCCGGCTTGATCTGTCGCCACATCTCGACCATATAAATAAGATCGCGGCGATCGGTATTGCGGGCAAACTGAATTCTGAAGCCATCAACACCCATGGTGATGTATTTTTTGCCAAGCGCTGCAAAGAAATTGCGAATCTTCCAGTTGTCAGTGGCAAGGTCGATACTGTTATCATCAAGATGGGCACGATGCACTCTGCTTATCAGAAGAGTTTCGCTGGCCAGCAACCAGCCTTCGCGATGAAACCATTCCGGGCTCAGCAGCTTCTCGTCAGTGCCAAAAAAGCGTTCGGGGTGAAGATTCTCAGCCGGAAAAACCGCCCCGGTCACCGGATCTTTCAATGGCCCCGCACCCCACGGGTCACGGTAACGAAAATCTTTGAACCACTCCGGCGCGCATGGGTTGTCGTTATCCATGCGATACGGATGCTTATAATTGCCCAGATTAAAGACATATGGCCACTGCGCCTTGACCGGGCCACGATAAAACTTGAGCGGCAGTCGCGAAATGAAATAATGGTTTCTTATGCCGTAATTGCTGACGTGGTTCACCACCAGAGTCTGAATGACTTTTAACCCCTGCGCTTTTGCCGCATCGATCAGATCCTGCCATTTAAAGTCATCAGAGCTCAACCTGGGCTCAAAAGTCTCGTAATCATAGGCATTGAAGCCCATAAAATCGAGAGCGCCGCGATTCTCGACCGGCGGCGTGACACAGATGGCTGTAAAGCCCAGTTCTTTAATATAAGCCAGACGCGAAGCCAGCCCTTTAAAGTCGCCACGATAGTGCGGGTCGTCTTTCTGAATTCTTTCGCGGTTATAAAAGTTATTTTCGGTATCGCCGTCATAAAATCGGCTGGTAATGACCGAATAGATTCTTTCACGTCTGATATCAGCAGGAACAATGATTTCCGCTTCCTGCGCCAGCGAGGCCGGCAAAGCGGTCAGACCCATAAGTGCCGCGAGAATCAGATTTCTGAGTTTTCCTGCCATAAATGTTTACCTGACCCAAGAATCTGTTTAAAATCACCCAGCTTGCAAGATCATTTTTTACCGACCTTGCAATGTTGATCAAAGGCGGTTTTTGTCAGCACAAACTTATTTTTTTTCGGGGCTTGTACCATTTTAGCGGTTGTGCTATTCTTGGCACACTTCAACCATCAAATAAAATGGAGCCCCGCCCTTGTCAATCGCTGAGCTGATTTCGCGCTACCTTGAAAGCATCGGGAAAGAACGCAACCTGTCAGACAACACAGTGCGCGGCTACCACACCGACCTCGATTTCTTTGCAGCATGGCTTCAGAAGCAGGGCATCAACGATTCTTCCGCCATCGAAAACCTTTCACATGCTAAAATCAGGGCTTTCTGGGCTGAGCGCCGCAACGGCGGCCTTTCAGCACAGAGTATGCGCCGTGGCCAGTCTGCTCTGCGCGGCCTTATGAAATACGCCATGCGCCACCACATTATCGCCAAAAATCCGGCCGAGAATATGGATTCGCCCAGACGGCAGCGACCGCTTCCACGTGCTCTGAGCCAGGAAGACATCAACCTGCTGCTCAACGCCCCCGATTTAACAACCCTTCTGGGGCTGCGCGACCGCGCCATACTCGAAACACTTTACGGCAGCGGCCTGCGTGTTTCTGAGATTGCCGGCATGACCTTTTCCGATATCGACATGAGCAACTGTATGATCCGTGTCACCGGCAAAGGGCAGAAGGAACGCATCACTCCGATGACTCCGGCCTCACGCGACGCGATTCAGGCTTACTGCTCGGCACGCAACGCCCAGCAACCACAGGCGAAGCAACAGCCCAGAATCTTTCTCAACCATCTCGGCACGCCGCTTTCGCCCCGAAGCATCGCACGGTTGATCGACAAATATGCCCGGCAACTGGCAATGATGATGAATATTACACCGCATCAGTTCAGACACAGTTTTGCAACGCATCTGCTCAACAACGGCGCTGACATCAGAGGCGTACAGGAAATGCTCGGCCACAGCAGTCTGGCGACAACACAGATTTATACGCGCATCAGCAAAGAAAAACTCATGCAGACCTATCGCCTGAGTCACCCACGATCAGGAGAGAAGCAATGACCTACCATGGAACAACCATTCTGGCGGTAATCAGAAACGGCAGTCTCGCCTTCGGCGGTGACGGACAGGTTACCCTCGGCGACCAGATCATCAAGGCACGCGCCCAGAAAATCAGACGCCTGAGCGGCCACCCGATTATCGGCGGTTTTGCCGGCGCAACTGCCGACGCATTCACCCTTTTCGAAAGATTCGAAAACAAACTCGACTCGATGTCTGGCAACATGACGCGGGCAGCAGTCGAACTTGCAAGAGACTGGCGCATGGACAAGGCCCTGCGCCAGCTTCAGGCAATGCTGCTGGTCGGCAACAGCGAAAAAATTCTCGTTCTTTCCGGCCAGGGTGATGTTCTTGAGCCAGACGAACCGGTTGCGGCAATTGGCTCAGGAGCACCCGCAGCTCTTGCGGCCGCTAAAGCCATGCTGCGCCACACAGGCCTTTCCGCAGCTGAAATCGTCAAGAACGCCCTGCTCATTGCCTCAGAACAGTGTGTTTACACCAACGACAAGCTCATTGTGGAGGTTATGCCATCTTGAACAAAGAAGCCATCAATCTTCCCGGGCCAGAATTGACACCGCAGGAGACCGTAGCCGAGCTCGACAGATATGTCGTGGGCCAGCACAAGGCCAAACGTGCCGTAGCCATCGCGCTGCGCAACCGCTATCGCCGTCGTCAACTGCAGAACTCGCTGCGCGAAGATATCAGACCGAAAAACCTTCTGCTGATTGGCCCGACCGGCGTCGGCAAAACCGAGATCGCCCGCCGCATCGCCGGCATCGCGAATATCCCATTCGTCAAGGTTGAAGCCACCAAGTTTACTGAAGTAGGCTACGTTGGCCGCGATGTTGATTAAATGGTCAGAGATCTGGTCGAAGTCAGCATGAATCTTCTCAGAACCAGAAAACTTGCAGAACTCGAACCAAAGGCGCGCGAGAAAGCGCACGAAAAAGTTCTCGATGTCCTGCTTCCAGAGAGTCGAAGATACCATCCGTTAAGTGGTTTCGAAAAATCCTCAGAAAAGTTTAGCAATGTGTCGATAGGTATTGAAGAGACTGATTCAACAGCATCAGCCAGACAGAAACTCTCTGAAGAACTCAAATCCGGAAAACTTGACGAAAAGGAGGTAGAAATCGACGTGAACGAACATCAGACACCCGTAGTCGAAGTTTTCTCCTCCCAGGGCGGCTTTGAGGAAATGGGCATCAATATGCAGAGCATTCAGAGCATGATTGGCAATATTCTTCCGAGTCGCAGCCGCCGCAAGCGCGTTACCGTTGCTCAGGCCCGCGATATCTTCTTCAGCGAAGAACTCAGCCAGGTCATGGAACACGAAGATCTGCAGAAGGAAGCCGTGTCACTGGCACAGGAAAGCGGCGTCATCTTCATCGACGAAATCGACAAGGTCGCCTCTTCATTTGTCAGCAAGACCGGCCCCGACGTTTCGCGCGAAGGCGTGCAGCGCGACCTGCTGCCGCTCGTTGAAGGCACCAGCGTTATGACCAAATATGGCATGGTTAAAACCGACCATATTCTGTTCTTTGCCGCCGGCGCCTTCAATGTCAGCAAGCCTTCCGATCTGATTCCCGAGCTTCAGGGACGTTTCCCGGTGCGTGTCGAATTCGACAAACTGAGTGTCGAAGACTTCAAACGCATTCTCACCGAGCCGAAAAACTCTCTGGTCCGTCAGTATCAGGCCATGCTGGCCATCGACAATCTCGAAGTCGAATTCACCCGCGAAGCCATCGAGCGTATCGCTCACTTTGCCTGTGAAGCGAACGAAATGCACGAAAACATAGGCGCCCGCAGGCTGCACACCATCATGGAACAGCTGATGGACGAAGCCTCGTTTTCGGCGCCGCAGAGTCTGACTGGCCGCTATGAGATCACCCGTGAGACTGTCGACCGGGTTATCGGACCGTTGATGAAAGACCGTGATCTGGCAAGATTCATTCTCTGAATTCATCGCCAAAGGGGAAAAACGAAAAATGTTCGAAAGACTTACCGGAACTGCGACTTTCAATCTGCTTGGCAAGGGCCTTGAAGTATCGTCAAAGCGCCATAAGGTTATTTCAAACAACATTGCCAACGTTAACACTCCTCTGTTCAAGCGACAGATTGTCACCTTCGAAGATCAGATGGCTAAAGTGTTCGATGGCAAGGTCGATATCGTCGGCCGCCGTGAAGACGACCGCCATATTCCAATCGGCACCATCAACTACATGGATGTCGACCCGGTCACCATAAAAGACAGAATTCACGTAATGCGCAATGACAAAAACAACGTCGACATCGATGTTGAAATGAGCGACCTCGCGAAGAACACCATGACCTACCAGATTCATTCAAGCCGCCTGGCTGCAATGTTTGCAGGCCTTAACGATGTAATCACCAGAGGAGGTAGAGCATAATGACAATGTTCCGTGGCATTGATATTTCTGCATCTGGCCTTACCGCTGAACGTCTGCGCATGGACGTCATCTCGAACAACATCGCCAACGTCAACACCACCCGCACCGAAGACGGCGAACCGTTCAGAAGAAAAATGGTCATATTCCAGGCCAGGCACGCCTATGGCCAACGCCCTTATCTTGACCGCATCAACCCTCAGGAACCGGGGCGCGGCGTCAGAGTTAACGCCATCATGGAAGATATGACCCCGTTCAAAATGGAGTATGACCCCAATCATCCTGATGCTGACTCCGAAGGTTACATAAGACGACCCAACATCAACATAGTGCACGAAATGGTGGACATGATCACCGCCACGCGCGCTTATGAAGCCAACGTCACCTGCATCAACTCGGCAAAAGACATGACAAATGCCGCTCTAAACATCGGCGGAAGAGGGTAATGAATGAAAATTGACAGTAATCATCCTTTGCACGGCGTAAGATCAAAACCGGAGCGTCCCCAGACCAACGCCAAGGAGCAATGGGGTTCTTTTCTTGAAAAGTTTCAGACAGCGATTGATGAAGTCGATCAACTCGGCAAAGAATCGGAAAAACTGACTCAAGACGCGGTTCTCGGTCGTGTAGAAAATCTGCATGATGTAATGATTGCGGCTGAAAAAGCCAAAACCGCAATGAATCTCACATTGGAAGTACGCAGCAAAGCACTTGAGGCATACAAAGAAATAATGCGCATGAATTTTTAATTTTTAGTCTTTACAGAACGGCTTTGCCGTACTATAACTAATCTATCAAATCCCGCCAGAAAAAAATTAATATACACAGGGCACCACAAAGAGTAGGGAGTAGCAGGCAATGACAGATTTTCTTCGGCAGTTATGGGAACCGATTGCAAAACTGCCCCGATCGCAGCAGATCGGGCTCGCAGCGTTTGTAATCCTCGTGGTCGTGGGTATTCTGAGTGTATCCATGTGGGGCACACAGAAAGAGTTCATTCCCCTTTTCGAAGAAAAACTCAAAATTGAAGACGCCGGCAAAGTTACAGCCAAGCTTACCGAACTGAATATTGAGTATAAGCTCGGCAAGGACTCGACAGAAATTCTCGTCCCACTCACAGATAAATCCTATATCATTCTTCAGCTTGCCCAGGAAAAAACACTGCCACAGGCCAAGCCGGGCTGGCAGAAGCTGATCGACGAGCGATCGCTTTTCTCCGGTTCCACTGATAAAGAATTTGATCTGAACTATGTGCGCGGTCTGCAGATAGAACTTGAAAACACCCTTAAACGCATGGGCCCGATCGAAGAAGCCAGCGTAACCATAACCAAGCCGAAAAAGGAAGTTTTCAAGGAAGACCAGAAAGAGCCATCTGCCAGTATCCTTCTGCAGCTGAAGCCAGGGGCCGAAGTCAGCCAGGACCAGATCAGAGCGATCAGAGACTGGGTCTGCTCAGCTGTAGAAGGCCTGCAGCCAGACAAGATCAGAATCGTTGACAGCGAAGCCCGTGACCTTACCAGAGTCATCGAAGACGACGAAATGATGACTCTCGACAAAACTCAGACCGCCCAGCTCAAAATCACTCGCAACCGCGAAAACCATCTGCGCAAGGAATTGCTGAACATTCTAGAAGGCATGTTTGGCTATGGCAAAGCCCTGGTCAGCGTTCGACTCGATATGGATTTCGACCAGAAAGAAGCGGTAAGCGATCTGGTAATTCCGCCAATTGAAGGTTCTAACACCGGTATCATTCTTTCTGAGAAGCTCGAGTCTGAAAAATACGAGGGCAAAGATCTGATAGAAGACGGCGAGCCCGGCGTCAACTCGAACCTGCCTCCCGGAGCTCCTGCTTATCCCGGCACCGAAAATTCTACCATCAATAAATACGAGCGTGATGGTACTATTCGCAACTACGATGTCGGCCGCTCAAAAGAAAAATATGTTAAAGAGCAGGGCACCATCAAACGCCTTACAGTATCGGTAGTTCTCAATGGCAACCCTGAAGAATTGAACACCCTCAATGACCAGATTACCGAAGTGGCCAAGCAGGCAGTCGGTTTTGACAAGCTGCGCGGCGACAAAATTTCGTTGATGGTCACTCCATTCAAAAATGATGAAGCAGACCGCGCCAAAGAAGCTATTGCCCTGAAGAAAGAGCAGGAGAAGCAGATGTTCATGATCGTTGTTGGCCTACTCATGTCATTCCCGGTTTTCCTGGGCGTGATCTACATTTTTGTAAGAGTTTCCAGAGCCAGAGCCCTGGCCCGAGAACAGCAGAAACTGCAGGAAGCGGCCATGGAAGCCGAAAGACTGCGCCAGGCCAGAGAGCAGCAGTTGTTCCAGCAGAACGAACAGCAGTGGAAAGACTGGGAACGCCGCTTCAAGGACATCAAAAACTTCTTCCCCGAAATTGGCGACGTCGAAGAAAAGAAACGCAAAGTTCAGGATCTGCGCCATCAGGCTTATCAATATGCCAGCGAAAACGATGCCTTGCCGCCTGATTTTGACGAAATGACGCCAGAAGAACAGTTTATTTATCGCGAAGCTTTCCAGAAGAAAACTGACGGTACTCTCGAAGAAGGTCTCGAAAGACTCTCTGCCATCATCGCCGAACGTGACCGGGCACGCGAAGAAGAACTCGCACGGCTCAACGCTCAGGCCAACGCCCGCGAATTCCTCGAAGAACGCGTCAGGAATCTTATCGAAACCAAACCGGAAGATGCAGTACAGGTTGTTCGCCTGTGGTTAACCAAGTAGTAAGGAGAGCGACCCTGTGGCCGAGAAAGTTCAAACCGCAACCATCAAGCCTGAAGACCTGCCGATTCTCGACATACCCGGTAAGGCTAAAGCCGCTATTCTGCTGATTTTTCTCGGCCCTGAAACCAGCGGCTATATTCAGAAGTCGCTCTCGGACTCAGAAATCGAAATTCTTACAATTGAGAATCCCAAAGCCCGCAAAATAACCACAGAAGAAAAGCTTTCGGTGCTGTTTGAATTCGAACAGCTGATGATGGCCCGCAAGTTCTATTCAGAAGGCGGCCTGGAATACGCAAAACATCTGCTCGAAAAAACCATCGGCCCCGGCAAAGCCCTCGAAATTCTCGCCAAAATGGGTACTTCATTGCAGGTTCAGCCCTTCGAAGCTGCCAGAACCGCCGATCCGACACAGCTCGCCACTCTGATTCAGAACGAGCATCCGCAAACTGTCGCACTTATTCTTGCCTACCTGCAGCCCGAAAAATCGGCAGTCATTCTCCAGTCGATGACCCCCGACACCCAGGTTGAAATCGCCAAGCGTCTTGCCCTGATGGACAGAACCAGCCCGGAAATCACCCGCGAGGTCGAAAACTACCTCGAAGAAAGACTGTCGTCGATCATCGGCCAGGATTTCACCAGCGTCGGCGGTATCGATTCGCTCATTGGCGTATTGAATGCGGTTGAACGCGCCACCGAAAAGAATATCATCGAAACCATGGAAGTTCAGGAACCGAGCCTGGCTGAAGAAGTCAAGAAACGCCTGTTCGTATTCGAAGACGTTGTTCTTATCGATGACAGAAGCCTGCAGCGCCTGTTCAAGGAAATCGACATGAAAGACCTGTCGGTTGCCCTCAAAGGCGTCACAGACGAAGTCAAAGAAAAATTCTACAAGAATATGTCGAAACGTGCTGCTGAAATGCTCAAGGAAGAAATGGCATACATGGGCCCGGTGCGCATGCGTGACGTAGACCAGGCACAGCAGAGAATCGTCGCCGTGGTCAAGAAACTCGAAGCCAGAGGCGAAATCGTTATTTCACGCCCTGGAGAGGAGGAGCTGATTGGCTAAGACTCAACTTGGAACCAGCACTGGTCTCGAAATTCTCGCAAACATCATGCGGCATTGCGATGCCAAAACCAACCGCCACATCATGAACGGCCTGCAGAAAGATGTGCCACAGGTGGTTATGGAACTGCGCAAAAAAATTATGATGTTTGAAGATCTTGCCTACGCCGACGCCCGCGGCGTGCAGAAACTTCTCAAACTTATCAGAACCAGAGATCTGGCGGTTTCACTCAAAGGCGCGCCGCCAGCAGTTCTTAAGAACCTTGCCAACAATATGTCTCAACGTGGCCTCAGCGACCTGAAGGGTGAAATCACCCTGATCGGACCAGCCCGGGAAGCAGATGTCGAAGCGGCACGCGAGCGTATCATGGCAGTGGTTGCCGAGCTGATCAACAGCAAGGAATTATATATCAACCGACCTAATGACGACCTCGTCTATTAAGGAATTTCTGAATGGCTAAAATCTTCAAGGCAAATCAGATCAAAATCGATGCTGAAAAGCCGGTCTTCATTCATCATCATCAGAAAATTGTCAAACCCGAGCCAGACATTGACCCGGCAGAAGACGCATTTGCAGAAGAAGCCTTCAGGGCCCTGTCGCCAGAGCACCTGGCCGGAAACGGCGAAAAGATAGTAACCAAAAAAACCGAAGATGGCACCGTTGAGCCCTCTGAAGAAGCATCAGAATCGGGCATTCCGGGCCAAAATGCCCGCAAGCCAGAAAGTTTTCTTTCACAGACAGCAAGAAAATCTCGTCACGCAGCAGCTCTCGAAGCCATCAAGGTTAAAGAGCTCGAACTTGAAGCGCTTGAAGAAGAGCTGCGCGAATGGGAAACGTCTCTGCAGCAGAAAGAACGCGAACTGACCGCCAAAGAGCAGGAAATCAGTCACGGCATGATCAAGCGCCGTCAGGAAATGGAAGCGGAAGCTGCCAAAACGCTGCAGATGGCAAGAGAAGCGGCCGCATCGATTGGTGAATCCGCCAAAGCCGAAGCCGAAACTATTAAAAAGGCCGCCCGCCTCGAAGTCGATTCATTGCGCGAAAAAGCCTATAAAGAAGGTTATGCGGCCGGCGAAGACAAGGGCCGCGCGGCCGGCGAAACAGAAGGACTGCACGAAGTGCAGCTCGACTGGAAAAACCTGATGCTTGAATCTGAAGCCCTGGTTAACGAATTGCAGACCAGTCGAATGGGAATTCTCAAATCTTCTGAAGAAGAGATGCTCAAACTCATCATC
>CAZFUG010000041.1:19100-23487 GCA_964522035.1 uncultured bacterium
GGTTGCCCAGCCCGAAATCATACTGCACAACATCGACCAGGCTCTGAATCGCGTTTCTGAAGTCGATAAGATAGTCATGCGCATCAACCTGCGTGACAAAAGCATGTGTCAGGCACACAAAGACCAGTTTCTTGCGCGTCTCAGTTCGGTATCTGAATTGAGAATCGTTGAAGACAGCACGCTGTCGCCAGGCGGCATAAAAATTGAAACCGGCGTCGGCACCATCGATGCCACCATCGAAAGCCAGGCCAGAGAACTCGAAAAAGCTCTGCTCGAAAAATTTCGCAAAAATCAGGCGGGCGTTTAAATGAGTTTTTCATTTTCTGATTATACTTCGGTGTTGTCAAACACTGACCCAATAAGAGTAAACGGCCGGGTCACCCAGGTTGTTGGGCTGTTGATCGAAGCGACAGGGCCACAAAACCCGGTGGGCGACATCTGTCACATTATGACCCCGCAAGGCCCTTTGCCATGTGAAATAGTCGGTTTCAGGCGCAGCAGCGTTCTTCTGATGCCGCTGATTCACACCGAAGGTATAAGGCAGGGGGCAGAAGTCGTTCCGACCGGTATGCCCCTGACCGCGCCAGCTGGCGATGAACTGCTCGGCCGTATGCTCGACGGCCTCGGCAACCCGATCGATGAAAAAGGCGACCTGCCCGGAGGCATCACCCGGGTTCCAATTAACCGCGACCCACCGAACCCACTCACCAGAAAACGCATTCTTAAACCTCTCCCAACAGGTGTCAGAGTCCTTGATGGTCTGCTGACAATTGGCAGCGGCCAACGCATGGGTATTTTCGCAGGTTCCGGCGTTGGCAAGAGCACGCTGATGGGTATGATCTGCCGATCATCACAGGCAGATATCAACGTCGTTGCTCTCGTCGGTGAACGAGGTCGCGAAGTCAGAGAATTTCTCGAAAAAGACCTTGGCGAGGAAGGCATGCGCCGATCGATCGTCGTGGTCGCCACCTCTGATCAGCCCGCCCTGGTTCGCGTCAAAGCCGCCTTTACCGCCACCGCAATTGCTGAGTATTTTCGTGACCGTGACAAGAACGTCATGCTGATGATGGACTCGGTAACCCGTTTTGCACTTGCCCAGCGCGAAATCGGCAATGCTGTCGGCGAACCGGTTACCACCCGCGGTTACACTCCGTCAGTATTTTCGCTGCTGCCTAAGTTACTTGAACGCGCCGGCACTGCCAGAAGAGGCTCGATAACGGGTATCTATACAGTTCTCGTCGAAGGTGGCGATATGGATGAGCCAGTGGCAGACGCAGTCAGAGGTATTCTTGACGGGCATCTGCTTCTCAGCCGCGAACTGGCAACCCAGAACATTTTTCCGGCTGTCGACATTCTCGGCAGCATCTCACGTCTTATGCCCGAAATCACAGAAAAAGGCCACTTTGACGTTGCAGGCAAACTGCGCAATATTTACAGCACCTACAAAAAAAATGCCGACGCCATCAGCCTTGGTGCTTACAAAGCCGGTTCTGACCCCAAGATCGATGAGGCTATCAAAAAGAACCCTCTCATCGAGAATTATATCAAACAGGGAATCAAAGAAGCTTTCAGTTTTTCTGACTGCGTTGCCGAACTCTCGAAAATAGTCGGTGGCTGATCATGGCTTTTATCTTTCGCTTTCAGCAGATACTCGAAATCTGTTTTCACGAAGAAAATGAAGTTAAGTCACGCCTGGCTAAAAAAGACGGACAGATCGCTGAAACCAACATGAAGATCAAACAGCTGAAACAGGATTATGCTACCGGTCTTGAACAGCAGTCGGCAGATCTGCTCGCCGGTGATATAATCAAGGTACAGATGTACCCGGCCTACCTGAAAACCTTACAGCGCTCCTGGGAATTTCAGGAAGAAGAACTCGAACGACTCGAAAAACAAAGACAGAAAATCCTCGAAGAACTGCTCGAAAAACAGAGAAACCGCAAAACCTACGAAAAAATGCGCGAAAAAGACGAGATTCAGTATAAAAAAGATATGCTTAAACGTGAACAGAAAAGGCTCGACGAATTTGGCAACCGCAAAAAGGGCCTGATGGAGACCGACAATGCTTGAAAACATGCATCGACTGCTTGAAAAAATCGACAGTCTCGAAAAAAGTTTCAGCGGCCTTGCCCCTAAAAAGAACCGCAGACAGCAGCAGACGTTTGCCAATGCCATGCATGAAGCCACGAAACAAAGCGTCTCAGAGCCCGCAATTACTGCTTCTCCGAACACAGAGCTCTCTAAAAACCTCAAAACCGACCTCGACGCATTGATCGACAAATATTCAAAGCAACACAGCATTGAACCAGAGGTTGTCAAGCAGCTGATTCTGGTTGCGTCAAACAATGATCCGAAAGCCGTGAGCGCAAATGGCAATCTTGGTCTGATGCAGCTAAAACCGAATATTTTTGCTGATTCAGGCATGAACGACCCATTTGACCCTGAACAGAACATCAGTGTCGGCACTCAGCATCTTTCGAGCATGCTCCAGAGAAATGGCGGCAACCTGCCACTGGCTCTCGCGGCATACAACACTGACCCGGCAACTGTAAAAAGGTTTGGCGGGGTTCCGCCATTTGCCGACACCCAGGGGTTCGTCGGGCAAATATTGAGCGGGCTTGGAAAAACTGATAAATAAAAGGAATTGAGCGATGCCGGAAAATGATGTCAATCAGAATACCCGACCACCTGCAGCCCAGGAAGACAAAGAACAGGCGCAGGTCAGACCGCCATCGCGAATCTATCTGGCCCTGAGCCGCATAGTTTACATGTTTTTGCTTGCGTCGCTTGGTGTGGCAAGTTTTCTTACAGTGCTGACCATGGATTTTCTTCAGATTTACCCGTTTCGTTACAAGATACCCGAAGAATACCGCAAATACTGGCCTCTCTCGGCATACTACGACTTTGTCCAGCTTCATCAGCTGCCAGAAGAAGAAAGATATCAGCAGCTTATACTGCAGGAACAGGAGCGTTTCAACCGCCTGATCACCGAAGGCAGCCGCGACCTCGAGCGCCGTGCCGTTTCGCTCGAAGAATCGTACAGAGCGCTGATGCGCACCCAGAAAGAACAGCACCAGCGCGAACTTGAAGAATTGCGCAAACAACGCGAAACCATTGAGCTTGAAAAGAAAAAGCTCGCAGATGACCGTCAGGACCTCGAAAACCGCAAGGTAGCAGTCGACGAACTTTCACAGCGCCTTGCCTCTGAAACACTCAA
Source organism: uncultured bacterium (assembly GCA_964522035.1). Lineage (GTDB taxonomy): Bacteria > Muiribacteriota > Ozemobacteria > Ozemobacterales > Ozemobacteraceae > Rifleibacterium. The sequence goes on from CAZFUG010000041.1 coordinate 22,318, forward strand.
TATTGAATCGAGCCTGATAAGGTTTATGGAAAAAGAAAATCGTCTCGATCAGGTGCGCAGCATTGCCGCACAGATGGAGCCCAAAGCCCTCGCAAGAATTTTTGATGACGTGCCTGATGACCAGCTGATCTACGACATTCTTGGTGGTATGCAGCCTTCACATTCAGGCAAAGTGCTTGGCGGCATGGACCCGGAAAAAGCCGGCCGCATCATGAAGCTTGGTAAAAGCCCACTTACCCTGCCCGAGCCCGGGCCATCGCGCAACTATATTCCGCCAAGCCTGCAGAACCTCATCAATGACACGCAGGCAAATCTGCGCTGAAAAACTTGCCTCTTCTCACAGAACACATTAGTATGAGTTCTGATGAGCAAGGCGTTTAACAACCCATATTCACATGGTTTTTTCCGTTGCGCGGCAGCGCGACCGGTAATCGCTATCGGTCAGCCCGATGTTAATGCCCGGCGCCAGATTGAGCTCATAAACAAGCTTAACCAGCAAAAAGCCGGGATTATTGTTTTTCCGGAGCTCAGTCTTACCGGTTACACTCTTGGCGACCTTTTTCAGCAGAAAACCATCCTTGATGCCGCCATCGATGCCCTGCAAAGCATTGTTGAAGCAAGCACCGACAAAGACTGCCTGATTGTGACTGGTTTGCCTCTGTTGATCGATTTCCGCCTTTTCAACTGCGCGGCCGTAATTCACCGTGGGCAGATTCTTGGCCTGGTTCCTAAGACCTGGCTGCCGGACCACCGCGAATTTTATGAAAAGCGCCAATTCTGCAGCAGCCGCGAACTCAATGTCTGCGAAACATTTCTGTCAGGCCATCGAGTTCCGATCGGAACTGACCTGTTGTTTGCCTGTAGCCAGTTCGGGCACGTTAAAGTCGGCATAGAAATCTGCGAAGACCTCTGGGCGCCCGCCCCGCCGAGCACCCGGCTCGCCCTGGAAGGGGCCCTGCTGATCTGCAACCCCTCGGCCAGCAACGAGACCGTGGGGAAGCATGCCTACCGGCGGGACCTGGTCCGGCAGCAGTCCGGCCGCTGCGCGGCGGGCTACATCTACGCCGGGGCGGGGGTCCATGAATCGACCACCGACCTGGTTTTCGGGGGCTCCGCGCTGATAGCGGAAAACGGGACGATGCTTGCCGAAGGCCGCCGCTTTTCCCGGGA
>CAZFUG010000042.1:0-23451 GCA_964522035.1 uncultured bacterium
TTTTCCTCGCTCTTGACCCCGCTGCAAGCGAATTCTATGAAAAAGGTCACTATGTTAAGTGCCTGGCGGTGAATTCTGTCGGCCGGGGCCGGTCTGCAGAAGTTTGCCCCGGAAAAATCCCGCTTCGGTAAGAAGAAACAGGCAAATCTGCGTAACGTGAGTGCCGGTAGTAATGTGCAGCAGGTATTCTTCGTCTTCGCTGAAATTGAAATGCTTCGAATAATCGAGAAGGCCGGCGAAGACTTCTTCGAAATCCCAGGGGTTTTTGAATTCAACGTAGTCGATAATCACGGAAGTTTCAGGCGAAACAGTACCGATATCGGCTTTTACGACTTCGGCAAGGGCTGTGTCGCGGCTGCTGCAGAGAAGGTGAAAGCGGTCGACCAGCAGGTCTTCATGCTGACAGACGGCAACCGACGGTCGCCAGTTTTCCCAGCGTTTTTCTTTGCCGCGCCGGTCGAGAACGGTTCCGAGAAACCCGATTACAACTTTTTTCATTTTCCTGTCGCTTTCAAACAAGTTTTGGCGGGCGTATAAAATAATATATAAAAAATTCTAAAAAATATATATAAATATATAAATTTTAGACGATTATTTGAGCGAGAATTTGTGAAAATCTGCTGATGATGCTGAAAGTCGTGAAAAATTAAACTCTGGCACGGCGGTTGCAATTACTATGTTTGTCTGTTGATTCGACCACACCGATGCCCGCCCTGTGGGTAAGGGTATGTCGGCCCTGGTTTGAAGGTGATGCAGACATCTGGATAGCTCATCGGGTAGAGCAATGGCCTCATACGCCATTGGCAGCAGGTTCGAATCCTGTTCCAGCTTACTGCTTTAACAAAAGCAGCCTATCGCCTGAGGAGTGACCGGGGATTCTGCCTGGCCCGATCTGCCTGATCGACGTTCTGCCAAAGTTTCGAGTCGGGAAGCCTTCGGACTTTCTGCCAGGAACGCGGCCGCGGTCAGTGCGGTGAAGGTAGCCGGCCCGGGGGTCATGCAGACAGCAGATATCGCCCGCTGCGACGGGTATCGAGGTGGTTTTTCCGGCGACTGCCGACCAGGCAGGCTCGAAAGACCGGCGGAATATTCGCAGGCAGGCTCAAGCTGTTTCCATCGCCGGGTGGCTGGCTGATGAACCGGTTGTTCCGATGGCACTGCCAGATTCCGGCTTGTGAAAAGCCGCTGTAGATAAAGCTCAGAAGGGAGAAAGAATATGATCAGACTGGTAAGAGTCAAAAATGCGGAAGTGGGCCTGCTGTTCAGAAACGGTCGCCTGGTTGAGGCGCTGCAGCCGGGCTGGTATCTTGCCAGAACCATTCTGGGCGAAACTGTCGACGTGCTGCGCGAAAAGGACCTGTTTGTCTGGCATGAAGAAATCGATCAGATCGTTAAAACCGGTGTGCTCGGTGATCGGGTTGTGACAGTTGATCTCAAAGATAATCAACGCGCTCTTCTCTGGATCGACGAACGCTTCTATACAGTTCTTGGCGCTGGCCGTCAGCTGATCTGGAAAACTCAGAAAAATATCAGAGTCGAAGAGTTCACGGTTGAAGACCCGCGTTTCGAACACCGCCAGCTGTTCAAGATCGGCAAAGCGCCTATCGCGAAGGAACTGCTTGAAGCGGTTCAGGTTGAACAGGGCGAAACCTGCGTTTATTTTCGTGACGGCAAATTTGTCGCCGAGCTTGAACCTGGCTTTTACGCCTTCTGGAAAAACATTTCGGCCCTTAAATTCATTATGGTCAGCCGCAAGGAAAAAGTTCTCGATCTTTCGGGCCAGGAAATCATCACCGCTGATAAAGTCAGCCTGCGGCTCAACGCGGTTGCCAGCTTCAGAATCAGAGATGCCCTGAAATCGGTTTCGATAAGCGAATCGGCAGAAACTGCCCTTTATCGCGAATGTCAGCTGATCATGCGCGCCGTTGTCGGTTCACGCAAAATCGACGAAATGCTCGCTGCCAAAGATCAGCTTGCCGAAGAAATTTCTGCGGCGCTGAAGAGCAAGGCCGAAGCTTATGGTATCGAAATCTGCGGCTTTGGCATCAAAGATATCATTCTGCCGGGTAAGATGCGCGAAATCATGAATCGGGTCGTGGCGGCGCAGAAAGAGGCAGAAGCAAACCAGATCATCAGACGCGAAGAAACTGCCGCCACCAGAAGCCAGTGCAATACCGCCAAGATGCTCGAAGCGAACCCGACTCTGATGCGCCTGCGCGAACTCGAACTGATCGAAAAGGTAGCCGAAAAGTCGACACTCAAACTGGTTCTTGGTGAAAAGGGCCTGAGCGAAAAGCTGCTGAACCTGCTTTGAGACCGACTCTGGTTGCGGCGGCTTACCAGTAGCCAGTTGTGTCTTGATTGACGACGGCGTGGACTGTTCTGGTTTAGAATTGAAAGAGAAAAATATGGAAACAAAAATGATAACAATCGATGGTTCGATGGGTGAAGGTGGCGGCCAGGTTCTGCGCACTGCACTGGCACTTTCTGCCTGCACCGGCAAGGCGTTCACGATCGAGAAGATTCGGGCGAAACGCAAAAAGCCCGGTTTGATGCGCCAGCATCTGACCTGCGTGCATGCGGCGCAGGAAATCTGCTCAGCCGAAATCAGCGGCGATGCGATCTCTTCGCAGCAGCTGGTTTTCAAGCCTGGCTTCGTGCTCTCAGACGATTACCACTTTGCGGTTGGCAGTGCCGGCAGCGCAATGCTGGTATTGCAGACGATTCTGCCGCCTCTGCTGTTGGCTTCGCACCCGTCGAAGGTGATTATCGAGGGCGGCACTCACAACCCCCTTTCGCCAACCTTTCACTATGTCAGTGAAGTGTTTTTGCCGATGATCCGGCGTTTTGGCGGCGATTGTAAGATTGAATTGCTTAGCTGGGGGTTTTTTCCGGCCGGCGGTGGCAAGGTTGAACTGACCGTCAACCCGTTGTTGAAACCGGCGCAGCTGCATCTCAGCCGCAACGGCATCCTGCAGGGGGCTTCGGTTCTGACGGTGGTCTCAAAGATCCCCTGGGAAATCGCCGACGACGAAAGCAAGGCGATGGTGAAAGCGGCGCGGTTTCCGGTAACGGAGAAGAAGGCGATCGAGGTTGAGTCACCTGGCCCTGGCAATGTCGCCATGATCAGACTTGATTTTGAACATGGTTCGGCAATGTTCACCGGCTTTGGGGAGCTTGGCGTGTCGCGCCGCAAGGTTGCAGCACTGGCATATACCGCCGCCAATCTTTTCTTTGCCTCAGAAGCTGCGATAGACGAGCATCTCGCCGACCAGATTCTGATTCCGATGGCGCTTGCCGGCGGCGGCAGTTTCACGACGACCGAGCCTTCGCTGCATACGACCACCAATCTGCAGGTAATCGAAAAATTTCTGCCGGTTAAATCATCTGTCAGTCAGATAAACGATAACCTCTGGAAGATTGAAATCATGTCCCTGTGAAACAGGAGGAACGACGATGGAATGGATAAAAGATAAAAAAAGCATCGCGCCTGACGCGCATGTGGCGATAAAATCATGGTGTTCAGAACTCGAGCCTGACGCATTTAAACAGGCTGCCGATCTTGCTTCACACCCTTCTGTCGATATGCATGTTGCATTGATGCCTGATTGCCATGTCGGTTACGGCATGCCGATCGGCGGGGTCATTGCCTGCGGTTCGGCGGTGATTCCGAATGCGGTCGGCGTCGATATCGGCTGCGGCATGGGCGCCATAAAAACCAGCATCATGTTCGACCAGCTCGGCGATATGCGCCAGATCAGGGCAATTCTCGACGGGGTCAAGAAACTGGTTCCGGTCGGCGAGGGCAACAGCCATCGTCAGGCCCAGTCATGGGATGGCTTTGCAGCTTACGAGGCTGAAATCGAGGGCAAAATGCCTGGCTGGTTCGAAAAAGACGGGTTTGGCCATGACCGAAAGAATCTCGGCACGCTTGGCGGCGGCAACCACTTTATCGAACTGCAGGTGAGTGAAGAGGGCCGCATCTGGATGATGCTGCATTCTGGCTCACGCAATCTCGGCTATCGCATTGCGGCTTATTACAACAAGCTGGCTCAGCAGTTGAATGAGAAATGGCATGCGAAAGTTCCGGGCAAGGATCTGGCTTTTCTTCCGGCTGATGCTGACGAAGGCGATGCTTATATCAGAGACATGAACTTTGCGCTGCGTTACGCTCTCGAAAACCGGGCGCGCATGATGGCTGCGTTTAAGCTGGTGCTGCGCGAGCACTTTCCCGATGTTGCCTTTATTGAAGAAATCAATATTCATCACAACTATGCGGCGCGCGAAAACCATTTCGGCCGCAATGTCTGGGTGCATCGCAAGGGTGCAACCTCGGCGCGCAAAGACGAGCTGGGCATAATCCCGGGAAGCATGGGCGCCTTCTCTTATATCGTGCGCGGACTGGGCAACCCCGAGTCGTTCACCTCGTGTTCGCATGGCGCCGGTCGCCGCATGGGTCGCAAGGAAGCCAGCCGCAACCTGACGCTTGACGAATGTAACCGCGCCATGGAGGGCATCGTCTTCGACCGCTGGCAAAAAGCCGGCGGCCACGGCAAAAAGAAGGGCGAGACCTTCGACTTCGGCGAAGCGCCGCAGGCCTACAAAGACATCGACACCGTCATGCGCAGCCAGAAAGACCTTGTCGAGCCGCTGGTAAAACTGCGCCCCCTCGGTGTCATCAAAGGCTGACACAGTTCCTGCCTGAAGAGACTGCTGTTTCAGACCATGGCATAGTTATAAGGGGCGGGGTTGAAATTCGCCGCAGTCTGGTTGAAATTTTCAGATTTACTTTCGGTTTAAAGCCGGCTACAATCAGCAATTGAGAGATTGTCAGCCGGCTCTGACCGCTGTTCTGGTGCAAGATAACCATGACTGGGAGGGAACTCATGCCCCGTATACACCGAAGTGCTTTGTTTTGCCTTGTTTGTTGTCTGCTGCTTTGTTGTTTTACCGCAATTGCCGATGAGGCAATGGAAAGCCTGATACAGAGCATGACCAGAACGGCTGATCCAGCCGAGCGCTCATCTATAGTCGAAAAGATCATCAAAAATTACCCCGAGTATGAAAAAACGGTAATCAAGGACCAGAAGGGCGCCGGCGCCCTCAAACAGGCGATAAGAGAGGTTGACGGTGAAGTTACCCGGGTAATTAGGGAAGTGGCTGGCGAAGCCAAAAGACGCAGCGGCGGCGCGGCTGGCACAGACCTTGTTCTCGTCGGCAGCCACGGTACCGGAAAAGGTTACACCCCAGGCGTCAGCGACCGTGACTTTATTCCGATGGGGCCTGATGGCAAGAAGTTCGCCGGCGAGTTCAATGAAGAGTTTCAAAAGCGGTTTGGGGTAACGGCTGATTCTGCCAAAATCAATGTTCTGGACCCAACCAGCACCAGCAGCTGGCCTGAGCGTGTGAAAGCCGTGGCCGAGTCTGAAAAATACAACACGAGCGGTGGTAACAGATGGCTTGACCGCAAACTCTGGGAAGACGACACCGCCATCTGGAAAATAAGCGGCGAAGGCGGTATCAGCCAGACCAGCATGCGTCGCAGCATGCCTGAACCGCCGCCACTCAAACCCGAAGATGCCGGCGGCTTTTTCAGCGATAACAGCCGCTTTCGCAAAGAAGTCGGCGACGCAGCCGATTCGATTGAAACGAAGATTCTCAAGCAGGCCAAGTATGATTACCGTAATGGCAAAGCTTTCGAGGTGATCGGTGGTACGCTTTCGCCTGATGAAAAAGAGCTGTTGCGCATTGCCGAAACCATTCAGGGACAGAAAGACGTCGGTAAGGTGCGTGAGCTCATGGAAGAATACGGCAAACGCATCGGCAAAAGCGGCAGCGAAGCTGCCAGCTCATTCTCTGAGGCCATGGAGAAGCTTACCGGTCGCATGGGCTCGGAAATTGTTGAAAACCACATCAAACTTATCAAAAGTGGCAGAACGCCAGGCATGCTGACTCAGGAACTGGCAGGCATCGTTGCGAATCTGCCGCCGGACATGAAGAAAAAGGTGGCTGAGCAGATAAAGAACAGTAACGATATTGGCAGCGCCAAAATCTTTACTGAGGCGCAGACAATGGCTGATTCACTTAAAGATTCGGCAGCCATGCAGCGTTTTACCAAAGAAGAATTCGACCGGCTGGCCCGCAAGAATTTCGGCAGCAGCTATGACAAGCTTACTTCCGAGCAGAGGCTCAAAATCCATGGCGACATGGAAGACCTGATCTCATTCAGATCCAAGCTTTTTCAGGCTACCGGCAAAGCGGTTCTTCTCGGGGCAGCCGGCTATGGCCTCTGGGAAGCTTATACGCAGGGGAAAAAGGAAGGCGGCACTGAGCGCGCTATCGGAGCCATGTCGGGCCGTTTTCTCATCGAGCTCATGCAGGCCGGTTTTCCACCACTGGCTGTTGCCGAGCTTTATGGCCGCCTTACTACCATGGTGGTTGGTCTCGGTTCAAATGCTTTCAAGAACGCAACTCTTGAAGAGCTCTACAGGAACTTTGCCAAAGGCGGTGATATCAAGAACATTGATGAATGGTTCAACACTCAGTCGGCGTTGGGCTTTTCTGCTGGCGGCCTGCGCGAGATTCTCGAAGAATTGCGGCGCAATGAGCCTGGCATCACTGATTCAGAAGTCGAGGTGCGGATCAAACAATATCTGGTGCAGCGTTACAAAAATGAAAAAGACCTTGCAGAACGCCTGAAGCAGATCGAAGAAATCGAGAAAAGGCTTGATGAGAAGGGCATCAGGGTTGCCGGCAAAGACGGTCTCGACAATGCTGATTTCAAACAGCAAAGGCCTGATGAATACTACACCCTGCTGGGAAAAATGATAAAGATGCATGGCGAAACTCTCGACCGCTTTACTGCTGACGGACTGCCGCGCAATGCAGACATCGCCTGGCGCATGCTCGAAATTCTTCAGAAATACGGCAGAAAAGCCTATGACGAAGCCATGGCCGAATACTACGCCGGTTTTCTGAAACGTTATCGCAACGCCGATGGCCGAATAATAAGAGCGAAGAGCAATATCGAGCCCCTCAAGGGCCGTCTTGGCAAGATTTCTCTGTCGACCGGCGGCCGCCTGAAAAAGGCTAATATGGCCAGTAAAGAGGGCGAAATAGCCCGGGCGGGCAGTATTTATTCTGGCGGTGGCGCTTTCAAAGGTCAGGAAGCCCCGAATTTCAGTGCAGGGCCATTCAAGCTTGCGGGCAGCGGCCGTTTGAAGATGACATTCGAAGCTAACCCACCTAATCCTGGTGGTATGAGCATGGGAAATTACAATGCCGGTGTTAATCTGCATTTTGTGCCAGACTGGGGCGGAAAGGATGGCCCCGGTGAAACGCTTGGCGAATGGAGCGGTCAGGTCGAAAACAACAAATATAACGGTGAAGCTGCCTGGAACGGCGCCGGCAAACTTTATCTGACAGTTCTTCCAGGCCGGTCTTTTGGCCCATTATCAGGCCGTCTGATTGAACAGGACTGGCAGATCAGCATCGAAGCTCTCGAAGTCAAGGCAGAAATTCCCGCACGCAGTGGCTCTCTGCTCGAAGATGGCGACGTTATCGAAACCGATCAGGCGCAGGTTCTGCTGACACTGCCTGATGGCTCAAAGGTTCTCGTCAAACCCAATTCAGTAGTCAGGCTCAGTGGCAACAAAAATGAAGAAGTTGAAATACACATCGAAAAAGGTGATGTAAGAATCGCAGATGATGCCGGTGGAGTTGTGGTAATGGCCGGTGATAAATCTGTCAGGCCGGTTGGCACTGATTTTTCAGTCAGCGTTAACGCCGAGGGTAAACTCATTTCGGTGAGCGTTTCTGAAGGCAGAGTGATGACAAAAACCGGGGAAGACTGGCTGGCAGTAGATGCCGGCAACAGTCTTAACCTTGAAACCCTTGAAATTGTTCCTTATTCAGCGCCACAAGACGGGTTTCGCGGGCAGGATTTCAGAAATGTCGTGGCAGATGATGAGCCGATCTCTAATGCCTCTGGCTGTGTCAAATTTGAAGAGGGTGTGATTCCTTCTGACTGGCTGTTCGAAAATCCGACCGGCAGGGTCACTTATACTTCGCCAGACCCTGATACTCTGCAGATAACCGTGCCTGACGGGCATGACTTCTGGGGTAGAAACGAGACAGCGCCACGCCTGATACGCAAATTCAGCGGCGATTTTGACCTCATGGCTGATGTAAAGCTTGATTGTAAGAGTAATCAACTCGCTACGCTCGAATTCGTCATGCTGGCACCCGGCAGTTATCTTGGCACTCTTGCCCGGCAGTTCGAGCCTGGCGGGGTTGGCGAACATTACCGCATTCTTGGCGGTTGGTTAAGATATGAAGGGCTCAATAAGCTGAGCACCTTCAATCGGCCACACCGCGAAACACAGGACGCTCCGGACCGCATGGTCAGGTTCAAATTAACCCGCCGCGGCACTCTGTGGCGTTTTTATCACAGCGTTGACGAGGGTAAAACCTGGTTGCTGGGCGGTCGCGAATTTCTTCCGACTGCAGAAACCGTTTATGCAGGCTTTATGATCAAGCGTGTTGCTGCCGACGGTTCGCGCGATGAGCCGGCAGTTGCGACTCTGCATAATGTCGAATATTGCAATGAGTCTGGTGACCAGTTGAAAAAAGTGCAGTGGGATGTTATTTCGGCATCTGGCAATGTTCTAACAAATTCTGAAAAAGAAGTAAGTCTGCAGCTTGTCGATGAAAAGCCGGGCAACATGACTGTGCAATCACAGCTGTGCCTGCAGCCTGATACTGACTTTGCCTGTGTGGTCAGCTTCGAACCAGAATCAACCGCCGTTTGTGACGGAAAAACGCAGTTTCTTCATTTTGCGGTAACTGATAACAATGGTCAGAATTACGGATTCTTTTCGCCGCGCATGATCGGAGGTTCAGCCTGGCGATATGCCTTCAATTATCGCACCGATAATCGCTGGGCCAGCCACCAGGAGCATCTTAATCGAACTTTTGACAAGGCCTGGTTATGCGTTACCCGGCGCAGTGGCATCATGCAGGGCAGTTACTGGGAACATGGCGCCTGGGTGCCCCTTAAACAATGGTCGCCGGTGATATCCAAACCGCTGTTTCTTGAATTGCACATGAACAATCTTGAAGGGGCGCAGACGCATCTTGGGGCTGTCGCAACCTTCACTCTCGTTCAGATGCTGACTGGCGCCGCTGCAGCCACTGCAGGTGTTTATCTGCCCGATGATGGCAGGGTGTTTACAACTGCTGACCTGCCGGCAAGCTTTACCGTTCCGGTCGATATGCAGGCCCGGGCATTGCGGTCGCCTTTCGACCTTGCCAGAATATTCTTTGACAATGATGGAAACAGTTATGTTCTTTCCTGTCAGATCGGCGCCCAGCGGCTGGTAAAAATAGACAAGAAGCTGAATTCATCGGTGGTATCGACGGCAGATATTCTGCATGGCATAAATTGCCGGTCCGGGGCGGTAATGGCAGATGGCAAAATTGTTATCGGCCTCGATTACTGGCCGTCGAATGAAAGCGGCAATCAGCACAGGGGCCTGTTTATAATCAGCCCTGATGGTTCATACAGCCCGCGCGAAGTCAGCACCAGTCTTCCTGGTCTGGCTGACGTCTGCGTCGTCGATGATGGTCTTGTGCTGAGTGATTTTGAGGCCCGCAACCTTTTCTATCTCAAACACAATGCTTCAGAGGCAACTCCTCTGGTTACCAGTGGAGAAACTTTGCTCAGCCCGATGTCTATCACTGTCGACAAGGAACGCAAGGTTGTTTATTGCGTGCAGTATCACGATGGTGGTTTTTTCAGGGGAAAACCGGCTGTTTATGAGGTTTCACTCGCTGGTGGCGCCATAAAAGAACTGGTTGCCGCACCTGAAGGTGGTAACTTTCACGGAATTGCCACGGGTCAGAGCAACAGTGTTGCTGAAGGGCTGCTGGTAGGCTGTGGCTGGGATGACAGCATCTGTCGTATCGATGGTGGCAAACTTGAAAAGTTGTTTACCGGAATTACCAAAGTCGGTTCGATAGGCGTTAACCCGGTTACTGGCGAATTGTTTGTGTTGAGCGGCAGTCGTGACCTGCTTGTGATCGGCAAAAAATGAGCCTGACCTGATATCGCACCGGACGGAGGCCGGATTACTGCTTCAGATGGCGTTCAAGCTGCTTTTTGGTGCCTTTGAAGGGGGTGGCTTTGTCTGGCTCATCGGGCCATGGGTGTCTGGGGTAGCGGCCTTTGAGTTCGCCGACGACCTGTTTGTAGCCGGTTTTCCAGAATGAGGCGAGGTCGGCGGTGATCTGCACCGGCCGGCCGGCGGGCGAGAGCAGGTGTACCAGCATTGGCTGTTCGCCGTTGCAGACGGCCGGAGTGGTGGCGAGACCGAAGAGCTCCTGGATTTTTACCGCAAGAACCGGCGGGCCATCTGGCTGATACTGGATTCTGACATTGCTGCCTGAAGGCACTTCGTATCTTTCGGGAACCAGCTTTTCGAGCTGTTCGCGGCGGTTCCAGGGCAGTTGCTGCAGATAGAGCTGCGCCAGCGACTGTTTATGCAGATCGGCGAAACTTCGGCAATGCTGTGCCATTTCTTCAATCTGTTGCAGCAGCCAGTCACGGTCGAGAGCCGGGAAGTCGCGGCCGGCAGCACTGCGCTTGAGCAGAGCTATGCGGCCCATGAATTCTGCGTTGTCGGGATCTTCGAGATTCATTGCCCGGTTCAGATCGTTGGCGGCGGCCTGCAGAAGAATTCTGCCGGCTTCAGCTGCGTCGCTTTCCCTTATCTGGCTTTCGCGGTCGGTCAGCAGCAGTTTGCCATACCAGAGACGTTCGCGGGCCGCGACTTTCTGATTCTGCGGGTTGAAAAAGATTTCACGGGCCGGCTGACATGGCGCACCATCACCATTTTTCAGCCACTCGGGATTGATGACGCAGCCGAGAAAGATGCGCCCGTCGTTGGTGGCAGCCCGCAACCTGGCGTCGACTCTGAGGGCGAGAATGAATTCGTGACTTTTCAGCAGGCCATTCGAACTTAGACTCATGCCTTGCCCGCTGCAGATGGTATAAGCAGTCGAACCCTGTCCGCCGCGACGCATGCAGACCCGGTCAGGAAAAGCACCCAGCAGGGCCCGGTGCAGCAGGTCGCGGGGGTTCGCTTTTGCTGGCGGCGCGACTTTCAGCTGCTCTGGTCTCAGCAGGTCGAGAAGCTGTTTTTGTGCCTTTTCGATGCGCCAGATGGCATTGCGGTCAAGCCGGTAACTGCCGTTGCGGCTGCCCGGTTCAAGCAGTTCGAGGCGAAGGTCGAGATCCGGGTCTGCGGCATTGCCGCCTGTATAATTGTCACCACCTGAAAAATCACTCAAGATTATATCTTTTTCGGCGATCAATGCCGCAGCCAGTGCTGCCGTTCGGGCGACCCCGGTTTCTGCCGCAGTCAGCAGCATGCGTGCCAGTCTTGGTTCGACCGGCAGTTCGCAGATCTGTCTGCCGAGCGGGGTAACGTGCAGCCCGGTATCGACGGCGTGCAGCATCTGCAAGAGTTCGATGGCCCGGCTGATTTTTTCTTCGCCCGGGCTTTGCAGCCATTTGAAAGCATGCGGGTCGGGGCAGCCCCAGCTGAAGAGTTCGAGAATCGTCGGTGTCGGATCGGTTCTGAGAATTTCAGGTTCTTCGTTTTCAGCAAGCTGTTCGTGTTCCGCTTTGCTCCAGAATCTTATGGCCCGCCCCGGCCGCAGGCGCCCGGCACGGCCGGCCCGCTGTTTTGCCGAAGCCTTGCTGATGCGTTGCATTTCGAGTTTTTCGAGACCGGTCTGGGCGTCGAAATTCTGGCGCCGGCACCAGCCCGTATCGATGACGGTGGTTACGCCATCGATGGTGAGCGAGGTTTCGGCGATGTTGGTGCTGAGGATGATGCGTGGCACACTGGAAGGCTGCAGCGCGGCTTCCTGATCTTCGATGCTCATCGAGCCATGCAGTGCGAGAACCCGGTGTCTGGCTGTCGCCGGTTTGTCTTCAAGAGTCTGCTGCACTGTTTTTATTTCGCCGGCACCGGGCAGAAAGACCAGGTATTCTTCTTTTGCATCAGAGTTCGAAACGATTTCGGCAATTGTTTCGGCTGCGGCCGTGAACTGTTCGCGGCCGCCCGATATCGGTCGCCACTGCACATCGACCGGGTATAAAAAGCCTTTGCCGGCAACTGTGACGGCGTCGTCGAGATAGCTTTCGACAAGGTTGGTGTCGATGGTTGCCGACATGACCATGATGCGCAGATCGGGGCGCACCTCGCGTTTTATTTCGCGGCACAGGGCCAGGCAGAGATCGGCGTGAACACTGCGTTCGTGAAACTCATCAAAAATTACGAGCCCGACATCTTCAAGCAGCGGGTCTTTCTGTAGTCGCCTGGTCAGAATGCCTTCGGTGAGCACTTCGATACGGGTGTCGCGGCCGATATTCGAACTGAAACGCACGTTGTGGCCTATAACCCGCCCCGGCGCCGAACCGTCAAGGCTGGCCATACGCCTGGCAATTGCGACGGCAGCGACCCGGCGGGGCTGCAGCATCAGTATGCGCGATTTTCCGAGCCAGGGTTCGTTTTTTAATGCCAGAGGCACGATAGTCGATTTGCCGGCGCCGGGTTCGGCGGTGAGAATGACATCTTTGCTGGCCTGCAGAGCATTTTTTATGGCAGGCAGACTGTCTTCTACCGGAAAACGTCGCGGTTCAGCGCCAGTTGTAGACTTGTAAGAGGCTTGCATAGTCATCGGTCCAGAGTTTGTAATTTGCGTATTCCGGCATCGGTTTCCAGAGACCGGTGTTTTTCAGAAGATCGAGCTTTTCGCGGCGGGGCGAGGCGGCAACCCAGTGTGAGCCGGCCATCTGGTCCTGATCATACCAGTCGTAGCGGATCGAGTCACGCTCGGGTTCGTAAAAGGCTTCGAGGCAGTTCATGCCGAGCTGATCGCAGATGCGCTTGATTATCGGTTCGAGCTTCAGGTAGCGGTTTGAAACATGAAAGACGATCAGTCCGTCAGGCCGGATTTTGCTGCGGTAGAGCTCGAAAGCCTGCAGAGTCAGCAGATGCATTGGTACCGAGCCTGAAGAATAGGCATCGATGATCAGCAGATCGTAACTGCTGTCTGATATTTCATGCAGTTTGACGCGGGCGTCGCCGGCGATGATGCGCCATGCCGCCTGACTGTCGGTCAGAAAACTGAAAAATTCAGGGTTACGGGCGATTCTGATCATGGCCGGGTCGATTTCGAAAAAGTCCATGCTCTGCCAGCTGCGGCCATACCAGGCAAGGGTGCCGGCGCCAAGGCCGACAACGCCGATATTCTTGCAGTTGCGGTTGATCAGACCGGTTCTGAACAGTGCTCCGATTGGGCCTTCGCGCGAATAATACGAGAGCGGAAACCGCTCTCTGACCTTTACCCGACGCTCGACGCCGTGCAATGTGTGCCCGTGATGCAGGCGATGAAAGATGTCGACGACGCCGGCGATTTTCAGGTCTGAATCGCGGGTTTCACCATCGGTCGAAAGACGCGAGACTTTGAGAATGCCGAAAAAACTGCGCTCACGGTGCAGCACTCTTGTTTCCGATGGAGTTCCGGTGGCCTGAAGCATAGCGAAGATGAGCAGCAGAGAAGCCCCGGCGGTAAATGGCATTCTATAATACAGGTGAATGAGAAAAATCGCGAAAAACAACTGTTTGGCTGTGTCGATCGAGAAGAGGTCGTCGGCGCCATTGCGGCTGTAATAGGTCAGCAGGCAGAAAACCAGACCGAAAGCCATTGAGACAAGTGTTTCACGTCTCAGTGTCAGTCCCTCGCTCAACTGCCGGTCGGCAAGAAAAGCCACGGTCAGCGCAGCTGCCAGCATGGTAAGAAAATATTCGAACTGGGTTTTGAACAGCATTGGGGCAAGAATGCCGTTGAACAGGCCGGCCGCAACACCGCCGGCAGATATCCAGACGTAGAAACGGTTGAGAAATCTGGCGGCCGGGGCACTGCTGGCCAGCCGCGCATGAAAAAACATGCCGGTCAGCAGCATGAACAGCAGGTGCATGCCGATCGACAGCCAGGCGCGTTCGGTGAGCACATAGTAATACATCAGCAGGCACAGCAGGGTTACCGGAAAAAGATATCGCTGCCAGCGTATCTGCCGCCAGTAAGACGATCGGGTAAACGCCAGAATAAATGAAAGAAGATAGCCGGCGAGTGGCAATATCCAGAGCAGCGGCGCCGAAGCGATGTCGGCGGTGATATGCGTCGTTGCCGCAAGCATGGCGCTGCAGGGTAGAAACCCGTAAAACGCCCATCTGAGATTATCCACCCAGCCCGGCGCCATTATACCGGCCCCTGAGCCTGTCGAAGGGCTGGCATTTCCACACAGTTTCTCAGGTTTCTGAGCCTCGGCTTCTGATTTCTGGTTCCTGAGCCGGCCCTGGCCGGTCGAAGGAGTCGAAGGTTCGTCTTTTTCTGACTGCTTCCAGATCGTAAAGCTGCAGGCGCCAAGAATGAGCGTCAGCAGTATGTACCCGGCCGACCAGAGTCGGCGGATGTCGCCCGCGCCAATGAACGGTTCGAGCATGAACGGGAATGCCAGCAGTGCCAGAAGGCTGCCGGCGTTGCTGGCGGCATAGAGAAAATAGGGTTTGTCGGCGTCAGGCTGACCGCTTTGCGAGTAATAGCGCTGCAGTAATGGGGCATTTGCCGCCAGCAGAAAAAACAGCAGGCCGATCGATGCGGTGAGGCGGCTCAGCAGCCAGCTCGACGGGCTGGCGTGCGCAGTTTCGAGACCGGCAGTGTCGATGCTGACCGGCAGCAGCAGCCAGCTTCCGATCATCAGCATCAGGTGCAGAACCGACTGCCGGTTACAGCCGAGCAGCGCGATGCTTTTGTCGGCATAGAGGTAACCGGCAAGCAGCGCTGCCTGAAAAAACAGCATACAGGTTGTCCAGACTGCGGGTGCACCGCCGAGCAGCGGCAGCAGTATCTTGCCAACCATGGGCTGTATGAGAAACAGCATGAATGAACCGGCAAAAATGCCGACCGTGAAAAGCACACCGGTTGTTTTTGTTCTGTTCATCTGCTGCAGCGATATGATAACAGTTTTAGGTCCGCCGCCGAGCAAATTTTAATGGCTGATCGTGCGGTTTATTTTCGGGCTTTGTAAGGTGCGGCTTTTTCTTTTACCACTTTAAGAACTGGCAGAATTTCGGTCATTTTTACGGCAAGGCCAGTAAATAACTTCGACTCCAGCGTGGCTTCGTCGTCGAAAGCCCCGATGAGTTCATATGCGCCGTCTTTGAGGGTATATATGTGTGCGTAACGCTCGATTGGGTGAATAAGCCAGTATTCTTTGACTCCGTGCCGCTCATACAGACGGCGCTTTTTGACCTGATCCTTTGAGGCCGTTGATGATGACAGGATTTCGACAACCAGATCCGGTGCACCCACACAGCCCTTTTCGTCAATTTTTTTGGGGTCGCAGATTATCGAAATATCTGGCTGAACGACATTTGAGCAGTTATTGCGGGTTTCTTTCTTATCTGCAAGCCTGACATCGAATGGCGCTGCAAAGGCTTTGCATGGTTTGCCCTTGAAGAAACCGCAAAATTCGTACATCAGATTTGCTGATACTTCCTGATGCGCCGTTCCCGGTGCCGGTGTCATATCGTATATCTGCCCGTCGATTATTTCGCAGCGCTGTTCATCAGGCCACTGCAGATAATCTGCCCAGGTGAAGTGCTCTGCAATCTTCTTTTTTGCTGAAGTTCTCATTTGTTCTCCAGAATTGCCAAATCTCAGGACAGTATACCTGCTTACCCGAAACCCGGCAAGAGTCGCGTAATTGCGCTGTTCAAACGTTTTTTATGCCACGGATAAACACGGATTAACACAGACAAAATACTTAGAATAGACTTAAATTTTGCAGCAATCACAGCAATTACCAGTAAGTTTTCAGGCAAAAGAAAAAGGTCGGCTTCACAGAATTGTGAGGCCGACCCCGTTTTAATACAGTGTGCTTTAAGGGATCAGTCGACGATCTTGAGGTGCAGTTCTTTGAGCTGCTTTTCGGTAGCTTCGTTCGGGGCCTGCATCAGCAGATCCTGGGCGTTCTGGTTCATCGGGAAAGCGATGACTTCGCGAATGTTCGGTTCGTTGGCGAGCAGCATGACGATGCGGTCGACGCCGGGTGCGATGCCGCCGTGCGGCGGGGCACCGAATTTGAAGGCTTTGATCATGCCGCCGAATTTGCTGTCGACGACGCTGTTGTCATAACCGGCAATTTCAAAGGCTTTGTACATGATTTCGGGCAGGTGGTTTCTGATTGCGCCCGAGCTGAGTTCGATGCCGTTGCAGACGATATCATATTGATAAGCTTTGATGGTCAGCGGGTCTTTGGTCAGCAGGGCTTCCATGCCGCCCTGCGGCATCGAGAACGGGTTGTGGCTGAAAATAGTCTGGCCGGTTTCTTCGTCTTTTTCAAACATCGGGAAATCGACGATCCAGCAGAAGCGGTAGCTGTTCTTTTCGCGCAGATCGAGTTCGTCGGCGAGTCTGATTCTGACCTTGCCGAGAATGATCGAGGCTTTGTTTTTGTCGTCGGCGACGATCAGCAGACCTGAGCCGTTTTTGGCGCCCATGCGTTCGCGCAGGGCATTTTTGCTGGCGTCAGAAAGCGGTTTGGCGAGGCTGCCCTTGATTTCGCTGTCGGTATAAACAAGCGAAGCAAGGCCTTTGGCGCCGATTTCTTTGGCATAGTCTTCGAGGTCTTTGAAGAATTTGCGTGATTTGTCGGCGATATTGTCGACGCAGATGGCTCTGACACAGCCGCCGGCTTCAACGACCGATTTGAAAGCGTTGAAATCAGAAGCGGCGAAGATATCGGAAACGTCTGAAATTTCGAGGCCGTAGCGCAGATCTGGCTTGTCGCAGCCGTAGCGCATCATGGCATCTTCATAGGTGATGCGCGGGAAAGCCGGCTGAGTGACTTTCCAGTCTGATATTTCGGTGAACAGGCCGTAGAACATCTTTTCAAGATAAGCAAACACGTCGTCCTGGGTAACGAACGACATTTCGACGTCGAGCTGGTAAAATTCGCCGGGTGAGCGGTCGGCGCGGGCGTCTTCATCTCTGAAACAGGGCGCGATCTGGAAATAGCGGTCGAAGCCTGAAACCATCAGCAGCTGTTTGAACTGCTGCGGCGCCTGCGGCAGAGCGTAGAATTTGCCCGGGTAGAGGCGGCTGGGTACGAGATAATCGCGGGCCCCTTCCGGAGAGCTGCTCGTCAGAATCGGGGTCTGGAATTCGGTGAACCCCATTTCGATCATGCGGCGGCGGATGCTGGCGATGACCTTCGAGCGCAGCAGAATGTTTTTGTGCAGCTTTTCGCGGCGCAGATCGAGAAAGCGGTAGGTCAGGCGTGTGGTTTCGGGGGCGTTGTCTTCGTCGGCAACCTGGAACGGCAGGATGTCGGAGGCACTCTGCAGGGTTACCGAACTGACTTCGACTTCGACCTCACCGGTCGGCATGTCTTTGTTGATATTGGCGCCGCGGCTGATGACCTTGCCTTCGATGGTAACGACAGATTCAACCCTCAGATTGTTGAAATCGGTATAAGCCTGGGTGCCGGGCGCGGCCAGAACCTGGGTGATGCCATAGTTGTCGCGCATGGTGACAAACAGCACGCCGCCGAGGTCGCGTTTGCGGTGAATCCAGCCGGAAAGCCGAACCTGCTTGCCGCAGTCACTGCCACGAAGTTCGCCACAGGTGTGAGTTCGGTATTTGTTCATGAGGGTGTATTCCTTTGGGGTGAATTTTACCTGGCAAGTGTAGCGCAACCGCGCCCCTTACGCAAGAGCGTTTGCTTTTCCCATTGATTTTCAGGTGTTGAATCAGCTGTCGGCCGGCAGGCTGATTGTGGCGGTCAGGCCGCCTTCGGGGCGGTTACTTAGGGTGATCTGGCCATGATGCAATCTGATGGCCCGTTCGGCAATCGCCAGACCCAGCCCGATGCCGCCTTTTTGCGGGTTGCGGTCCTGTGACAGACAGTAGAACGGTGAAAATACCTTTTTCAGCTCGTCTTCAGGAATGCCGGGGCCCTGGTCGGAAATGCAGATCGTGGCCTGACTGCCGGCGCGTTTGAGCTCGACGCTGACGGTTCCGCCATCAGGAGAGTATTTGAGGGCATTGCGGAGAATATTTTCGATGGCGCGTTCGATAAGTTGCTGATTGCCCGTCACTGTCACTTCTTCATCCGCTGACAGGCTGACGGCAAGGTTACGCGCTCTGCCTTCAAAGCCGGCATCATTACAGATATGTTTCAGAGCGGCCTGAAGCCCGACAGTCTGTTTTTTGCCGTTGATTTCGCCGCTTTCAAGCTTGTTGAACTGCAGAAGTTCTTCGATAAGAGCATTCATGCGCGAAATTTCGCGGCCAATGCGACCCAGCATCGGCTGTTCGGCTTCGCCGGCGCGATTCTGCAGAAGTTCGAGGCTTACCTGCAGTCTGGCGAGCGGCGAACGCAGTTCATGCGAGATATCACCAAAAAGGCGCCGCTGGCCATTGATCATTTTTTCTATTTTTTCGGCCATTTCGTTAAAATCAGCTGCCAGGTCGCCAAGCTCATCGTAGCGTTTGACGGCGTCACCGGTGACACGGGTTTTAAGGTCGCCGTGCGCAAAGTTCCGGCTGGCAGCCCGCATTTCGATGACAGGTTTAACCATATACCTTGACAGCCAGAAACACAGAAGACCGGTAGCGAGCAGAAAAATCGGCAGGTTTTCGAGCAGCCGGTAAATGAGAAACTTGCCCGGCATCGGCATTTTATTAGGAATATGGCAGATGATCACGTATTTTTTGCCAGAATCAGAGCTTGTTGTCGCACCGATAAGCATTTCGCCGGCCACACTCTCGCTGCCGGGTGTCTGCTCATTCAACAGTTTCGCAGCGTAATTGCGTATTTCTGGCGCATTATCGCTGAACAGGCGCTCGAATTTGTTGAAGTCATCTTTGAACCATGGCTTTTTGCCGTTGTCCCACTCAGGTTTATCTGGTGGCGGAGAATCCGGTCCGGGCGGTGGTTCCGGGTGTATTTTATCAGGCGGAGGATGCATGTCGCCGGGTGGGGGCATGCGTTCACCTGGCTTTTCCGGGGCATCGCCTTCATGACCGGGCGGCATGCCATGCCGGGCAGGTTTGCCCGCAAAAATAAGGTTGAGTTCAGCATCATAAAGCCAGAAACTGCCTGGCAGGCGAAAATGCTTTATGCTGTCACTGCCGAGCTTTTCGTAGGCATTGACCAGTGTCTGGCCGTTTTCGCCGATTATTTCGCGACTGATGTTGAAAAACCGCTGTTTTTCAGGCTCAAAATGGTAAAAGTAGCCGTAAACCGCCACGGTGATACCAGTCAAAACAAGCGTGAGCCAGACCCATAAGAAAAATTTAAGAAAAAGCCGCGACCCATAAAAGGTCGACGTGATCTCGCCCGTTGTTTTTACCGGTTTTTCAGGATCTGACATAGAGATAACCAACCCCTCTGATCGTTTTGATGCGCTCTTTGTCGTCGGCGATCGTGCCTAGTTTGCGGCGCAGGTTGCTCATGTGCACGTCGAGACTGCGGTCATCATACGAAAGCCGGCGCCCGAGAACTTTCAGCGCGAGTTCCTGGCGTTCGACCACCGTTCCGGCGGCGCGCATCAGGTTTTCTAGAATGCTGAATTCAACCTCGGTAAGGGCAAGATCGCTGCCATTTTTTGTGGCGGTGCGGGTTGAGCTTTCGATAAAGATGTCGGCAATTTCGAGTCTGAGTGAATCGGGTTTGACGCTCTGTTCCTCGGCATTGCCAAGGCGGCGAAAAACCGCCTTGATACGCGCCACCAGTTCCCTGGGGCTGAATGGTTTGGGGAGGTAGTCGTCAGAACCGAGTTCGAGGCCGAGAATGCGATCGACCTCGTCACCTTTGGCGGTAAGCATGATTACCGGTATTTTTGAAAAGCTTCTGATGCTTTTGAGAACTTCGAGACCATTCATTTCGGGAAGCATGATATCGAGAATCACGAGGTCGAAGCTGCCGTTTTTCACCATTTCAAGCCCGGCAGCGCCGCCGTGGGCAGCCGAAGTCGCGAACTTTTCGGAAGCCAGATACTCCTGCAGGAGTTCGCAGAGTTCAGTGTCGTCATCGATGATCAAAATGTGTTTCATTGGCATAACCTCGCTGTGGTCTCTATTAATATTCTCTGCAATAAACGCCGATTTTGCAACCATCCGCGGCAGTTCTGATGGTTAAGAATTGTAAAGGCCGAGGGCTGCGAACTTTACGCTTCTTAGTGTTGTCTTTACCGCATCTTAAGCTGTTTTTGTTTATGCTTGAAGCAGCGAAAGGGGAGGTAAAAAAATGAAAACACAGAGCCGTGCGAAATCTTTCTCTAAAACAGCTGTAAATATTGTATCAGACTATCAGGAAACCATTTCAGAGATCACTTTCAAAGCTGAAGACTTTCGCTCTGCCGCAGAAAAAAAGCCAGGCGTTCTTCCGGTTGTGAATGGCCGGGCTCTGGTTAAGGAATGGCGTGAACTGATCGCCATTTCGCAGGAACAGCTTGCTGAAAAATTTGGTCTGTCTCCTGCAGTGATAAGACGTATCGAAATGCTTGGCGGCAAGCTCAGAACTGAAACCGTAGAGATGCTCGCCCGGCAGGGTTTTTGCCCGGGTAATTCAGCTCTCTGCCTCTGAGCCGGTTTTTTCTGAATCCTGCATAAACGACGTTTAACCGGTTCTTCATCCCGGTCTTTCGATTTGCAGTGATCAATCAATAACCTCTTAACACTTCTTTGAATTGTCTTAACCCCATCTGAAGGAAAGAATCGTTAGATTCTAATTGTAATGACCCACGGAGGTGCAGAATGAAAAGACATCTTGTTCTGGCGCTGGTTTCACTGTCACTGGCAGCGGTATCGCTGGTTCTCTACTCTGCTGAGCCGCGTTTCCCTGGGATGCATCGCGGCCCCCGGCATCTGAATGACGCCGGATTCGACAATTCGCACATGATCGGAACCTTCGGTTTCTTCAGACTGGCTGAAGAGCTGGAAATATCTGATCCGCAGCTTCTCCAGCTTCGCGCTCTGTTTCAGAAAAATGGCGAGAAAATGCGCTCGGGGAAGCAGCATCGCAAGCTTTACAAAAAGCTTTCAGACCCGGATCTTACTGAAGCTGACGCGAAAAAAATTGCGGCAGAACAGGGCAAGGCTGTCGAAGAGGCAATCATAGCGCGTTTCCAGATGCAGCAGGATCTGCGCAAAATTCTTTCTTCCGAACAATACAAAAAACTGCATGCCCGCCGCCGGGCACCGATGCCTCCGATGCCGTGGCGTGGCGGTCACGGGATGCCGGAAGGTTCAGAAGATGGCTTTAGCGGCTTTCGCCGATAATAAGTCGATCTGCAGATGAAATCTGACTTTTCGACTGATGCGGCGGGTTTTAAAAGGCTCAATCTGCTTTTGCATGACTCAATTAAAACAGGAGAAATATATGAAAAAGACTTTAGTTCTCATTGCTCTGCTGCTGGCTTTCGCGCCTGGTATTTACGCCGGAGAAACCTCTGACAGTTCTGCCGAACCGGTAGGTTTTATCGGCAGCTGGGGCGCCCCCGAAGATTCCAGTGATGGTCCTGGCTTTGACGGACCTCCACCGAAGCGACCGTTTGACGGGGCCCGCTTTGATATCAGCCGTGCCGCTGAATATGACACCGACGGCGACGGCACTCTCAGTGACACAGAGAAAGAAGCGATGCAGACTGCTATAAAAGCTGAAATGGAAGCAAAAAAGGCTGAAATGCTTGAAAAGTATGACAGCGATGGCGACGGAACTCTTAGTGAAACTGAAAAAGAAACTATGCACGAGGCCAGAAGAGCCGAAATGGAAGCAAAGCTTCTCGAAAAATTCGATGCTGACGGCGACGGAACCCTGAGCGACACGGAAAAAGCCGAAATGGAAAAGAATCGCCCTGCAGACCGCGGTGGCAAGGGCAAAGGCCCTCGCGGCGGTCAGATACCACAGGAACTGCTGAGCAAATACGACACTGATAACGATGGTAAGCTCAGTGACACAGAGAAGAAAGAAATGGAAGCTGCCATGACAGCTGAAATGGAGGCTAAAAAAGCCGAAATGCTGACCAAATATGACACTGATGGTGATGGCAAACTCAGTGACACTGAGAAAAAAGCCATGCACGAAGCAAGAAAAGCTGAAATGGAAGCCAAATATGACGCTGATGGCGACGGCACCCTCAGTGATACCGAAAAACAGGCCATGCATCAAGCCAGAAAAACCGAAATGCAGAGTCAGATGTTGAAAAAGTTCGATAGCGACGGCGATGGCACCCTGAGCGACACTGAAAAGGCCGCCATGGAAAGCGCCAGACCGCAGAAAGGTGAAAGAGGTATGGGTAAAGGCATGGGCAAAGGCGGCCCGCGCCCGGGCATGAAAAACAGGAGATAAAGCAACGAATCCAGATCCTATCTGATGCCTGCTACCTCAGATTCGATCAATACAACAACCAAACCTCAGTCGGGGGCTGCATCACATATGTGGTGCAGCCTCATTTTTTGCCTTACACAACTCTTTATTCAGACTTCGCAGACCATGCCGGGTTGTTTTGCACCTCTCAAAACCGGCTTTTACACATAAAAAATCCCCGCCTTCGCATGAAGGCGGGGCAATTCGGAATGTGTGAAAAATCGGAAAAGTTAATCAGGCATCAATTTCGAACAGTGATGAATTCATATTTTGAGCCGAGCTGGCCGTAAAGCGTGAATACTCGTTCATGGCCCGCATGAAGCGTATCGCCATGTCCTGACTCACATCGGAGGAGCTGTCGGAAGAAGTCTCTGCCGAATATTCCTGAGCATACTGCTCGATCAGTTTCAGCAGATCGAGTTTTTTGCCATCAGCAGCATCTGTTTCTGAAGTGCCTTCGGTTTCCTGTGAAGCCATCATCTCATCGATCGATACTTTTCCGTCCTGGTTGGTATCGAGCGAATCGAAGTTCGAAATCATCTGACTAAGCTGCTCCGGAACCTCCATGCCTTCAGCTTCCATCTGCGACTGGATTTCAAGCAGTTCATCCTTGCTTACGCTTTCCGGCTGTCTGCCAGCACCCTGGGCCTGACCAAGCTCACCCATCATCGATGGTGGTGGGCCGGGAGGCGGTCCTGGGGGCGGACCTTCGGGGCGACCGCCCTTGCCCGGTCCGCCTACGGTCATACCGTTTTCACTGGCGTAGCTTTTGAGTTCGTCGATGCTGATGCCATTCTGATCCTGGTCGATTTCATCAAAGGCTGCCAGCAGTGCGTCAAACGGGTTCGTTGACTGACTTGACTGGGTTTGACTCTTTTCCTGCGCTGCCTGCTGCTTAATCTTTTCAAGATCAGACTTCTGCAGATTTACCTTGCCGGCCTTGA
>CAZFUG010000043.1:0-23434 GCA_964522035.1 uncultured bacterium
CCTCGAGAATTAACCCTGAAGCGGCTGATACTCACAACTATCTTGGTCTTTCATACCATCAGACGAATCAGTTTGAAGAAGCGATCGCCGAATTCAGGGCCGCTCTCGACCTGGAACCAGATGATCCCGATTATCACTACAACCTGGCCAACTCAAGCTATGACAGCGGAGATTATCAGGTTGCAGCTGTCGAATGGGCTGCAACTTTGAAGCACAGGCCGAATGATTCAAAAGCCCGCAACAATTATTGCGATGCTCTTCTGCAGCTGGGGCGATATGAAGAAGCGATGGCCGAAATCGAAAAGGTTCTTGAAGCCGAACCCAATTATCCACCGGCTCTATGCACCAAGGGCGAATTGCTCGAAAAGCTTGGCCGTGATACCGAGGCGCTCGAATATTTCAACCGCGTTCAGGACCTCATCAAAGGCAACGAAACCTGGGAGCTCCTCTACAAATACGTGGTTAACAAACTCGAAAAACGCTGATTTTTTTAACAGTATAATAACAGTTCTGGCCGCCGGTTTAAGCCGGCGGCCAGAACGTTTTAGAAGACTTTTAATGCTTGTTCAGGCAGATTTTTTCTTTTTATTGTTTCTGGCAGCGGTGAAACCGGACGGGTTGGTGAGATAGTCGAACAGGGCGTCTTCGGCCCGGTAGTTTTTGCCGGCGTCCTCGCCGTCGATCATCACTTTGCCATTGGTAAAGATTTCTATCAGCATATTGTCTCCTTGTGGGCTTATAATCTCATAATTGATAGTCAGGAAATATTTTGAAAGATGATTTGCTGTTCAGTCTTCTTCTTCGGGTTGCTGAAGTTCCTCCTCGGTAGGTTCAAGAGGCGACAGGTCCCGTTGCGGAACTGTCGGGTCGTCGGTTTTATCTGGCTCTGAGGTTGCTGTCGGATCAGAATTGTCAGCTGCGGCTTCCGTGGGTTCGGAACCGCTGGCGACTGCCTGAGAGCCCGGGTCTGAGACGAAGTTCTGCATGCGCAATACTTCGAGCTTGGCGTTAAGTTGTCGTCTGGCTACTTCACTTATTGTCTTGTCAGCAAGGCGTTTGAGAATTTCTTCTTCGGCTTTCGCTGCCTGTCCTGACAGATTCATGCAATCTGCCCACAGCAGAAACGCCCGCATCAGGTCAGGCTTCTCAAGCAGAACCCCCTCGAGGATTTTGGCCCCAACGGCCGGGTCAGCCGAAAGATAGATTTCAGCCAGCTTGATGTGCAGATTGTGGTTGTCCGGCAGCTGGTTTCTTGCGCTTTCCAGAAGTTCTACGGCTATTTCTGGCTTATTGAATATCAACAGTTCATCGCAGGTTTTGATTAAAAGTGCTGAAAGCTCGAAGTTGTAAGGAATTCGCAGCGCCTCGGGCTTGATCAGCTTGATGTGTTCGCTGTTGTCGATCATTACTGCAAGGCGCAGAAGATTGATCAGCAGCTCAGGGTTCGAAGTAACCAGCTTGTCTGGCTTCAGGCGAGCAAGAACCTCGTCTGCCATTTCGATAAAGTTCTTTCCACCGTCATCTTCGCCATCCGGTGGCTGCTGGGTTTTTTCAACATAGGCCATCCAGGCTTCAAGCCAGGCCTGGTATGTGCGAAGGTCCTGCGGCGAGGCCGAAATAAGATGTCTGGCGTTGCTCATTGCCTTTTTTTCCTGCCCGGTCAGAGCAAGAATTTTGATGTAAAGCAGATTGTCGTCGATTGAATCGATAGGCCTCCGGTTTACGTGTTCCATTGCCTTCTCATACTGCTTGTTTTCGATGAGAAAACTTATGAACTCGCGTTCGAGGGCCCCGGTATCAGCTCCTGGCACCTGTTTTTCCCGTTTTATGAAAGCTTCGAATTTTTCGGCTGCTCTCGTCTTGACGATGAGATCCTTGATTCTTTTTCTGACCGGCGGGGTTAAAAGGTCACGGCTGGTAACAGTCAGTAACTGATCAAGAACCGTTTCCGGGTCATAGCCATCACCAAACCAGGCACTGACAAAGGCCTGCAGTTCGGCATAAATTGCGCCTGTTCCAGCGGCTTTGCCGTATCTTTCGAGTAAGCGCTCTGCTTGTTCCTGTCGGCCAAGCATGCACGAAATGTAGGTGGCTTTATAAAGTATTTCTTTGTTGTCGGGCATTGCCTCGAGCGCCTCTTCACACAACTGAAATGCCTGCGCGAAAGATTCGCCCGTAAGATAAACTTCGAGTGTTTCCTTGAATTTGCCTCTGAAGCTGTTCAAACGCATTTCTGCAAGCATGCGGCTTGCCTTTGCCCCATACGATGGGTGGTTTACGACCCTGTTGAGAAATTTGGCTGCGTTATCAAAATTCCCGGCTTCAAAAGAATACTGGCCAGCGAAAAAAATCGCACCCGCATGTTTCGGATTGAGTTTGAGAACGCGTTGAATATCTTCTTTGGCACTGCTCAGCTGGCCCTTCTGTGCCGCAATTTCGATATTCTTGAACAGCCGCTCTTCAACGCCATCGTTGCTTGCCGAGGTATTGAAACTGCTTATAGAAAGGCCGGCAAGACATACCGAAAGCGTTAAAAAGCCCTTTTTGATAAATTTTTTATTGATCATCGTGAGGTCAGGTCCCTCACTTTGCTTGAAATGCCTCTGGGCCTGACATCCTGATGAAACAGGGCGCTCAACTCCTGAGAAGCTTTGCGGCCAATTATTCCTGAATCCTTGATCAGAAGAATATGTTCGAGATGACGCCGGGCCTCTTCGAAACGCCCATGCCGTCGATGCAGAATCGCCAGATTGAAGCGTGCGGGAAGATGGTCGGCAAGCTCAACGGCAGCGATGTATTCTCTTGCCGCAAGCTGGTCCCAGTCTGTCTGGTCACCGGGAAGTCCTTCAAGTCCGCGTTTTTCGTAGGAGCAGCCAAGCAGAAATCTTGCTTCTTCAGCTGCCGGGCGCAACTCTATCGCTTTTCTGAAAGCCCATATAGCCTGTTCATACTCGCGGCGGTTGAAATAATTTCTGCCGTCGCGAACCCACGATTGATACTCGCGGCCAGAATTGTTCAGCAGCGAATAAAAATTGGCCTCGCCTTTGCGACCATCTACGGGAGCCATTGCGCCGTGCATCAGAGTGCCATTTCTGCCACTGGCGAGAAACGCCTTGGTGCCGGGCAGAAATAGTGCCAGAATAGCAGCTGCAGTTAACAGGAATCTTCTTTTCATTGTTTGCCTTCTCTTTAATAGGATTCGGCAGATTCCTGTTAATTCCTGAAATAAATCTTCGCATCATGTTCAAGCGATTTTTATTCCGACCGGAGCTGACTGGCAGCGGCACTCCGGCTGTGCTTCTAGTCTTCAGATGAGGGCAGACGCCCGGTTTTTTCCATCAACATTGCAGCGTGTTGAGACTTTTCCAGCAGCCATTCAGGCATCAGTCTTTTCATCTGCTCAAGTTCTTTGGCAGCCCCCGGGCTACCGTTGCATTCCGCCAGTTTGAAACAGCCGCAGGCAAGAACTGGCGACCGAAGAAAGCCTTCGGCTCCGGTCTTAAAAAGCAGCCCCAGTTCAAGCCATTTTTCTGGTCGGTTTTCGGTCAGTTTTGCATGTAAAATGCCCTGCAGCTGAGACCATTTTGCCAGTCGAGAATGATGTATTTCAAGCCACCTGAGAGTGTCTTTGAATAACTGGTAGCACTTTTCAGCTGTCATTTTCGTTTCAAGGTAATCAAGCGGGTTCGGTGCAGGCAGTCTTATCCCGGAAAACTGGGCAATGTTGAGCCATTTCCAGGCCTCTTCCGGGTTTTCAGCAATCCCACGGGCCTGGCAGTTAATCAACCCCCAGATGAACATTGCGGCTGTACTGCCTGAATCAATTAGACTCATGAAACCTGAAGATAGCCAGTCTGACTCAATGTTTACCGGCTTGCCGGCGGCCTTTTCGTTCCAGGCGTATTCGATTGCATGCAGATATTTACGCGAAATTGCCTGCTTCAGAAGATTATCTGCGAGCTCCAGGTCAGAAAGAAGCGTTCTGCCCTCGCGCAGTCTTTTTGCAAGCTCATACTGCGCCGGCAAAAAATCATCTTCTGCAAGCTTTCTTAAAATGTTTTCTGATTCGTGGTAGTCGAGAAGAAACTGCTGAAAACCGGTTCCTTCAAGCATCTCTGCGTAGCGCAGTTCCCCTTCCATCTGCCCGGAAACGCTTCTCAGATTGGCCAGAATTTTCTGCCGATAGTCTCGACCAGGCCAGCAGTTGTGCAGTTTTTGGGCCGATTCCTGTTGGGCTTTGATAATATCCGCCAGTGGCAGTTTCGCGGCTGTTTTTTCGCGGGCAGGAGGGCAGACGGTGTCACCGAAGTAGGCACCGAGATTATAGTATTTGTAGGCATTTATCAGACTGTCAGCAGAGGTTTCATCGGTTTGAAAAAATCTGCCGAGCAGATAAAAAGCATGCGGAACGCATTTGCTGACAGCTTTCTGGTAATACGTAACCGCGGTCTGACGGTCTCTGAAGCCTTCCGGACCATTTTCTAGAAGCTCGCCAAGATGCATTTCGGCCAGCGAAAAACCACGCTCGGCGAAGGGGCGTAAGATCTCTGCTGATCTGATTGAGAGCTTGGCCTCAAAAGCATATTCTCCATCAAGAAATTCAGTTATTTCTGCATCGGAAGGCGCGGGCTCTTTTTCAAGTCCAGATTTAAAACGCTCAGACCATTCCTGCAGAAAGTAACATTTTTTGCAGACCGGCTGGCCGTTGCAGACCGGAAAATCTTTTTCTCTGGTTCCGTTGCAAAGAATGCACAGATGGTGGTCTGAGGTAATTTCATCAAAAAATGCGTCATAGTCTGCTTCTTCAGTATAGTAGTCGATATTGGCCGAACGCCATGTTTTCAGATAATATCGACTGCAGATTCGGCATTGCCAGAGTTGATCCTGAGGAACGAACTTTGCCTTTGCCTGATAAGGAGCGTCTTTGATGAAACTTAGCTTGCCGCGGCACCTGCAGACTTCTTTTGGCGTGTCGATAATTTTCATGCTGCCCTCTCTCCGCTACCTGAGTTTGCTGTTTTTTTCAGGCTTCACTTTATTCATTATACTAAATTGTCATTTTGCAGACAAAATAAAAACAGGCTGCCGCATGGCGGCAGCCTGTCTGCTGAACGTGAAAAGACGTCAGAAAATCATGTCTTCCATCGCTTCGTCAAGCATGGCGCTGGCTTCAGAATCAACAACTTCTTTTGAAAAGACGATTTCTGAGATCAGAAGCTGACGTGCGGTTTCGAAAAGTGCCTTGTCTTTGGTGCCAAGCGGTTTTATCATACTGCGCCGGCACAGAAGTCTGTAGACTCTGGCAACCTGAATCAGGTCGCCGCTCTGAATTTTTTCAAGATAATCGCGATAGCGCTGATGAAAGCTTTTGCTTTCTTCTTCTTCTTCTTCGGTGAAAGTTTCGCTGAGAGAAGAGAAAATTTCATCGATGCTGGAATGGTTGTTTATCACGCGCAGTCCGACTTTGTCAGCCATTTCGATCGGTACCATAACCTGGCCGAGATCGCTGTATGGAAAATCGATGATGTAGTAGCTCAGAAGCCTCCCTCTCACCTGTCGTTTATCGATCTGTTTGAGAATTCCAGCACCATGAATTGGGTGGACGATGGGAGAACCTATTTCGAAACTACTCATCTATTTTGACTCCTGAAAAAGATTGTTTGCCGGTATCAGGTCGATATAAAAAGGCCATAACAACCCCCTTGCGGGGGCTATTGTGGCCTGTCTTGTTAAAACCAGGTTTCTTTAACCAAAATTACTTGGCCTTCTTGGCAGCGGGAGCAGCAGCAGCGGGAGCAGCGGCAGCAGCCGGAGCAGCAGCACCAGCGGCCGGAGCAGCGCCAGGAGCGGCGGCAGCAGTGCCTTCAGTTTCGTCTTTGATCTGTGAGATCTGGCAGAGGGCGATTTTCGGGCTGGTAACGATCTTGAAATCGCCAGCTTTGATGTCTGAAACGTGCAGTGACATACCGGCATCGAGATCGTCGATGTTGAGCTTGATCACTTCGGGGATCTTGCCAGGCAGACATTCGATCTTAACCTGTTTGCACATGGTGGTAAAGATACCGCCGCTCTTCTTGCCGACCGGGGTGCCGACAAATTCGAGATCGACATCGACTCTGACCGGTTTATCCATATAAACGGCCTGCAGGTCAACATGAACGTAGCTGTGGGTAATCGGGTGCTTCTGTGAATCTCTTACGATAACAGTGTGTTTGCCACCGTTCGAGAACTGAAGGTCGATCAGAGAATTGCGATTGATCTTGCGCAGCTTTTCAATCTGCAGTCTCGGAATCGCGCAATGTACCGGGGCAAAATCCTTGCCGTATACAACAGTCGGAATCAAATCTTTGACTCTGAGCTTCTTTGCGTTCTCTTTACCTGTTTTGTTTCTTACTTCAGCGTTAAGAATCAACTCTGCCATAGAAATCTCCTTTGGAAATTAAAATTGATAGAGCGATTATAGCATCAAATCGGCTTCAGGTCAACTTTTAGCCGAACCCTGACTGGGGGCTTGCCGCAGTCTCAAAAAATCGCTATGCTGCCAGATAATTGTAAAAATCTTTTGCAGGGGAAAAATATGCGCGAGTTTGCTGCTGCTTTGATACTCAGTCGGCTGAAAGGAGTCGGCGCTGCCACCTTTCGCCGTATGCTTGCAGAGAATGGTACGCCATCGGCAGCTTTGCGCTGCTGGCGCAGTTATCTCAAAACAGACCCGGCACTTTCCTCTGTCAGCCTCAGAAAAGCCTCAACCAGAAGTTCGATTGCAGCGGCCATAAGGCTTGTGCGCTCCGGTGAACTCCTGGGCTGGTATTTTTCACAGCCGGGTTACCCTTCGCAGTTAGCTGAACTCGGCGAACCGCCTCCGGTTATTTTTGCTTCCAGCCTGATTCCTCAGTGCAGATTCGCAGCTGTCGTTGGTGCCCGCAGTATCGAACCGGAAGCTGTCGCTCTGACCGAATCGGTCTGCCGTCACCTTATGGCTCAGGGCTTTGCAATTGTCAGTGGCGGTGCCTCAGGTGTCGACACGGTTGCTCATAAAACCGCCTTGAATTCAGGCGTTTATACTCTGGCGGTTCTGGGTACCGGTCTTGATGTGGTTTATCCGGCCGCAAACGCCGGTCTTTTTTCCGAAATCAGAAAAGCCGGTGCGCTGATGACCGAATTGATGCCCGGTGCCCGACCGGTCAGAAGCTTTTTCCCGACCCGCAACCGCATTATCGCAGCCATGGCTGAAACAGTGGTCGTAGTTCAGGCCGCAGCCGGCAGCGGTTCGATGATAACTGCTTCCTGGGCTGCCAGGCTGGGAAAAAATGTCATGACTGTGCGGCCACCGTCAGGCAAAGAAGAGGCGGTTGCCTGGGCGGGAAACATTGCGTTGATGAATTCAGGGGTAAAGCCGTTTCTTTCTGAATGATTCTGCGAAAAATCAAAACCCCGGGCATAAAGCCCGGGGTCGATTGTAAAAACTGGGAAAAGCGATCAGTGACCGCAGCCGGAGCAGCTTGAGCAGCCGCTGCCACATGATGACTGCGGCATTTCTGAAGCGTCTTTGATGTCGACCAGTTCGAGGTCGAAATGCAGGTTTTCACCGGCCAGAGGATGATTCATGTCAAGCGTGACACTTTCGTCGTTGAAATCTACGATGGTGGCAATGGCCCGGTCGCCGTTTTCAAGCTGCAGTGCCAGCTGCTGATCGATTTCTGGTTCGAAATCGTCGCCAAAGTTTTTGCGATCGGTGCTGATGACGCGATCTTCTGAATATTCACCGTAACCCTGTGCCGGAGTCAGATGAATGGTTTTCTTTTCGCCGATCTTCATGCCGACGACGGCCTTTTCAAAACCTTCGATGATGTCGCCTTCGCCAACGATAAAATACAGAGGGCTCCCATCGGCACTGGTGTCAAAAACTTCGCCGGAATCAAACTTGCCGGTGTAGTGTACAAATACGAGGTCGCCCTTTTTTACGATAGTCATTATGGCTCCTTTAATCCGGCAGCGCCGGCCAAAAAATCACACAAATTACGATGTGCGTAATCAGACTATATCTTTTTTGCGCTGTTAGTCAAACAAAATTCTTGCGCAGCGGCACCGCAACGGTTTATTCTGACTGCACGAAATGCCAGGAGGCCTGAATGGTGGATAAATGCTGGTTGAGTTCCTACGATTCTGTTGTGGCACATGAAATTTCTTCTGAAAAACGCCCGTTACACGATTTTATCATTGAGGCGGCAAAAAACTTTCCCGAAAATATTGCCGTTAAACAGGGTGCTCAGAGGCTGACCTATTCTGAATTCAACCGTATGACCGAAGTTGTAGCCGGAAACCTCAGAATTCACGGGCTTGAGAAACAGAACCGGGTTGCGGTTTTTCTGCCCAACTGCAGCGAAACCATTATTGCTTTCTGGAGCATCGTCAGAGCTGGCGCTGTCGGCGTCATGACCAACCCTCTGTATTCAGAAAACGAACTGCTTCATCAGTTCAATGATTCAGGGGCAAAGTTCGTTATTACCAACGATCTGCTCCTGCCAAAAGTGGCCGCTGTTCTTGAAAATACCGGTGTCGAAAAAGTTTTTGTCGTGCCGGCATCCGCAGAGGGTACCTCGCTGGTGCCAGAAAGCGCGAAAATTTCAGCCTGGTCAGGACTTCTCGAAGACAATCACGGATACAGCTGTAAAACCATCGAGCCGCGCGAAGACCTGGCTTTGCTGCAATACACCGGCGGAACCACCGGGATTTCAAAGGGCTGTATGCTGACGCATGCCAATCTGTTTTCAAACGCGATGCAGAGCCAGCAGATTTTTCACGTTCTGCAGCCCGGGCAGGAAAAATTCGTCGGCGTTCTCCCTTATTTCCATATTTATGGCCTGACCGTAACGATCATTCTGCCCGTAGTTCTTGCTTCAGCAATGCTGCCGCTGCCACGCTTTACGCCAAGGGCACTTCTGACGCTGATAGAAGAAGAAAAAATTACCTGCATGGCCTCGGCCCCCTCGATTTTCAGCGCCTGTCTCAGTCAGAAAGATATCGATTCCTATAACCTTTCGACTCTTAAGCTTATTATCAGCGGTTCTGCACCTCTTCCAGTCGCCCAGATGGAGCTGTTCGAAAAAAAGACCGGGGCGAAAATCACCGAGGGTTACGGCCTCAGCGAAACATCACCGGTAACCCATTTCAATCCGATTTTCGGAAAACGCAAGGCCGGCTCGATCGGCCTGCCGATACCTTCTACCGAAGCCCGTATCGTCGATGTCGAATACGGCGTCAAAGAACTCGCACCGGGCGAACATGGCGAAATAATTATTCGTGGGCCTCAGGTCATGAAAGGGTATTTTCAGCAGCCCGGTCAGACCGAAATGGTACTGCGTGACGGCTGGCTCTATACCGGCGATATAGGTTACCGCGATGAAGAAGGTTATTTCTTTGTCACCGATCGCAAAAAAGACCTGATTATCAGTGGCGGGTACAATATTTATCCCCGCGAGATCGAAGAAGTTCTTTTCAAACACCCTTCGGTCAAAGAAGCCGTGGTTGTTGGCGCCAGGCATGAAACCCGCGGCGAAGTTCCGCGCGCCTTCGTCGTTCCGGTTGATGGTCAGACTATTGATCGCAACGAGCTGATAGATTTCTGCCGCAAAAATATGGCTAATTACAAGGTGCCGCGTGATATCGAATTCCGCGAAACTCTTCCAAAATCCGCAATCGGAAAAGTTCTGCGCCGCACCCTGCGCGACGAAATCAACCGCCAGGCGCTTGTCAGCGACTGAAACCGATGCAAAATAAAACCGGCTGTTCCATCACGGAACAGCCGGTTTTTATAAAGGCTTATTCGTCGTCTTCTATTGCAGCGGCAGCGCCCTGGAACATTGGTTCTTCAGGCGGAGCAACATGCGTGCAGTCGTATTCAAGACCGAAGGCATTTTTGCGTTTCAGAAGCTTGACTCTGCCAGTCTTTGCAGTGTTTTCCCGGCGCCATTCTTCGAGAATCCATTCATAGATGTAATAAGGCTCATAAAGAGTCAGAACGCGGTGCGGTTCGGATTCCTTCGCCCAGCTGCCGGCTTTGAGAACCTTCCAGGGTGAAACTTTGTTGCCGGTAAGCGGTCCGCCAATCAGAGTGTTCGGGATTCTGACCGAAACCGGCCATTTTTCTCTCCAGACCGGATGCATCAGACCTGCCACTTCTACGAATGCGATGCCGAAGGCACTGCAACCGGCACCGAGACCTTCTCTTGGTCTGTTGAGGCCGTTGTAGGTGTTGCCATAACCGCGTTTGCGGTAAATTTCGAGATACTTTTTCAGGCGATCGTAATTGGCATCGTTGAGCTTGAACCTGATGTAAGCGATTCGACCCGATTCAAAACGGTCAACTATTTCAGCCTGCAGGTCTTCAGTTTTTTCAAGGCGTCCGGCCATACCGTGAAAAAGAATGCCAAGACCGTAGCCCTTTTTGAGCACCAGATCACTGGAATTATCTTCAGGAGACGGAACACTACCGGTAAGAATCAGCTCTTTACGACCTTCGTGGCTGAGCTGAATGAAAACGTGTCCGATTGCATGCTTGTGCGAGCGATGCTGAAAGGTCAGATTGTTGGTGACCGCACTGTTCAAAAGGCCGCGCGGACTTGACCAGTTGATTTTGCGGGGTGAAGGCATGGTGAAAAGGGTCAGTTCCTGGGCCATTGCCGTGCCGGCAACCATCATGCCCAGAAAAACCGCTATTGCTGCAGTGAGCTTTTTCATGCTGATACTCCTGTCGATAATATCCCTAAATTGTAAGAATGTACACCCGAAGCGTCAATCACCTTGCTCATTTTTTATTCCGTGTTTTTCGATCCATTTCCAGACGGCGGTTCTGCTGACTCCAAGCAATCTGCCGACTTCTGCCTTGTTCCAGAGATTTTCTTCAAGCAATCTGGCCAACTCTTTTTTCGCTCTGAGAATCTTTTTCGCTTCCATTCTGCCTGAGACTTTTCTTGAATCCGCCGGCTTCAGTCCGCCTGGTTGCACGCTTTGCACCAGGCCGAAATCACCACCATTTTCGCCTGTCTGATGCTGCGAGGCCGAAAGTTCTCCCGGCAGATCGTCGGCATCGATAGTTTTTTCCTGACATACGACGAAGGCATATTCAATAGCGTTCTCAAGTTCGCGGACGTTTCCGGGCCATTGATAAGAAACCAGTCTGCTCATTGCCTCGCGCGAAACCCCGGAAATCAGCTTGCCTGTTCTCGCGCCGAAACGACTGACAAAATGCCGTGCCAGAAGGGGTATATCGTCAGGTCTCTGC
The DNA here is from genome assembly GCA_964522035.1 of uncultured bacterium. GTDB lineage: Bacteria > Muiribacteriota > Ozemobacteria > Ozemobacterales > Ozemobacteraceae > Rifleibacterium. The sequence continues at coordinate 11,285 of CAZFUG010000043.1, forward strand.
CGCAGTGGTGGCAGATTGATCGGAAACACCCGCAGCCTGTAATAAAGGTCTTCTCTGAATCTTCCTTCTCTTACTTCACGTATCAGGTCTTTGTTTGTTGCTGCAATGACTCTGACGTTCACCTTGCTGGTTTTCTCACCGCCAACCCTTTCGAACTCGCCAGTCTGAAGAACCCGCAACATTTTTACCTGCATTGCGGCGCTTATATCGCCGATTTCGTCAAGAAAAATCGTGCCGCCGTCTGCGGCTTCGAACCGCCCGGTACGTTGTTTTATGGCGCCGGTAAAGGCTCCTTTTTCGTGCCCGAAAAGCTCTGATTCAAGAAGAGTTTCAGGGATTGCACCGCAGTTAACCTTTATAAACGGCTTCTGCCGCCGATTGCTCAATTCCTGAATTGCCGAAGCGACCAGCTCCTTGCCTGTGCCGCTTTCGCCAAGAATCATCACCGAAGCTTCGCTTTCAGCTGCTAGCGAAATCAGCCGGAAAACCTTCTGCATTAACAGGCTGCGACCGGTGATGCCATGAAAATTTTCTTCCGATTGCATTTTCGAGGCCATTGCCGCGATTTCCTGGCGCAGGTTGAAAACCGGGCGAAAATCAGTGATAGTCTGCAGAATGCCCAGAACTTTCTGTTGCTCATCGCGAAGAATTCTGGCATTGACCATTACAGGAATATGCTCGCCGCTCTTCGCGACCATGCGGCACTCGCAGCCGGTGACGCATGTTTCTGATTTTTTCGGACTGAGGAGCGAAAATATCTGCCGGGCCCCGACACATTCCGCTGCTCTGAGCCATTCTGTAGTTCTGCCGATTGCTTCTGAGGCCGTGTAGTCTGTCATTTCCTGCATTGCTTTGTTCCAGACCATTATTTTGCCCTCGGTGTCGACCATCATCACTCCCTCAGCCATCGTATCGAGAAGTAGTGCAGTACTGATGCTGCGAAGAAACTGGTTGTCTCTCATTTTGGTTCACCTGTTTTTTTGATGTTGCGATAGGTTACGTTAGCATGTTGCGTATGGTTGCGCAATGTTGTTTGCGGCTGAATTATGAATTGCTGCGGGCTGTCTTTTCAGTCTCATGTATGCCTGCAAATGAAAGATCTGGCCAGAAATGGCATGCTGATTGCTGATAACTACAAAAAACAACAGGAGAATTTTATGACTATCGATAATGCAATTCGTGTTCTGGCCGGCTGCATGATTCTGCTGAGCCTTTATCTGACCTGGTATGTTAATCAATTGTTTGTTCTGTTAACGGTTTTTGTGGCTCTGAACCTTATTCAATCAGCCTTTACCGGGCTGTGTCCGGCGGTATTTTTTCTACGTAAGCTTGGGTTTAAAGATAGCTGTCAGCCCTGCAGTGGTAAATAAAACAGAACGCCCGGCAATTCTGCCGGGCGTTTTGCTTTGTAATACTGTGTTGTTCAGAAAATTTTTCGTCTGATGTGGCAATAAGGCGCCTTGCCGGTTTTGCTGTAGTAGTTCTGATGGTAATCTTCTGCCGGCCAGAATTTTGTGGCCGGGCGCAGGGCTGTGGCAACCTTATGGCCCATGCTTTGGAGCTGGCCGATCAGTTTTTCTGCTGTAGCTTTCTGCGCGTCATCTGCATAAAAAATGGCCGAAAGATACTGCTCACCAATGTCGGGGCCCTGACCATCGGCCTGCGAAAAGTCGTGTATCTCAAAAAACAGCTTGGCCAGGGTTTCAAAACTGGTAACTGTTTCGTCAAATTCTACTCTGATTACTTCCAGGTGACCGGTTGTACCTGAACAGACGCTGCGGTAATCCGGATTTTCAAGATGCCCTCCGGCATAACCGACTTGCGTGGCTTTCACGCCTGGAGCCTGTTTCATCAGATGCTCCACACCCCAGAAGCAGCCGGCGGCAAATATTGCCTCGGCATTCTTTTTACTTCCGGCAGGCACAAAATCAAGAGAGACCGAATTGACACAGTGGCGAAGATTTTTTTCGGTTAAGCCCTCACCGACAAAGACATGGCCAAGATGACCGTCACAGGCGGCACAGACAATCTCGACCCGATGCCCGTCAGGGTCGGGTTTTCGCTTGACTGCGCCGGCGATTTCGTCGTCAAAGGCGGGCCAGCCGCAGCCAGAGTCGAATTTGTGCTCTGAATGATAGAGTGCGGCACTGCAGCGGCGGCAGGTATAGGTACCCTTTTCCTTGTGCTTGAGAAACTTGCCGGTAAAAGGCATCTCGGTGCCGCGATGCACGATTACGCGCTCTTCTTCAGCGGTTAAAGGTCGGTTTTCCTGCATAAGTTCACCTCCTGCTGTCTGGGCTTTTTCCTGAAAAAGTAGTGAGGTTGCGAGTAGAACCGTCATTATCAGCAGAATTCTCAGCTTCATGGTTCGTCTCCTGTTTACTCTTCTGGCGCTGGGCAAAATGCTTCGAATCACCCCATTCGCCAAAGCCGATCGTCTCACCAATGGCTTCGATACGCCGCTGCAGGCAGCCGCGGCACATCGAGGCATTTTCATCGAGACAGGGTTTGTTCTCGTAGAGCTGGTAGCTCTCACGATACTGGGTGTCGGTCGTATTCGGCATGATAATGTTCGCGCCGGCCTTCAGTCCAAGTTCACGGCCGTTGTCCTGCAAAGCCTGCAGAGCCGTGGTCGAAGCGATGTTAACGTCGCGCAGCACCAGTCTGGTAACTGCAATCATTTTTAACCCGAGATTGAGCAGTTTGCCTGTCGGTATTTCCCATTCTTCACGGTATTTTGCCAGTGGCGTTTCGTTGTGATAGATGTAAGGTCCCATACCGATCATGTCGACATCCTGGCGCTTGAAGAACATTACATCTTCTGCGAGATGGCGCATGGTCTGCATCGGCAGCCCGATCATGACCCCGGTTCCGACCTGAAAGCCCGCCCGGCGAAGACGATCGAGGCAGGCAAGTCTTTCGTCGAAATTGTGGTCGGCCGGGTGCAGCTGACTGTAAAGCTCGCGGTTGCTGGTTTCTATACGCAGAAGATAGCGATGTGCCCCGGCTTCGAACCAGCGTCGGTAAGTTTCTTCGGTCTGCTCGCCAAGCGAGAGGGTCAGCCCAAGTTCGCCATTGGTGCGTTTCTTGATTTCTTTGATGATCCGCTCTACCATGTCGACGAACTGCGCATCGGAGCGTTCGCCCGACTGCAGCACCGCACTGCCGTATTCCGCTTCCCAGGCCCATACTGCCGATTTGATTATGTCTTCTTCAGGAATCAGGAACCGGCTGGTTTTGCTGTTGCTGCGCCTGATGCCGCAGTAGTAACAGTCTTTGCTGCAGATGTTGCTGAATTCAACAATGCCTCGGAACCAGGCTTTTTTGCCGACGAAGCGTTCTTTAACGGCATAAGCCGCCGCAAACAGTCTGTCAAGATCAGACTGCTCAGAAAGGCTGAGCAGAAATTCAATTTCATCGATCGAAAGATCGCCGCTTTGTTCAGCTTTTAACAGAGTATCGTTAAGCCTGGTCATTTGATTGTTTCTCGCTTCGTGAAAAAAATTGCAAACACTAAATATGATACCTTTATTGTGGCAGAAGTCAACCTCAAAATGATTCTATCAGGGCAAACGCATTTAATATTCGTCATTCCCACTTTTATAACCCAGGGGACAGAGGCGGTAATCTTGTTCTGATTAGGAACTGACATTTTAGTGCGATTGCCCTGATGAACGCCGCAATGCAAAAACCCATGAAGCGCATTTGTATTTCATCTAATGCCTTTTCATAGCCACTACCTGGTGGCTTCGGTACAGATTAATGTTTTGTCCGCGCTTTACTGCATGTTTATGTTACATGAAAAAGGCCTGTCTCATATTGCTATGAGGCAGGCCCCGGTAATCTGCGGTTGAGATCAGATGAGCGGTCTGAGCCACTGCAGTTTCTGCAGCATGTTCAGGCGGTCGATTACTTCTTTGTCAGAATGTGATTCCGGCCCGAAAATGGTTTTGATCGAGCCGTCGCGTTCTACTTTAATTTTGTATTCATGTGAATCTTCGATGTCGCGCATAATTTTGCCGGCTACCTGATTGGCGAACGGGCGCGATTTTACTACGGCAACTACTTCGGAATTGATCTGTTCGCTGACGCAATCCATGTTATAGGTGCCGATTACTGCGATTTTGCGGTCGAAAACGAATACTTTTGAATGCAGTTTGGTGGAAAGCTTATAACCAAAGATTCTTACGTTGGGCATATCTTTGAGAATGCCTTTCCAGTCACCGATGAACATTGCCTGAGTCAGCAGGCTGTCTGAGCTCATGGGACTGTTGGTGTGAATGATTATTTTCACTCCACGGTCACTGGCTCTTTTGATCGCGGCCCGGGCTTCGTCGGTGAGAACCACATCAGTGTTCTGAATGATGATTTCTGATTCAGCAGCATCCATCAGGCCTGAAAGGTTTTTGGTGATGTCGTTGCGCTGGCCGTTAATCGAATGTTTGTCAAGAATTCTGGTGGGGTATGCTCTCTCACCGTTGAACAGATTGAAAGAGGCGTAGTGCTGCATGCGTTCGTAGCTTTTCAGTTCGTCATTGTATTTTTTGAGCAGTTCGTTGGTTTCTTTGCTCAGAGTCGGCGAGGGAACCTTGAAGAGTCCGCCACCGGTGATGTAGCGACGCATTGCATTGTAGGCAAGTTCGAGGTCTTTGCTCATGGTGTCGGCGTTGCCGAAAATGTCTTTATATATCTGGAAAGTGCCGCCGTTGCGGAATTCTTCGTCAAAAGCCAGTCCGGCCTGGTTGGCTACTTTGGGGCTCTGAATGAGAATGTCGGTGTCGCGGTAAACAGTTTTGAGATCGCGGGGATCGACAAAATAGTTTTTCGAAATGTTGCGGCCACCGGTGATCAGGTATTCGTCATCGACGAGGATAATCTTGTCGTGATTTGAAGCGGTTATTTTGCGCAGATCGTCAAAAAGCGCCTGCAGTTTGCGGTGAACCGGGTTGAAAACGCGAATCTGCACGTTTTTGAACTTTACCATTTCCTGAAGAACATCCTGGCCGATGAATTTGCGGGTGAGACCCTTGGTGCCGCGTGCATCGACCATGAGGCGGATATTGACGCCTTCTCTGGCTTTTTTGTAAAGCATGCCCAGCATGCTCATGCCGAAGATGTCCTGTTCGACGATGAAATAGGTAACGTCTATAGATTTTCTGGCATTGTCAAGAATATGCCATCGGGCGAACCATGAATTAACGTTTTCGGGCAGAAATCTGACCTTGGCGGCCGGGTCGAAAACATTGGTCTGGATACTGTCGAAATACTTTTCGACATCGGCTTTAGCCTGGCCGGTAACACCGATAAAAGCAACCAGAAGAACCATCAGTATCAGAAAACTACCGATTCGCTTCATTTTTTCACCTCAAAAATGCAGATTGTACAAGAATTATAATGCCATAATTTTTAATAGCAAGGGCTCAGGCAAAAAAAGCGGTTTTTATTTTTTCTTTGCATTGCTAAAAACAATATTGCTGATTATATTTATATTGCTGTTCTGTGTACGGATAAAAATGCAGACATTTTTGGTTGGTTAGCCGGGTGACGGTCTGCTCCCCGGGAGAGGTTGATTGTATGAATGAAGACAGCTCAAGAATAGAAAATGGCCACATTCTCCTCGAATATAACCTTTCTGACAAGGCCGGCAAGCTGCTTGTAGAATGTCAGAAAACCGCCGACCTGATTCTTGAAATCATCCTGATGATTGTGCTCGGCTTCCCTTTCCTGCTCGGAGGATTGAATTTTATATACCGGGCACTGCACGCCGATTCCGGCAGAAGTTTCTATGGAATCGGGGCAGGAATCATGTTCGTGTTGGCTGTAATAATTCTTGCCCATGGCCTGGCTTTGATCAGAGACGGATTTCGCAGAATAGAATTTTCTGTCGAAGACGGGCAGATAATCGTTTACGGATGTTACATCTGCAGAATTCTTGGTTCTCAGCAAACACTGCGCTTTTTTGATACCGCCGGCTTCAGGGTCAACCGCTTTTCATCGCGTCGTTACCCTTTGAGTAAGCTAGAAACTGTTTATGAAATCGTTCTGGTAAGACAGAATGGCGATACGATTACGGTTTTTCCATATTTCCCAACCGCCGAGGCCGCCGAAGAAATACTTAAACGCCTGGTCGGCTATACCGGGATTCCGTCTCTCTGAGCTTTCATTGCGGTCGGCGTATTTTTGCCGGTCCGGTTGTTGCTTCCAGTGCCGACTGTGTTATAATTCGGCCAGCTCAAGTCGGAGAATGCTCACTCATGTCTGCTTTTAACACCATATTCTGGGACTGGAACGGTACCTTGCTCAACGATGTCGATGAATGTATCGATATAATCAATGTAAGCCTCGGAAAACGCTCCCTGCCAACTATTGAACGCAAGGAATACCTCGAAAAATTCACATTTCCGATAAAAAAATATTACGAAAACATTGGCTTTGACTTTTCCCGCGAATCATATGAAGCCGCCGGCCAGGAATATATCGATGCCTACGGCTCACGCATGTTCGAATGCAAACTTCATGATGGTGTCAGAAAAGCTCTCGACCGCTTTAGAACATCTGGAATCAGGCAGTTCGTACTTTCTGCTCTCTACGACCAGGCGCTGCATCTATGTATGAGCCATTTCAGACTGACTGGCTATTTTGACAAAGTGCGCGGCCTTGACAACAGTTACGCTCACAGCAAGGTCGAGCTTGGCTGCAACCTCATCGCCGAATGCGGCTGTGATAAAAACAAGGCACTGATGATCGGTGATACGCTGCATGATTACGATACCGCTGTCGCCATGGGGATCCCCTGCGTTCTGATTGCTGCCGGGCATAATTCGAAACAGCGTTTGCTTACTTCCGGGGCGCCGGTTTTTGATACCATCGAAGAATTTGCCGACAGCTTCGATAAATTGCCAGAGCTGCTTAAACGCTGATCTTTCAAGGTTGTTCTAATCCGCAGGCAAGTTTCGTTTTGCGGTTGCTTTTTTTCTGTGGTAAATTTTGTAGCGTTCAAGATGTTAAATCTTAATGACGCAAAGGAATCTGCCCATGGATATCAGTTTTAGCAAAGCTGAACTCGAAAAACTCGTAGAAATCGCCATAATGGCCGAATGGGTTATGACTGCCCACGATTACGAAGAAGAAGATGGCCGTAGAGACGACTATATCAAGCTCATTCAGAAAATCTATGCCCATGCTCATAAGAATGGCATGAAAAAAGAAATTGATTTCATGGATGACATCAAGGAATACATACCCAACACCGACTGGGAAGACCAGACCCAGGCTGCCGAATTTATCAGGGAATACGAAGAAAAAACCTTCTGGGATGAACTGATCGAACGACTCGCAGACCGCGATATGAATCGCAAGCTCGGCGGCAAAAAAGCCGGCAGCTTCGAAGAACACATGTCTATTTACGAAGAGTTTGCCACAAAATACGGTGAGGAATTTGCTGAAAACGAGCTCGAAAACCTTGAAATAAAGAAGTCAGAGAAAGCAAAGCCTGCGGCATCTGCAAAGCCGGGCAAAAAACGCTGAATTAACACCTTTCATAATGCAATAAGGCCGGGCATTTGCCCGGCCTTATTGCATTATGAGCCAACCATGAAGTCGACCACATGGCCGACAATGCTGCTGCTGCGCTTGTAAAATTCGGTAAAACCACAGTTTTTGCAGGTTACTGTCAAATATTTTTCGGTCTGAATATCGAACAGTTTTGACAGAAAACCACCGGTGGCACGCAGCTCACCGGTTTCAAAAGCGGTGTTTTCGCATTTCAAACATTTCCAGGGGTTAGCCATTTTCTTCTCCATATATCAGCCAAGCCAGAAGTTGTCTGGTGTCTGGCCTGCAAATACCCCATGGTATTGCCCCGGGTTCTCGCAACGCTGAAAGATAAACTGGCAGATCGGAGTGCCAGGAATAAGCTTGAGAGGAATCGGGCCGAAATTCGAGATTTCCAGAACCTGGTGGTTGCTGATTCCGGGCTGCATAAATGATGCCGAAATATGAACCAGCAGGCCGACGCGGGCAAAGCGGCTTCTGCCTTCCAACCAGCCAGAAAGGCCGTTTCCGAGGCTGACCTTTTCCTGGGTAATGCCGAGAACGGTCTGACCAGGTTTTACTGTGAGAGTTTCGCCATCCGGAACCACGAGTCCTTTGGTGGCAGCTTTAAAATCCATATTGTCGGTCAGGTGCAGCTCATTGGGCAGATGCACGAAGACGCGGAATGCATTGGAAAGATGCAGGTCGATGCTGGCGGGGCCGAGCATTTTCTCGTCAAAAGGCTCAATTCTGATGTTGCCTTTTTTCATTTCCTGAATAATGGCTTCACGGCCAAGAATTGTCATCACTGCCTCCAGAAAAAAGAATGGGCAGCCATTATAGCACTACTTTTATTTATGCTGACAATGTTTTTGCAGAATTTCTATCAACGCTCCCGCCACTTTTTCTTTCAGATCCGGGCGGTTTTTCAGCAGCCGATGGTCGAAAACCAGACGGGTTTTTTCGAGGAGCAGAACCGCAAGAGTGCTGGCGGCGTCTTCACATACGGCGTTGTGTTGCAGCAGCGGGATAAGAAGTTCAGTGAAATCACGGTTTCTTAACTGTCTGACTGCATGACAAGCAGCTTTGACTCTGCCTGTCTGCTCAGGGTTTTCGAGCATTCTTGCGAGCGCCTGCCATGCTTTTTCAGGGTTGACGCGGGCAAGCGCGCCTGCAGCTGTTGATCTGACCCGCGGTGATGCATGCGAAAGCATCTGGGCAAAAATAGAAACCACTGTGGGATCTTTGATATTCTCAAGCCCTTCAATAGTGTTGCTGACAATTCTGTCGTCGCCATAGGTCAGAAAGGAAGTCAGCAACGGAATCTGCTCCGGATCAGGGTAGGCTTTGGGCAGATTCTTGACCAGCCATGAAATATGCTTCTCTTCGGTACAGCGGTCGAGATATTCTTCAAGAGCTATTTTGAATGGCACGGTGTTCAGCCTGGTTGCCCATTCCAGCTCGTGCAGAGATATTTCACTCTCTTTTGCCGTTTTCAGCTTGTGAAGCAGAGGGGCGGCAACGAAATTGTGCTGCCGGTTTCCGAGCGATTGAGAAATTATCGATGAAGCCACATTGGCGATATGTCTTGGAGCGTGCTCTGCAAGAAATACCAGCCGGTTAACTATCTCACCCGTCAGCATGCCGCTGTCGCAGGCGGCAAAAAACGCCAGCCCGTCAAGCTGCTTTTCGGGGTCATCCGAGTTGAGATAGTTTAAGTGGCGGCTCAGATCATCCATTTTTAACGGCCCGGAACACGATGCAGTTTAACATTCAGCAGTTTCGCCATTTCCTGAATCTTTTCGAGCTCTTCGAGCCCATAATCTGACTCTTCATGCCGCTGTCGAACCAGTTCGTAATAGTCGTTCAAAGCCTTGGTGTGAAGCTCTTCAACATTATGACCTGATATTTCGAGCTCCTGGCGGATCTTTGCCATAACCGAAAGTTCCTCTTCGGTTACGACGCCGTCTTCGACAACTTTTTCTATCAGAGTCCAGTAGACAATATTGCGGGCATCGATAATTTCCTGAGAACTGGCCTCGATACAGCCGACAATTGCCCTGAACACCGTTCTTTCATCATCGTCGATGTGGTAGTCGTCGCGGGTGATCATAAAGTAGCATTCTGCAATGAAGCGGGTCACGAACATGTAGTCTTCGCCCCATGTCGTTAGATCCCAGACTTTGTCGTTCTGCGAAATTGCAATTACGCATTCTTCCTGATTTTTCTTTACATGAATGATGCGGTCGTCAATTTTACAGAACGGCGCAAAACCTTCGTCAGAAAGGTAATCCGCACTATCGAGCTGACCCTGAAAACCAGAAATCTCCGGTCTCGACCTGCGTGAACCAAACAGGCTGATCATATTGCTCCATAGCCCGCCGTTTTCGCTTTCCTGGCCCTTCTGCAGATACTGGCCGGCATAGTCGCTGAGCAGCGTCACTCTCTGGTCAAACATGCGTGTCTCCCTGATAATGTTTTGATCAACCTAACACAGACCTGCTGTCTATTCAACTTCAGCGCCGTCAGAATCGGCTTTGCTGTCAAAACGCCAGCGGGAATAAACAAAAGAGGCCACCAGAGCTGTTATTGGAATTGCCAGCACCATGCCGAACAGACCGGCCAGCGATCTTACCACTTCGGTGCAGATGAATTCCATGTTCATGATCTTGATGAGCGGAAAATCCTCTTTCTGCATGGCGAATACCAGAATCAGCGTCAAAGATGCACCAGTGTAAGCCAGAATCAGGGTGTTAACCATGCTGCCGATAATGTCACGTCCGATATTCATGCCGCTGGCAAAAAGTTTCTGTCGGTCATAGGCCGGGTTTGCCAGCGAAATTTCGAGAAGGGAAGAGGCGATTGAAATCGCGACGTCCATTACTGCACCAAGCGCACCGATAATTATACCGCTGATCATGATACCACGCAGGTCGATGCTTGCATTGAGAATCTGCAGAAACGTGCTCTCATCTCCGCTGTAGCCGTTCAGTCTCAGAAAAGCCGCTGCCATCCAGCCGAAAATTCCGGCCAGAATAACGCCGCTGAGAGTTCCGAGACCTGCTATCAGAGCTTTTCGGGTTCGCCCGGCAATGATGACGATATTGATCAGAATGATGGCGAACGAACAGACAATCGAAAGCGGAATTGGTGACCAGCCCTGTAAAAGCAGCCTCGCCATGACGCCAAAAATTATAATCAGAGTAAAAAACAATGCCAGCATGGCTTTTACGCCGTTGACCCCAGCCAGAACGGCTATGACTACTATGATCAGAGCTGAAAGAAACATCAGTCGGTGTGATTTGAAGTGTTCGTCAACTCCGACTATTTCCTGGTCTTCCTGCTTTTCGACCACGGCGAGAATCGTTTCGCCCTGTTGCAGATTCAGGTTGTAAGCCGAACCTGGCGTTTCGAAGTGCTCGGCGACCATGGTTTTGCCCTTGTGTTCGCCTGATTGAAAATCAAGCTCGACCGCAAAGGTTTTCTCATTGCTTTCAGGGTCTTCTGATTCGATCGGCTGAATGCTCTTTACCTTGGCAATCGAATATATCCCCTGACTGGTGCTGCCAAAGACATGATAAAGAAGAAGGAACATAAACAGGATTCCGACTACAATTATGATCAGATTAGTTTTGCTGGTTGAATTCTCTGTCATTTCAATCTCCTGCTGTTACCAGATTCTGGCGGGTGCTGCCGCTTCAAGCTTGTTTTCGACCTCGTCTGTCATAGGCGCAATAAAGTCGAGGCCGGTGAGTTTCTCGATTTCGTCTATGCTGGTCAAAAAGCTGTCTATTGGCTCTTTGCCCGTGACACCCTGCTGAATCAAAAATGCCAGGGTGCGCAGGTTGCCATTTTCCTCGTCAAAAACAATTTTGAAAAATGCATCAGGGATCTCGATGTTGTTCGAAATCGTCTGAATGTGGCTGTCAAAAACCGGTCCGGTTATGACCCAGATGCTTTCGAGGTTGTTGGCATACTCATCTTCAAGCCTTTCAAGCCTTTGCCAGACTTTGCGGTTCAGTTCCGGGCTTTGCGGCACAATGTTGCTCATGAGAAAAGTTTCATACTGGGCATCGAGGCCGAAACGCTGGGCAATTGCCGAGTTTGGTGCCATGTGTCCGCGGTCGTAACCGGTTTTGACAAAATCATTTGGAGAAACCCGCGAAAGGGTTCGCAGGTCGGCCTTGAAGCCTTTTGGCCTTTTCAGTTTTTCGCCGACCTCTTTGGCGTCAAGGCGATAAGCGACCCACAGTGGATTGCGTCGCTCTTCGCAATACCCGGCGTGATAGGCAATATTCTTCAGCAGGGTCAAAGTGGCGCTGCTGTTTAAAACCGGGTTGCCACCAAATACGACATTGCCGGTGCGGTTCGTTGCCTCGCGCAGGGCTGCGTCAATCGGAAACCCTTTGACTGTGGTAATTAATGACGGTCGGTCGGTGCCAGGTTTTCTCTGTTGCCAGTAATAAGCTCCGATGCCGACAAGAGTCAGCAGCAGAATAATTGCAATCAGCTGTGTCGGCCCGATGCCGCCATGCCGCCGGCCTGAACTTTGCAGCAGCATTATTTCATCTTCTTTTCTGGAACAACTTCAAGCCAGTAATTATCGGGGTCGGCAAT